>CACXDS010000256.1 GCA_902766425.1 uncultured Lachnospiraceae bacterium
AGTATATAAATCAAAAAAGTTGACAAAAAAATCAAGCCAGATAAGGATTGAAAGCATTTTTTCGATTATTTAACTGTCAAACTCCCGAGAAGGAACAGAGAAAACAATTCTGGGAGGATATGGACGAAAAGAACGAAATGGAGTAAAATAAAGCTATAGGATGCCGAGGGGGCGACAGGAAGGCGGAGAGTAGCAGGGATGCGTGGGGTTGATTTGTATGCGTTGACGAGGGATGTGCCGGAGGAGCTGCTGGGACTGTTCGAAAGGAAGCTTTCCGGACGGGACGGAAGGCTTCGGATCAAGGGACAGGAGTTTGAGCAGATCCGGCAGATCGTGGAGGAACTGCGGCGTGTGGGGGCGGAGAAGGAATGCCTTGAGGACTGGTTCTATTCCTTTACCATCCCGCATATTTCGCGTGAGTTCGATCTTTTGAAGGTGGGGCGCAACGAATGTGCGGTCAATCTGGAGCTAAAGAGCGCCAGCCCCAGCGTAACGCTTAGTCGCGTGAAAAAACAGCTTGAGCGGAATGCGTATTATCTGTCCCTGATCGCCAGGCAGATTTACAGCTTTACCTATGTGGGAGACAAAGAAGGGGGCGGTCAGCTCTATACCCTGAAGGAGGGCACGCTGAAGAAGTGTTCCTTCCGGGAACTGAAAAGAGCGCTGGGACGGATCAGACATCCGGTGCAGGAGCAGATCGAGGAGATGTTTCACCCCGGAGAATATTTGATCTCACCCTTCAGTGAGCCGCAGCGGTTCCTTGCGGATCAGTATTTCCTCACGGAGCATCAGCAGCAGATGAAGGAAAGGATCGTGTCCGGCATCCGGCGTTCCAGAGCGGGATTATGGGGGATCACCGGGGAAGCAGGCACGGGAAAGACTCTGCTCTTATATGATATTGCAAAGAAGCTGGCGGAAAATTATTCTGTATGCGTCATTCACTGCGGAAATCTGTCGGAGGGGCATCAAAAGCTTCGGAATCTGCTGGAGGAGATCACCATTGTAGAAGCGGACGATATGGATCCGGAGGAGATCAGGACCTACGATATCGTCTGTGTGGATGAGACCCAGCGGATCAGCGGAGAAAAGCTAAAGGAGATCATTGTGGCATATACCTCCGGGCGGATCAAGGCATGTATCTTTGTCTATGATCTGAAGCAGGTGCTCTCCCGGTCGGAGCTGGTGAGGAATAATCCGGAGAGACTCAGGCAGATGAATGGATTTACGGAACTGTCTCTGACAAAGACAATCCGGACCAGTAAGGAGATCTATGCTTTTATCAACGCCATGCTGGATCTTCATAAAAGGAGCAGCCAGTCCTTTGAAAATATTGAACTGCTCTATTCCGGGGATCCCTCGGAGACGGAATACTTATTGGAGAGCTATGAGAGGCGGGGGTATCGCTTTATTTCCATGCCGGTGCCGGAGGGAGCTACAGAGAACAAGTCCAATTGGTTTTACAGAAAAAACTGCGAGAATTCCCATGATGTGATCGGACTGGAATTTGATGCCGTGTCTGTGGTACTGGACGGGAGATTCGATTATAATGACTCCGGACGGCTCATCAGCGCGGACGGACCGAATGAGGATTATCTCTATGTACAGATGCTGTATCAGAATGTGTCCCGGGCGAAGGAGAGGCTCTGTGTGATCGTTCAGGGGAACGAGGGGGTATTCCGGGAGTTACTCAGGGTGATGGAGTAGAATTCAATTTAGTGGGAAAGGCCGAAGGGCGGAGAGGAGGTATTTACATGTTAAAGGATTTTCAAAGATCGGAGAGACCTGCGGATGAGGTGGTGGAGGAGCGGATCGAGGAGCTGCGGGCCAGACTGGCCACCAAGCAGACGGAGATCAAGGATCACAAGCTCCCTGTTTTAGTGGTGCTGGAGGGCTGGGGGGCCGCCGGGAAGGGGAGCATTCTGGGAAAGGTGATCCGGAATATCGATCCCAGATTCTTTAAGGTTGCCACCATGGGGGCTAAGACCGAGGATGACATGAGGAAGCCCTTTCTGTACAGGCATTTTGTTAAGATCCCGGAGGCGGGAAAATATGAGTTTCTGGACGGCAGCTGGATGGATGAGGTGACAGGGGATTACCTGAAGGGTGACCTGACTGCGCAGGAGTACCAGCATCGCATGAACAGCATCAAGATCTTTGAGCGTCAGCTTACGGACAATGGATATCTGGTGCTGAAATTCTTCTTTCACATTGATGAGAAGGAGCAGAAAAAGCGTCTGGACGGGCTTTTGGAGGACAAGAATACCAAATGGAGGGTCAGTGAGTTTGACCTCTGGCAGAACAAGCACTATGAAAAGTGCCTGGAGGTGTATGACGAGTATCTGAGGGAGACCAATCAGTCCCAGGCGCCCTGGTATATCATAGACGCGAAAAATAAAAAATGGGCGGAGCTCCAGCTCCTGGACATTATGGTGAATGGCATTGACATGGCTCTGTCCCGGGGGGCGCAGGCGGTTCCCATTCTGCAGAATGTATTTCCACTTCGCAAGACACCGAAGCTGGCGGAGATCCCTCTGGATAAATCCCTGACGGATGAGGAGTACAAGAAGGAGCTGGATAAGCTGCAAAAGAAGCTGGGCAAGCTCCACAATGAGCTCTACCGCAAGCGGATCCCCGTGATCATTGCCTATGAGGGCTGGGACGCCGCGGGAAAGGGCGGTAATATCAAGCGGATCACCGGAGCACTGGATCCCAGGGGCTTCGAGGTGCATCCCATAGCCAGTCCGGAGCCTCACGAGAAGGCAAGGCATTATCTCTGGAGATTCTGGACCAGACTTCCCAGAACCGGACATATCGCCATCTTTGACCGCACCTGGTACGGTCGCGTGATGGTGGAGCGCCTGGAGGGGTTCTGTTCGGAAAATGACTGGCAGAGAGCCTATAATGAGATCAATGAGTTCGAGAAGGAGCTGACGGATTGGGGCGCCATTGTCATTAAGTTCTGGGTGCAGATCGATAAGGACACCCAGCTGGAGCGCTTTACAGACCGCCAGAATACGCCGGAAAAGCAATGGAAGATCACGGATGAGGACTGGAGAAACCGGGAAAAGTGGGATCAGTATGAGGAGGCCATCAATGAGATGCTCCAAAAGACCAACACCACCAACGCACCCTGGTATGTATTGGAGTCCAACGACAAGAAGTACGCCAGAGTAAAGGCGCTGAAGATTCTCATTGAAGAGATCGAAAAGAGACTTTAACTTGATTTGAAAGACGAAAGGGGACGGGGCCGTATGGCTTCGCTCCCTTTTTTTCATTTGACAAAACTCCGGAAATGAGATATAAATATAAAAAGTGAGATAAATCTCACTTTTTGAAGGAGGCAATCAGATGACATTTGACGAATTTGGATTGGAAAACGAAAAGACCTTATTAATGCTGCCGGGAACGGCTTGTACTTATCAGATCAACTTTCGGAATGTGCTGGAGGAGCTTGCAAGGCGCTATCATCTGATCTGTGTGAATTACGATGGCTTCGACGGGGACGCCTCTGTGCCCTTTCCCGACATGATCACAGTGACGGAAAAGATTGAGGCCTATATCAAGGAAAAGCATGGCGGGAAGGTGGACGGAGCCTATGGCTCCTCCTTGGGAGGAAGCTTTGTGGGGCTTTTGATCCAGCGCAAAAATATTCATGTGAACCATGGCTTTATCGGAAGCTCCGATCTGGATCAGGGGAGCCCCTTTGTGGCGAAGCTGATGACCAAGATCATCGGCGGTGCCATTCAGGGGGCCAGCCAGAGTGAAAAAAAGAGAAAGCGTCTGTATAAGATGCTGGAGCTTGGTATTCACATGAAGATCAATGAGGAGACGGAGGACTTTATGAATGAGTTCGCGGATTCCATGCTGGCCCTGCATCCGGATACTATCAGC
>CACXDS010000257.1 GCA_902766425.1 uncultured Lachnospiraceae bacterium
ATCATCTTTTCCAAGACATTTGCCGCCAGGCTTAAGGGATGTTTTTTGTCCTTGATAAGGCAAATGTCTCTTGGAGGAATTTTTTCTTTTAGACGAATCTCAAATACTTCTTTTCTCTTAAGCGCTTCCTTGGCAAATGCTTCCGGGACAAAACCAAGACCAATGTCATGGGCGACCATGGGCAGGATCTGGTCAGTAGTGGCGGCCTCTACGGATGGGGTGAGTAACAGGCCGTTTTCCGCAAAAAAGTTGTCAAGAAATAAACGAGATGTGGTATCTCTTCCCAGAGTGATAAGTGGTGCCTCCGATATGTCGGACAGGGAGTTCCTATCCTTAAACTGAGGGGCATAGTAGCTTCCGGCAATGAGCTTTTCCTGAAAACTGCCGATTTTTTGGGAGACCAGGGCTTTGCTGAAAGAAACCGGGGAGGAGACGGCGGCAAGCTCCACGGTACCCTGTTCCACGGCACGAATCCCCTGTGGTGTTGTAAGGTTGAGTATCCGGAGTTGGATCCCCGGATGCTTGGCCTTATATTTCTGAAGGATGGGCAGCATGCATACATGCAGGGCAATTTCGCTGATTGCAATGGAGAGAGTTCCGCTTTGAAGGGATTTCTGAGCATTGATTTCGGCTTCGCCAAGTTGAAGCTGCGTATATGCGGATTCCACCCGTGCAAAGAGCTTCTCCCCCTCCGGTGTCAGGGTTACTCCTTTTTGAGAGCGCACAAGAAGACGGCATCCCAGTTCGGACTCCAGATTATTCATCATTCTTGTGACATTGGGCTGGTTATTCATCAAAAGCTTTGCTGCCTGAGTAAAGCTCCCGTATTTCCCGACATAATAAAAAATTTTATAATATTCAAAGCTAGCGGACATGGCGCGGCTCCTATATATTAAAATTACATGGAAAATATATAAAATATATATTTTACATATAGTAACAGGATCATTATAATGGGAAATCGTAAGAAAAGCAAGATAGGAGAGACTATGTTATGAATATGGATCTGACAGTGGGAAAACCGGAGAAGGTACTGTGGAGGTTTTGTATTCCTTTATTTGGGAGCATTCTTTTTCAACAGCTATACAATATAGCGGACAGTCTGGTAGCGGGAAGGTTTATCGGGGAAAACGCCCTTGCCGCTGTGGGAAACAGCTATGAGATCACGCTCATCTTTATCGCATTTGCCTTTGGGTGCAACATCGGGTGCTCTGTGGTGGTATCCATGTTCTTTGGGGCAAAGCAGTATGGAAAGGTAAAAACTGCCGTATCGACAGCATTTATCGCAAGTGCCGTTTTGTGCGTCTGCCTGATGTGCGCAGGGATTCTGGGAAGCGCCGGGCTTTTGCGGCTGATCAGAACGCCTCAGAAGGTATTCGCCGATTCGAAGCTGTATCTGGATATTTATATTGTCGGCCTTCCCTTTGTGTTTTTTTATAACATGGCAACGGGAATCTTTTCGGCGCTGGGAGACTCCCGGACGCCTTTTTGGTTTCTGGCGGTCTCTTCCTGCTCCAATATTGCAATGGATGTCTGGTTTGTGGCAGGGCTGCGGATGGGAGTGGCGGGAGTTGCATGGGCAACCTTCATCTGTCAGGGGATCAGCTGTGTCCTGGCAGTGATCTTTGTGCTGAAAAGACTGAAGGGGATTCAAACGCATGAGGCACACAGGCTCTTTTCGTGGGAGATCTGCACAAAGCTTGTCCAAATTGCCATACCAAGCATACTTCAGCAGAGCTTTATCTCCATCGGTAATATCATGATCCAGGGAGTCATCAACGGCTTTGGACCCGGCGTCATGGCCGGGTATTCCGCAGCGATCAAGCTAAACAATCTTGTGATCACATCCTTTACAACCTTGGGAAACGGAATATCGAACTATGCGGCTCAGAATCTGGGGGCAGGAGAGCTTGCGCGCATCAAGGAGGGCTTCAAAGCGGGGATTAAGCTGGTATGGATTCTATCCGTGCCGATCGTGATCGCTTATGAGCTTTTGGGGAGGAGCTTTCTTCTGTTCTTCATGAAGGAATCCACGGATCTGGCGATTGCCTCAGGCATGTCCTTTTTAAGGCTGGTGGCGCCCTTTTATTTTGTGGTTTCGGCCAAATTGGTGGCGGACGGTGTCCTCAGGGGAACCGGAATGATGGACAAATTTATGGCGGCTACCTTTACCGACCTGATCTTAAGGGTGGTGCTTGCCTTCCTGCTTTCGCAGACAGCACTGGGATATGTGGGAATATGGAGTGCCTGGCCGGTGGGCTGGACTGTGGCAGCGGTTATGTCACTCCTATTCTATGC
>CACXDS010000258.1 GCA_902766425.1 uncultured Lachnospiraceae bacterium
AAGGCTTTAATAAACGCCTTTCTTGCCAGATTATTACACATATTAAAGAATCTGTTGCCGCGTAAAGTGAAAGGTACTCTGCATTTTGGCGCCGCTTCTCCGGATGTCACAGGATATGTTTTTGGAGGGTATTGTGTAGCTCAAGCGCTTTATCCCAAAAGGCTTTTTCTGGAGCTGGAGCCGGATTTTGAAAAAGAGATCCTGGAGTGTGAGCTTTCGGTAAAGGGACATTTTACTGTTTTTACTTTACTGCTGGATGGGCTCAGAGTCATTCTGGACAAGCGGCTATGGCGATTGAAGAAAGTAATCGATCGGCATCGGAGTGGAGACAAAAAGCAAAAGACATCCAAGACAAAAAAGAAAAAGAAAAAATAATGTGTCAGGAATGTAAAAATATTTATCTTAGAATGGAGGTTATGTATGGCTGAAAATGGCAATCAGTTCCAAAGTGTTGTGGAAGCACTTCTGAAGGGGATGAATACAGTTCTCTCCACCAAAACCGTGGTAGGGGAGGCGACCAAGATCGGTGATACGATCATTCTCCCGCTGGTGGATGTGACCTTTGGCGTGGGCGCAGGGGCAGGCAACAAGACAGGAAAAGAGGGAAATAATGGAAGCTCAGGCACCGGAGCAGGCGGAATCGGCGGAAAAATGACTCCCAGCGCCGTTTTGGTGATCCAGAATGGGGTTGTCAAGCTGGTGAATGTCAAGAACCAGGATACCGTGACAAAGGTTCTGGATATGGTACCTGATATGGTGGATAAATTCCTGGAAAAGAAAAAGGATAAGGGCGGAGAGCAGGTATCCGATGAGCAGGCTCTGGATATCGCATTCCCGGAAGAAAAATAGTCGAAAAATAATCTGAAGAGCAAGCGTATTTCATTCAGATGAGCAATTTTGTCAAGGCAGGAGCCATATGGTTCCTGCCTTCATATTATATAAAAATGTATCATGTGAAGGACACAATGAGAAAGATCGCTGGAATCGGAATATTGTGCATGGCCTTTGGTATGTTTCTTATGCTTTTGGTCAGGGACAGACTGGTGGGACTACTGCTGATCCTTGTTCTGGCAGCGGCAGGGTATTTTTGCCTGACGGAGTGTTAATTGGGAAAGAGAAGTGGACAATAAGGAATGAAAGCGGAAAAAAATTCCCTGTAGATAGATATTCTACAGGGATTAATGAGGTCGATTTCAATAAATCTTAGGCTCTCTCAACTTTTCCGGAACGAAGACAACCTGTGCAGACATGAAGGCGCTTTGCCATTCCGTCAACCTTGCACTTAACGCGCTTTACATTGGGATTCCAAATTGCGTTGCTTCTTCTATGAGAGTGGCTTACATTATTACCAAAATGAACACCCTTGCCACAAATATCACATTTAGCCATTCCTGAACACCTCCTCGTCCTTACAAGATTATATTGCAAAAATTCACAACATTGATATATTAACAGATAAACTTTGGAAAAGCAAGCCCTAATCATAAAAAAATTATTATTTTTCATATTTTATGATTTAGAACTTTATTTTTTGCATAAAAGCTGATATAGTAATATAGATATGTCATCATGGAAAGAATTTAGCATTTAAGTAACCGAATGAATCCCAAAACTATTTAATTACGGAGGAAGAGCTGCAAGATGGCTAATATGGCATTGAAACCGATCATGAATGTGATCAAAAATGATTCCATGGGCAATATGCTCTGCTATAAGGTTCCTTGTGAGGACTTCAACAATGGTGCTCAATTGATCGTTGCAGAATATGAAGAAGCTCTTTTTATGAAGGATGGAATTGTAGAGGAAACCTTTCAGGGCGGGAAATATACCCTGACCACTGAGAACTTTCCTTTTCTGACTACACTGAAATCCACTCTTTTATCCGGCGGTGTCAGTGCTTATAATTGTAGGATCTATTATATCAGTAAGCAGGACCACCCCGAGAAAAAGTGGGGAACCATTGAACCCATCAATGTTCTGGATCCCTATTGGCAGACATATCTTCATGTGCAGGCCAGGGGGGCATACACCATTCGGATCAGGGACGGAAAGAAATTCTTTCTGAAAATGGTTGGTGCAAACCGGGTTGCCAGCGAGGATGATCTGGTAAAGAATTTCAGAACCGCATTTATTCAGAATATTTCCGATGCGCTGGCTGCATATCTCAGCTCTTCCTCGGAGGAAGTGATCGTGGTGTGCAATAAGAAAAAGCAGCTTGCAGATTCCCTTGTGAATGCTCTATATCCTATCTTGGATGAGTATGGGGTGGAGCTGGTCAATTTCTATATAGAAAGCATTGGCGTGATCGATGATGAAAATCTGCAAACCATCACAAGGCTCAGAAGAGAGCGACAGGAAAGAATGTTTGAGCGCCAGCAGAATATTGAGGATGAACGGATGCGCTTTGGACTGAGCCGTGAAAAGGCTGAAGCTGACAGATATGTCTCCGGTCAGGCTGCTCAGGCGGATTACGAGCGCATGAAGATCCGTGATCAGGATGGTAACAATGGCTGGGCCAGACAGGAGGAAGCTGAGATCTTAAAAACCTTAGCTCGTAACGAAGGAATCGGCGGCGAGGCAGGTAGTGCAGGCATGGGAATTGGTATGGGTGTGGCCATGGGGGGCTATGTCCGTACCATGACGCAGGATCTTTTTGGTGGCAATCAGGAAAATGTGGGACTGTATAATATGAATCCGGGACAACCGGCCAATGTGAAGATCTGTCCTAAGTGTAATGCCTCTGTACCCAACGGGATGAAATTCTGTGGCTCCTGCGGTAACAGAATGGAAGAGCAAAAGAAGATCTGTACCAGCTGTGGTGCGGAGATTCCTGCAGGTATGCGTTTCTGCGGGCAGTGCGGTACCCCTGTTTCCACCGGACCTGCTGTATGCAAGCAGTGCGGAGCAGAGCTTCCAGAGGGCATGAAATTCTGCGGAAGATGCGGAACAAAGGTGGAATAGAGTAGAGTGGGGAGATGATAAACATGAAAAAAACAAGTATGCTCTTAATCGCTTCAATCGTATTGATTGCAGATGTTGTATGTATGTTTCTGTTTTCAGGATCCTATCGTTTTGTGTTTTGGATCAATTTGCTTTTTTCCGTTATTGCTGTGCTGTTATCCTCCTATGTGATGATCTTTCTGGCCACAAAGGAGAAAAGAGTATTGGGCATGAGCCTTTCGGTCTATGGAATGGCGTATCTTGTGATCACTCTGGGAACTGCTTTTCGTTCGTTGTATCTTCCCGAGCTTTTGGCGAAGAAGGTGGCATTTGTTCATGTTGTAATACTGGCGGCATTTTTAGTGATCGTGATTCTTGGCAGGGCGGAAAACAAGTTTATCAATGAACAGCAGGAGATTCGCGGCTGGGAGATCATGAATTTCAAGAAAACTCTGGAAGCCATGAAAAGTGCCATGAATAAAGTGCCCTATGATGCGCCCTATAAAAAGAAGGTGGAGCATGCCTATGACTCCCTTGCCTCCGGCCAGACGGTAAGCACTCCGGAGATTGAAGAGCTGGAAAAATCCATTCTGGATGCGATCCGGGAGTTGGACGATATTCTGGAAAAAGGGGAAGAAGAGCCTATTTTACAGGCCTGTGATAAAATTGAAAAACTTGCGGCGGAGAGAAAGTCACGTCTTGCAAATAAAGCAAACTTTTAGGAGGAGACGGAATTATGTATAACAATGAACAGCCTTTTTGGTTTAAAACCTGGGTCATCGTTGTTGCCTTTATTTTTTGCTGGCCCATCGGTATTGTTCTTTTGATCGGAAGGATCAATTCGTCAAAACAGACCATGCTGGATGGCAGCAAGACTACCAGAATCTGTATGATCGTAGGTGTCATTCTGATCTTGGTCGGTATATCGGGCTTTTCCGGAAGAAAGATTCTGACTGCTCTGTTTTATATTGCCGGCGGCGCGGCACTTATCTATTTTGGACAGCAGAATAAGAAGAAGGTGGAGCGATACAGGGGTTATATTGATCTGGTTGCCAATCAGAAGGTATATAGTCTGGACACCATTTCCAATACCATGAATGTGAATTACGATACTGTGCGCAATGATCTTCAGAAATTGATCTCTAAGGGATCCTTCCGCGGCGCTACGATCAACGAATTGACCAGAAGCATTGATGTCGCTTCTCCTCAGCCGATGATGCAGCCTGTTATGCAGCCTCAGATGCAGGCCATGTATCAGGCAGGGGCTGGTATGGTCGAAAATGTAATGAATACAGTTTCTCAGGCAGCGAATACACAGGTTACTGCGAAATGCCCCGGCTGTGGCGGCACTACAGTGGCAATGAAGGGTGCAACGGTGGAATGTGATTATTGCGGAAAAATATTTACCGCAAATTAGGAGAGAATAATTAGGAGGCGGGCATGGATTTTTTTAACAAGGCAAAGGAATCACTTACAAATGCAGGAAAAGACATTACTCAAAAAGCGTCCGATGCCGGCGGACTGGCTAAGGTGACTGTTCATCTCAGTCAGCTGGACAAAAGCTATAACGAACAGTTGAAGAAGCTGGCAGAGACCCTTTATTTACAGCACTATGCCGAGATTAAGAGTATGTGTCCCGAACTGATTCATAATCTTGACCAGAACAGGAAGGACTATGAGACCAGCAAGAAGGAACAGGCAACCTTGAAGGGGATGAGGATCTGTCCCAATTGCGGTGCTGAGCAGGCAAAGCTCAATGTGCGTTGTACCGCTTGCGGAGCGAATATGGATGAGATTGAGAAAATGATCCTGCCGCAAGCCGCAAGCGCACCTGTTTTCTGCAAAAATTGCGGTCAGCAGATTGCAGACGGAGCCAGATTTTGTATGTCCTGCGGCAAACCTGTGGATTGATCTGTCTTGGAGTCAGTTCTGGGAAAAGGCTTCAGTCAGTTGAACAGGAATAGTTACAATAAAAAACAGTAATTAAAAACAGAAAGGAAAGGATAGTCGTATGAAAGGTTCTACGATCGATACGCATATGGGCAGTGTTGCCATTAACCATGATGTCATTGCACAATACGCAGGAAGTGTTGCCGTTGAGTGCTTTGGAATCGTTGGCATGACTATTGCGGGTGTTCGAGATGGATTGGTTCGTATTCTGAAAAAGGACAGCCTCAGTAAAGGAATCCAGGTTTCTGTTTCCGCCAGCCAGAAGCTGGTATTGGATTTTCATGTGATCGTTGCATATGATGTGAGTATTGTTGCGGTTGCGGACAACTTGATCAATAATGTCAAGTATAAGGTAGAAGAATTTACCGGCTTGGAAGTGGAAAAGATCAACATTTTTGTTGAAGGCGTAAGAGTGATTGATTAAAGGGAGGATTCTGTTGTGGCTTACCAGGAAATAGACGCTAAGTTGTTTTCACAGTTATTCTTAGCGGCTGCCAAGAACTTAGAGCGTAATAAAGAGGTTATCAATGAATTAAATGTATTTCCCGTTCCCGATGGAGATACCGGAACTAATATGACAATGACGATCATGTCAGCTGCAAAAGAGGTTGCCGCATTGCAGGAGCCCATCAAAATGGAGGCACTGTGCAAGGCTATTTCCGGCGGCTCCCTGCGCGGCGCCAGGGGAAATTCCGGTGTTATTTTATCTCAGCTGTTCCGTGGCTTTACAAAGGTGATCAAGACCTATGATAAATTAAGTGTTGCCACCATTACGGAGAGCTGCGAGAAGGCCGTTGAAACTGCTTATAAGGCGGTTATGAAGCCCATGGAGGGTACCATTCTGACTGTGGCCAGGGGAATGTCGGAAAAGGCCAGGGAATTGTGCGATGAGGGTGTTACAGATCTGGAAGAATATGTTTCCAAGATTTTGGAGCATGGTCGTTATGTATTGGATCAGACTCCGGAGCTGTTACCCGTATTAAAGCAGGCAGGCGTTGTGGATTCCGGCGGTAGGGGACTTGTGGAAGTGATTTCCGGCGCCTATGCATTTCTGACTGGTAAGGAGACGGATATCAGTCTTGATACAGCAGAGCCTGCAAAGGTAGTGCAAGAGGAAATGCCGGCTGTAAAAGAGCATACCTTTCAATATGAGACGGAATATGTGATTTCTCTCTCCAAGCCCTTTAACATTAAGATCGAGTCAGATTTTAAGAATTATCTGGATTCCATTGGCGGTTCCGTATTATGTATTCATGATGGAGAAAAGGTTCGCGTTAAGCTTATGACGGATGATCCCGGCCTTACCATTCAAAAGGGATTAAAGTTCGGTCAGCTTTCTCAGATTCTGGTCCGCAATTTGACCTTGGATGACAATATGGAAGCAGGTGCAAAGAATCATAATAATGATTCAAAAAACAGCGATGAATCAAAGGCTTCCTCCAAAGAGCCTGCTAAAAAGATCGGTTTTATCGCCGTCTCAGCCGGAGAGGGCCTTAGCGAGATCTTTAAGAGTATCGGTGTCGACTATATCATCGAGGGCGGACAGACCATGAATCCCAGCACTGCGGATATTCTGGACGCAGTGGATAAGGTCAATGCCGAAAACATATTTGTGCTTCCAAATAATAAAAATATCATTATGGCTGCCAGACAGGCCGCTGAGTTGATGACTGATAAAAATCTTCTGGTGATCCCCACCAAGACCATTCCGCAGGGCATCACTGCAGTGATCAATTATATGGAGGACAGCTCTGTCGATGAGAATGAGGAGACCATGCTCCGGGAGATCGGTAAGGTAAAAACCGGTCAGATCACCTACGCTGTGCGCGATACCATGATCGATGGCAAAGAAATCAAAAAGGATGATTTCATGGGCGTTGGCGATAAAGGAATCCTTGCCAATGGCACTGATCTGACAAAGGTTGTGCTGGAATCCGTTGAGGCAATGATGGGAGAGGAATCTGAGCTGATCAGCATATACTATGGTGCGGATATTACAGAAGATGATGCTGAGGCAACGAGAAAGCTTCTGGCCGATAAATACTCCGGACTTGATGTAGAGCTTCAGTGCGGGGGGCAACCCATCTACTATTATTTGATCTCGGTGGAATAAGGGTAAAACACCCTAATTGTAATTAAAGAAACCTAAGGGCGTTTGTTTTTGAGACAGACGCCCTGTTTTGTTGATTATGTCATTCTGAGAATGGCATTCAGAGGATATGTGATGAACGAAGAATCCGTTATAACAGAAATCAAAGGGATCGGTGAGAAAAACGCTAAGCTCTATGAAAAGGCCGGGATCAAAACGGTGGGAGAGCTTCTACGCCATTATCCAAAGGGATATGAGCGATTTGAAGAGATAAAACCCATTGCAGGACTTGTAAAAGGTGAGAAGGCTGCTGTGTATGGTTCTATCTATGGTCCTGTAAACCTTAAAAAAATCAGAAACTTAACTATACTGACTTTATATCTCAGAGA
>CACXDS010000259.1 GCA_902766425.1 uncultured Lachnospiraceae bacterium
ATTATCCTTCCAGTAAGCACCGCTCTGTCCGGTGATCTTGAAGGCCTTCAACGCTTTCGTGTAGGTAATGTGGGGTCCGATGCACATATCCACATATTCGCCCTGCTGATAGAAGCTGATCACCGCATCCTCGGGCAGATCCCCGATATGCTCCTCCTTATATTTTGCTCCCCGCTCGTGCATAAATTTCACGGCCTCCTCACGATCGAGGATAAAGGACTTGAAGGGCAGATTCTCCTTGGTGATCTTCTTCATCTCCGCCTCAATGGCTGCCAGATCCTCATCGGAAAGCTTCCTGTCACCGAGATCCACATCATAATAGAATCCACGCTCTGTGGCGGGACCATAGGCAAAATCCGCCTCCGGGTAAAGTCTCTGAATGGCCTGCGCCATAATGTGTGCGGCAGAGTGGCGCAGAACATGCGTTACCTCCTCCTCTGGACACTCGCCGACGGTTCCGTCTTTGTAAATGATTTTCATGGGTTTGATCTCCTTTCTGAGTCCGGGTGCCTCTTGCGGTTTAAAAAACAAAAGCACCCCTGTTTCCAAGGGTGCTTGGTTAAGCACGGTACCACCTTGATTTTTCACTCTGATCTCCAGTAACGATGGAGGATTCGTCCTGCTTGTGACCACATTTCAAGCCTGCAACCTTCCATACACGGGATCTCATGCCTGGCATCCCTTATGGCTCAAAAACCGGTCTTTCTCACGGGAAGCTCGGGAGCGGTCTCCTTCGTATCCGCGTGATGCCCTTTCACCTTCCGGCATCTCTCTGCAACGCGGTTCTAACGAACTCGGTCTCCGTCAAAGCTATATAAAAGTATTATAGCACGGCTCCCCGAAAAAGCAAGTGGGAAAAGTAATCTTTCCCCCCTAAATACCTTCCAACCCCCGAATGCTTTTGGAGAAAAGAGAACCAAGAGCTGTCAGTATCATAAGTCCCCCAGACATGGCGATCACCAAAGCGCAGCCCCTGCCCACGGAGATTCCCAATGCCTTTGCCGAAAAATCCGCAAGGACACCGGCGAGCGCATACGCCGGGATATAGCCCAGTTGAGAGAGGAAGCCGATGAATCCCCAGGCCCTGCCCTGCAGCTCCTCCGGGATATTGGTTCTGGCAAGGTAATCCAGACAGGAATTGGCAAGGGGAAGCATGGCAAAAAACAAAAAGCCCGCCGCGCAAATGAAATAGATATTTTCCTTCAGCGAAAAAAGAACCATAAAGATGCCCGCAAACGAAAGGGAAATACCCAACACTCGGGAATGATTTCGTTTAATCCCCACGATTCCCGTGATCAGTGCCGTCACCAGCATGCCAAGGGCGCTGACCGTTTCAGTGGTTCCAAGTGTCCCGGCATCCGCAAAGGAGAGGATCATGGGCTCGCAGAGTATCTGGATCACGCCCATAAACATGGTCATGACGGAGGAGATCATAATAAGGAAAAACACGCCCTTTCTGGAGTATATGGCATTCCAGCCTTCTTTGAGTTTTCCGGCAAATCTCTTCCCGGAGGGTGTTTTCCAGTTCGGTTCATCCACTCCGGCAAGGGATTTCGTCAATACGATTTCTTGTTTTTCCGCAACCCTCTGCTCTTCTGACAGGCCCTGCTTTTCTGCCGGACTCTGCTCTTCTACCAAGTCTTGCTCTTCTGACAGGCCCTGCTTTACCACTGCCGTCGCCATGACCGTAATAAAAAAAGTACAAATATCTATGATCAAGAGAAGCTTTACATCGGAGACGGACAAAAGCACCCCTGCAAGCATGGGCGATACAAGATATCTGGCGCTTCCCGCTAGGGAGGTCAATCCATTTGCCCTGGTGAATTGCTCTTTCGTCAAAAGATCCGTGATGGTTGCCCGGTAGGAGGGCTCCAGAAGTGCCGAAAATACAGCGCTTACAAAAACGCCAATGCATATCTGCCACAGCTTTGCTTCCCCCGTCATCATGCAAAGCAATATAAACAAAGGCCCCAGGGCAGAAAGGCCATCCCCGATCATCATGAGAACCCTTCTGTCATGCATGTCGGCAAGAACTCCCGC
>CACXDS010000260.1 GCA_902766425.1 uncultured Lachnospiraceae bacterium
GATGTGAAGGCTGGTGAATGGATCCATACACATAATTTAAAGACGGCTTTGAACGACCTGCTGGAATATGAGTATCATCCCGTAGGCGCATCATTAGAGAAAAAGCCGGACCAGACCTTTCTGGGTTTTGTCAGAAAGGACGGAAAGGTAGGGGTCAGAAACGAAGTCTGGATCATTCCTACTGTTGGCTGCGTGAACAATGTGGCGACAGCCTTGGCGAAAAAAGCAACCGGTATGGTAAAGGGAACGGTGGAGGAGGTGATCGCATTTCCCCATCCCTATGGCTGTTCCCAGATGGGGGATGATCAGGAACATACACGGACAATCTTGGCGGATCTGATCAGCCATCCAAATGCAGGCGGCGTACTGGTTCTGGGTCTGGGCTGTGAGAACAGTAATATTGATGTGCTAAAGCCTTATCTGGGTGAATTTGACGAAAAGAGAGTCCGCTTTCTGGTATGCCAGGAGGTGGAGGATGAGATGGAGGCCGGGACGGCAATCCTGGAGGAGCTGATCGATTATGCGGCGTCCTTCCAAAGGGAGCCTGTCAGCACCTCGAAGCTGATCGTCGGCATGAAGTGCGGCGGCAGTGATGGCTTCTCCGGGATCACGGCAAATCCCTTGGTGGGAAGGTTTTCCGATCAGCTGATCAGCAGGGGCGGAACAACTATACTGACGGAGGTGCCGGAAATGTTCGGTGCCGAGACCATCCTGATGAATCGATGCAAGGATGAAGAATTGTTTGACAAGACAGTTTGCCTGATCAATGACTTTAAGCAGTATTTTAAGGATAATCATCAGACAATTTATGAAAACCCCTCTCCCGGAAATAAAAAGGGCGGGATTTCGACCTTGGAGGATAAGTCCCTGGGATGTACACAGAAGTCCGGCAGCGCTCCGGTAAGCGGCGTGCTGGCCTATGGCGAACAGGTGACTAATCCGGGCTTAAATCTCTTATCGGCGCCGGGAAATGATCTGGTGGCTGCAACGGCGCTTGCGGCCAGCGGAGCCCAGATCGTACTCTTCACTACGGGAAGGGGAACACCCTTTGCTTCGCCGGTACCCACGGTAAAGATCTCCAGCAACTCAGCGCTCGCCGGTAAAAAGAAAAACTGGATCGATTTTAATGCGGGCGTTCTGGTGGAGGATGCGGAGCCGGAACAGACCGGAAAGGAACTCTTCGACTATGTGCTGGAGGTTGCCTCCGGAAAGAAGGTACGCAGCGAAGAAGCGGGCTTCCATGATATGGCAATCTTCAAGCAGGGCGTGACATTATAGGCGCAAAACTTGGAAAATTGGAATTCGGGTAACAAGGAACTTAGCAAACATAAAAAAGAAAAGGAGAAAAAGCTATGTCATTTGTAAACAAGTTTTCTTTGGAAGGAAAGGTCGCACTGGTAACGGGAGCTTCCTACGGAATTGGATTTGCAATTGCATCCGCCTATGCTGAGGCGGGGGCTACCATCTGCTTTAACGATATCAATCAGGACCTGGTGAATAAGGGACTGGCAGCTTACGAAGAGAAGGGGATCAAGGCAAACGGCTATGTCTGCGATGTGACGGATGAGGAGCAGGTACAGGCCATGGTAGCTCAGATTGAGAAGGAAGTGGGTGTCATCGATATTCTGGTGAATAATGCGGGCATCATTAAGAGAATTCCTATGATTGAGATGAGCGCTGCCGATTTCCGCAAGGTGATCGATGTGGATCTGAATGCTCCTTTCATTGTTTCCAAGGCTGTAATCCCTTCCATGATCAAGAAGGGTCACGGAAAGATCATCAATATCTGTTCCATGATGTCCGAGCTTGGACGGGAAACGGTATCCGCATATGCGGCAGCAAAGGGCGGCCTGAAGATGCTCACCAGAAATATCTGTTCTGAGTATGGTCAGTACAATATTCAATGTAACGGCATCGGACCCGGCTATATTGAGACGCCTCAGACGGCGCCTCTCCGCGAGCTTCAGCCCGATGGCTCCAGACATCCCTTTGATCTATTTATCTGTGCAAAGACTCCTGCCAACAGATGGCTGAAGACGGAGGAACTGCAGGGACCTGCAGTATTCCTGGCATCTGATGCCTCCGATGCAGTGAATGGACATATCTTATATGTGGATGGCGGTATTCTGGCTTATATCGGCAAGCAGCCGAGCTAAAAGCAAAGGGATCGCCGAGGTCTGACGGAATGATAACATCCGGGAAAGTCATCCGACAGGCGTGAAAAAATAAGAAAGCGCCCCGCAGTTTTCACTCCCTTTAACTGCGGGACGCTTTTTTACAAAGCGGTTCCTCTCCCTGACATGCATTGGAAAAAGCAGCTTTTTCATAAAAATTGCTTGGCTTTGGGAGGACACCGCTACTGAAACGATTTACCGGAAAAACCCATAGAATATGAACATTTTTTTCATTTTCTTCTTGTAAATTGACCAAAAATATGATATTGTAAAAATGTAAATGAAAACGCTTACATTTTTCGGCCGCTTCACTCCCGCTTCACTCCCGGATCACTCTCGGATGCGAACGGAGAGCAAGAGCAGTGAGCAGGCTGATTGAAGAAAAAAGACAGGCGTGGTTGGAGGAATTGAGCATGGGACCACGATTGAGCTTTGAACAGTATAGAAGCATTGATCTTTTTTTCTTTTCTCTGATGACTTTTTTTTCGGAACTGGTGATTAACCTGGCGGCCAGCAGATGGTTTCCAGATCAGCTTTACACAGTTTCGGCGGCGGCAGCGCTTACTGCCATCGTCATGGTACGGTGGAAGGGATATGCGGCCATACCGGGAACACTTGGAGGACTGGCGCTTTGTATCGCGCTGGGAGCCTCACCCTCCCAGTATCTGATCTACTGCATTGGAAATCTTTTTGGACTTGCAGGCTTGATCTTCCTTAAATTGGCAGGAGAGAAGAAAATCAGAGAAAGTGCTTTTTGGACGATATGCTATGGAATATGTACCTTGCTTTTGATGCAGTCGGGAAGAGCGGTGATGGCCCTGGCCCTGGGAAATGGCTTTAGAGAGGCACTTGCCTTCTATGCGACAGATTCCCTGTCCCTAATCTTTACCGCTGTGATCCTGTGGATCGCTCGAAGACTGGATGGAATATTGGAAGACCAAAAGGAATATCTGGAAAGACTGCACGCGCAGACGGAGGAGGAAACCTGATGAGTGTAAAAGCTGCAGATTATTTGATTTATGATGAGGAGACTAAGACCTACAGAGAGGATCCCGA
>CACXDS010000261.1 GCA_902766425.1 uncultured Lachnospiraceae bacterium
AAATGCTCTGGTAAAGGAGACCTATCCGCTCCTCAAAAACTGTCCGGAGATCAATTTTGTGGGTAGCGTGGAGGCCAGGGACATTCCTGCAGGCGCGGTGGATGTCGTTGTGTGTGAGGCTTTCGTGGGGAATGTGATCCTGAAAATGTATGAGGGAGTTGCAGCCAGTCTGGTGAAGATCATCAAGGGTGGCTTGATGTCGGATCTCCGGAGCAAAATAGGAGGCCTTTTGGTAAAGCCGGCGCTGAAAAAAACCATGAAGGGGCTTAGTCTGGATGATTACGGCGGAGCACCGCTGCTTGGACTTACGGGTTTGGTGGTAAAGACACATGGCAGCAGTAAGGCAATCGAGATCAAGAATTCGGTCCTTCAGTGTATTGCTTTTAAGGAGCAGAGGATCAGCGAAAAGATAAAAGAAAAGATTACTTTGGAGGAGTGAGATGGAATTTCAAAGGCTTGCGGAGATCATTGCAGATGTTATGAACCTGGATCCTGAGGAGATTTCAACTGAAACATCCTTTATTGAGGATCTGGGAGCGGATTCTCTGGATGTCTACCAGATCATGATCGCAGTGGAGGAAGAGCTTCAGTGTGAATTGGATTCGGATCAGGTGGAAAGGATCCGCACTGTGGGGGAAGTTTTGGAGATGGTAAACGGAACTGACAGATGACAAAGGGGGCATGGTTTATATGGGGGCAAATCTTATGGAAGGGTTGGAAGAGACCATAGGGTATCATTTTACCAATGGGGATCTGCTGTTGCAGGCACTGACCCACAGCTCATATTCCAATGAACAAAAAGGGGACCGGGTCGCGGAGAATTATGAACGGCTGGAATTTCTGGGGGACGCTGTATTGGAAATTGTGGTGAGTGATTATCTTTTTCACTTTCACACGGATCTCCCGGAGGGTGCGCTCACAAAAATGCGTGCATCCATGGTCTGCGAGCCTTCGCTTGCTTTCTGTGCCAGAGACATTCATCTGGGCGATTATATGCGTCTGGGAAAGGGAGAGGAAGGGACCGGCGGCAGATATCGGGACAGCATTATCTCGGACTGTCTGGAGGCAGTGATCGGTGCTATTTACCTGGACAGCGGTATGGAAGAGGCAAAGGCATTTATCGATCGATTTGTGTTAAATGATCTGGAGGATAAACAGCTGTTTTTTGACAGCAAAAGTACTCTGCAGGAGATCGCCCAGGGCAGATTCAAATCGTCGGTTCGATATGAACAGCTGAGGGAGGATGGCCCGGAGCATGACAAAACCTTTACGGTGGAGGCCTGGATCGGTAAGGAAGCATTGGGTGAGGGTTCCGGAAGAACAAAAAAGGCGGCGGAGCAACAAGCGGCGTATCAGGCTCTGCTGAAATTGAGGGATAGAGGATATGTATTTAAAAAGCATTGAAGTACAGGGGTTTAAATCCTTTGCAAACAAGATCGTATTTCAGTTTCACAATGGTATCACAGGTATTGTTGGTCCCAACGGAAGCGGAAAAAGCAATGTGGCGGACGCAGTCAGATGGGTGCTGGGAGAACAGAGGATCAAACAGCTCCGCGGCGCAAGCATGCAGGATGTCATTTTCTCGGGAACGGAACTCAGAAAGCCTTTGAGCTATGCTTATGTAGCAATCACACTGGATAATTCCGATCATCAGCTGCCGATCGAGTACGATGAAGTAACGGTGGCCAGAAGACTGTATCGTTCCGGAGAAAGTGAATATCTATTAAACGGCACTCTCTGTAGATTGAAGGATGTAAACGAGTTGTTTTATGATACGGGTATCGGTAAAGAAGGGTACTCTATCATAGGACAGGGGCAGATCGACAAGATCTTAAGCGGAAAGCCGGAGGAGAGGCGTGAACTCTTTGATGAGGCTGCCGGTATTGTGAAGTTTAAGCGGCGTAAAGCGGCAGCTCTGGTGAAAATGGAGAGCGAGAAACAAAATCTGGTCCGTGTCAGCGACATTCTCGCTGAATTGGAAAAGCAGGTTGGGCCTTTGGAGAAGCAGGCGGAGACTGCAAAGATTTATCTGAAGCATAAGGAAGCCCTGAAGACTCTGGACATCAATGTATTTCTGCTGGAGCATAACCGCTTGAAGAAGCAGCTTCAGGAGGTGGAGGAAAAATACCGGATCGCCAGCGGGGAATTGTCCGAGAGTACCAGGGAATATGAGGGGATCAAGGAGGAGCATGACCGCATCCAAAGAGAAATCGAGGAACTGGATCGCACCATTGAAGAGGCGAGAAAAATCCTGGGAGATGCGGGAATCTACAGACAGAAGCTGGAGGGCGAGATCGGCGTTTTGAAGGAGCAGATCAATTCCGCCCAGGCCAGCGAAAATCATCTGAAGAACAGAGAGCAGGCTATTCGGGATAATATTGCCGCCCACGAGAAGGAAAAGCAGGAAATCCTGGAGGAAAAGTCGGATACGGATACCAAGGTGGAGGAGCTGTCCAAATCTGCGGAGGAGGTAAGAAAGCGGCTTGAGGAAATCCAGGGAAAGATAGAAGAATTGAACAACGCCATAGAGAGCGGCAAGAACGATATTATGGCGGAGCTGAATCAAAGAGCCTCCATTAAGTCCAAATTGGGACGATTTGATACCATGATGGAGCAGATCAATATCCGGAAAGCTCAGCTCCAGTCAAAGCTCCTCCAGGCAAAGTCCGATGAGGAAAACCGGGTGGAGACCATTCGGAATCTGGAGAGTACCTTCCAAAAGCTGACGGAGGAGATTCAGAATAAGAATCAGGAAGTTGCCTCCAAGGAAAAGGAGCTGGGCGAGATGCGCCAGGGATTGGCCGGAAAGGATGCAAAGCTTCGGGAAGCGCAGCAATCCTATCACGAGCAGAAGTCCAAGCTGGAGGCGCTTTCCAATCTGACGGAGCGATATGAGGGATATGGCGGATCCGTCAAGAAGGTCATGGAGCAGAAGGAGAAGGAAAAGGGGATCATCGGAGTAGTTGCAGATATCATCAAGGTGGATGCAAAGTACGAGATCGCTATTGAGACTGCGCTGGGCGGAAATATCCAAAATATTGTGACGGATGATGAAGAGACCGCAAAAAAGATGATCGGATTCCTGAAGCAAAATCGCCTTGGACGTGCAACCTTTCTGCCACTTACGAGTATTAAGGATCCACAGGAGTTTAAGAATCCGGAGGCATTGAAGGAAAAAGGCGTTCTCGGCATGGCAGATCAGCTTGTGCATGTGGAAAAACGCTACGAGGATGTGGCTAAGGCTATGCTGGGCAGGATCGTAGTGGTGGACCATGTGGATAATGCGGTTAAGATCGCCAGGAAGTTCCACTATGGGATCAGGATGGTAACCCTGGAAGGTGAGCTGTTGGTTCCAGGCGGTGCCATCAGCGGTGGCGCCTTTAAGAATAACAGTAATCTTCTGGGCAGGAGGCGTGAGCTGGATGAACTTGAGAAAAAGTCCAAAGCCGCCATGGCAGAGGTGGAGCGGATCGGCAAGGATATCGAGGATACCAAGACTCGCCGAAACAGTCTGAGACTGGAATTGGAAAACCTGAGAGGTGAGATTCAGCGCAAATCCCTGGAACAGAATACTGCCCGCATCAGCATTGCGCAGGCCAGGGATCGTATGGATGAAGAGGAAGCCGGGGTAAAGGGTCTGCGGGATGAGGTTCTGGATCTGGAAAAACAGGTACAGGAGATGAGCAGCGGCAAGGATGGGATCGAGGCAGAGCTGACACAGAGCGAGGAGAAAGAAAAGCAGATCCATGAAAAGATCCTGGAATACCAGAAGGAGCTGGACGAGAAGAGAACAGAGGAGACTGAGGTCTCAGGCCAGGTGGCCGGGTGGGATCTGAAGGTGGAGAAAATGCTTCAGACCCAGGGCTTTAAGCAGGCTAATCTGGATCGTATCGATGGGGAGATCCAAACCTCCGAGAGAGAATTGCAGGAGATCCTGGAGGCGTTGGAAGGCAATCGGGAGCAGGTGACCTATAAGACACAGAATATCGAGGAGATCAAGAAGACCATCGAAGCCTCCTACGAGGCGGAGGGACAGGCCCAGAAGAATCTGAAGGATTACACCGAGAAGAAGGAGACTCTTTCGGCCAAGCAGAAGACATTTTTTGACAGAAGAGAGGAGCTGGCGCAGAAGCAATCCGCACTGGACCGGGAAGTGGTAAGACTAAACGCCGGGAAGGAAAAGCTGGAGGAGGGCATTGAAGCCCAGATCAGCTACATGTGGGATGAATATGAGATCACCCTGAGCTCCGCTGCGGATTTAAGGGATGAGAGCATGACGGATCTCTCCGCAATGAAAAAAGAGATTGACTCCTTAAAGGATAAGATCAGAAAGCTTGGCAATGTGAATGTGAACGCCATAGAGGATTATAAGAGCCTGATGGAGCGATATACCTTTATGAAAACCCAGCATGACGATCTGGTTACCTCGGCCAAGACACTGGAAGAGCTGATCCAGGAGCTGGATGAGAATATGCGCAAGCAGTTCACGGAGAAATTTGCCGAGATCAATCGGGAGTATGATAAGGTATTTAAGGAGCTCTTCGGCGGCGGAAAGGGAACTCTGGAGCTACAGGAGGATGAGGATATTCTGGAGGCAGGCATTCGGATCATCGCACAGCCGCCCGGAAAGAAATTACAGAATATGATGCAGCTCTCCGGTGGAGAGAAAGCACTTTCGGCGATTGCGCTGCTCTTTGCCATTCAGAATCTGAAGCCCTCGCCCTTCTGTCTGCTGGATGAGATCGAGGCGGCACTGGACGATTCCAATGTGGGAAGATTTGCAAAGTATTTACATAAGCTGACCAAGAATACCCAGTTTATTGTGATCACCCACAGGCGTGGTACCATGGAGCAGGTTGACAGGTTATATGGTATCACCATGCAGGAGAAGGGAGTATCTGCGCTTGTGTCCGTGAGTCTGATCGACAAGGATCTGACGGATTAAATAGAAAGGCTTATTGAAATATGTGGAAGTTTTGGAATAAGAAGGAAATCGAGGAAGAGGATTCCGTTCTCGGAGAGCAGGAGAAGGAAGCTGCATCTGAAAATGCCGAGGAGCCCAAGGAAGATGCGCAAGTGCAGGATGCACCTCAAAGGGAAGTTGCGCAAA
The DNA here is from genome assembly GCA_902766425.1 of uncultured Lachnospiraceae bacterium. Lineage (GTDB taxonomy): Bacteria > Bacillota > Clostridia > Lachnospirales > Lachnospiraceae > Acetatifactor. Next base: position 5,111 of record CACXDS010000261.1, read on the forward strand.
TGCAGGAGGCATCTCAAAAGGCAGAAGCGCAAATGCAGGAGGCATCTCAAAAGGAGGAGGCAGCTTCGGCACTTGGCGAGACAGACCACGAGAGGCAAATGCCAGGTATAGATAAGACGCATGCTTCGGAGGAAAGTGAAGAGACCGCGACTGCTTTGGATCAGGAGGCGGAAGAAGCCGATAAGGCGGAAGGCGGGGAGAAAAAGAAATCCGGTTCCTTCTGGAGCTGGCTTG
>CACXDS010000262.1 GCA_902766425.1 uncultured Lachnospiraceae bacterium
TATCCCTTTGGATACGGGCTTTCCTATACGGAGTTTGCCTATGAGGATGTAAAGGGCGGGGTACTGCTGAATTCCTGTCCGGGGAGCAAAGCGGACGAGGGAAAGGCCGTTGCAGGATTGACGGGGAGCGAAGCAACTGAAGGGAAAGCCATCACAGGATTGTCGGGAAAAGCTGAGCCCTGGCAGTTCATGGTAGCTGTCACAGTGAAAAATGTGGGAAGCATAGCGGGTAAAGAGATTGTGCAGGTTTACTGCGAGGCGCCACAGGGGAGCCTCGGAAAGCCTGCCAGAGTTCTCTGTGGCTTTGCCAAGACCGGACTTCTGGCCCCGGGGGAGAGCGAGCGGGTCGTTCTGGAGATCGATCCTGCGGTCATCGCCTCCTTTGATGATTCCGGGGCAACGGGTCATCCCTTTGCCTTTGTATTGGAGAAGGGGGAATACCGATTCCATGTGGGAAGGAATGTACGGGAGACACTGGAGCCGATCTGTCTGAAGGTGGAAGAGACAGTGGTACTGGAGCAGCTAGAAAGCGCACTGGCACCGGTGAGACCCTATAAGCGTCTGATAAACCGCGGCGGAAGGAAGGAGTGGGAGTATACCCCTCTGGCCGGCCGGACCGGCGCTATGGCAGGCGAGGCGGTGGGAGACATGGGAGAAGAGAAGGACGGAGCCTGCGAACAGCTCCCTGCCTATGAGGGAGAGCGGCGCCTTAAGGCCATGCCGAAGGAGATTGTCTACACGGGTGACCTGGGTATCAGGCTTGCAGATGTGCGATCCGGTAAGAATTCGTTGCGGGAGTTCATCGGGCAGCTTACGGATGAGGACCTGGCCTGCATCATACGGGGCGAGGGCATGGGCAGTCCCAAGGTGACGGCGGGAACGGCGGCAGCCTTTGGCGGCGTTTCGGCAAGGCTTGAGGAATTGGGCGTTCCCTGCGGATGCTGTAGTGACGGCCCTTCCGGGATGAGGCTTGACTGCGGCACAAAGGCCTTCAGCCTGCCGGGAGGAACCATGCTTGCTTGCACCTGGAACAGGGAGCTTATGACGGAGCTCTTTACCTTTACGGGCTGGGAGATGAGCGCAAATCATGTGGAGTGCCTGCTGGGACCGGGCATGAACATCCACCGGCACCCGTTGAACGGAAGAAACTTTGAATATTTCTCCGAGGATCCGTATCTGACGGGAGAGACAGCGGCAGCCCAGCTGAAAGGATTACATACAGCCGGCGTGACGGGAACCATCAAGCATTTTTGCGGCAATAATCAGGAGACGGCAAGGCATTTTCTGGACAGTGTGATCTCTCAGAGGGCGCTGCGGGAAATCTACCTGAAGGGCTTTGAAATCGCTGTAAAGAAGGGGCATGCCTATACTGTTATGACTACATACGGCAGTGTCAACGGGCTTTGGACGGCCGGGAGCTATGATCTGACCACCACCATTCTTCGAAAGGAGTGGGGCTTTGAGGGTCTGGCCATGACGGATTGGTGGGCCAATATCAATCGCAGGGGGCAGGAGCCGGATAAGGGTGATTTCGCGGCTATGGCGAAGGCCCAGAATGATGTCTATATGGTTTGCGCCGACGGTGAAAAGCATGAGGATAACACACTGGAGGCTTTGAAGAAGGGAGATCTGCAGCGGGCAGAGCTTCAGCGGAATGCGGAGAATATCCTGAAGGTGATCCTTCGTTCCAACAGTATGAGGAGACTCCTGGGCTGTGAGGAGAAGGTGGAGATCGTCGGCAGGGAGGATGAGCAGGAGGAAGCGCAGACGGATGTTCCCATTTATCACATGAAGCGGGAGGTGTGCGTGGATCTGAGCAGAGCGACTGCCGCAAGGGATAGTAGCTACAGCTTTATTCTGGATCTGGAGAAGTTCGGGCAATATGAGTTCTCTCTGACTGCCAGCTGTGACGCGGGAGAACTGGCGCAGATCCCTGTGACGGTCTTTTGCATGGGGACGGCCTCCGGCACCTTTACCTTTAACGGCACCGGTGGCAAGGAGGTTACCTTTACGGGAAAGAGCTATCTGTTTTCACGATATACCACCATTCGCCTGTATTTTGCACAGGGTGGGCTGAAGCTTTCCAATATGTGCTTTAGGCTGGTGGAGTAATGGATGGAGTGCTCTCATGCTTTGGGAGCAGGCAATGTATATGAATTTTGCGGATGGAAGCAAAAAGGGGAAGAGATGATGGAACAGGAAAAAATGAATTCCGGGTATCCGGAGCAGGAGAACAGTGGAATGGCGCAGACAGCAGGTGAGCAGGCGACAGAGGCTCTGGCGGTGGATGTGCAGGCGCAGGAGCGGGAGATGAAGCAGGCCATCAACATGGTAGGGATTATGATGGTATTGGCAACGGCGATCTTTGTGGGTATTTCCCTATTAACCGGTTTTCTCGTCGGATTGCTTTCAAGGTCAACAAATCTTAGCGGTGAAGTTTTGCAGATGATCAGGTTTTTGCCGAATTATTGTATCAGTATGCCGCTGATCATACTGCTTCTCAGTAAGCTGCCGGGGACCAAGCCGGAGAAGCATAAGCTCCCCGTGAAGAGCTATCTGGCCTCTGTTGCCATGACCTTTGGCATTATGATCGGATGCAACCTGATCGGCCTTATGATCACAGGGATCATCGGAAGCCTGATCGGGTCCAAGGTGGGGAATGTGACGATGGAGCTTCTGGACAGTTCGACTCCGGGTATTTCCGTCATCTTTATTTCTCTCTGTGCACCTGTTTTTGAGGAGCTGGTGTTCCGGAAAATGCTGGTGACAAGAGTGGTGAAGTACGGGGAAGGAGTGGCGGTGCTGCTCTCCGGTCTGATGTTCGGACTCTTCCATGGCAACTTCAATCAGTTTATCTATGCCTTTGGCCTTGGTGCCTTTCTGGCGTATATCTTTGTGAAGACAGGGGATGTAAGGATCACCATTTCCCTGCATGTGATCGTGAATTTTACCACAAGTGTCATTTTGTCCGGGCTGATGGATCTGGCGGATTTCGGTACGATGACACAGCTTTCCGCTGCAGCGCAGAAGAGCGGGGACATGACCGAGGTAATGGCCTTTATGGAGACGCATTTAGTGCCGATTTTGCTTTTGTACGGATGCCTGTTCCTGGAATATGCCCTGGCCATTGTCGGTATTATCCTCTTGATCGTCCTGCATAAGAGGATGAAGCTGCAGCAGGGGGAATACGCCTTCTCCAAGGGGAAAAAGGCGGCGATCATGTTTGGAAATATCGGAATGATCCTTTACTGCGTGTTCTGGATCGTCAATATTCTTTTACAGTTGGTGGGACTGGGTTGAGATGGGGTAAAACAGAATGTATACTTTTGACAGCAGGATCCGTTACAGTGAGACGGACAGCGAGGGGATATTAACCCTGCTCTCGCTATTAAACTATTTTCAGGATTGCTCCACCTTCCAGTCCGAGGATACAAGGTGCGGGATGGAGTGGATGAAGGAGCAAGGGCTGGCCTGGGTGCTGAACTCCTGGCAGATCGTACCCCTCCGGTATCCGAAGCTGGGGGAAAGAGTGACAATAGGGACGCTGCCCTATCAATTTCAGAAGTTCATCGGTTATCGTAATTTTATGATGATGGACGAGAGGGGGGATTTTCTGGCGAAGGCCAATTCTGTCTGGAGTCTGATCAACATGGAGACGGGCAGACCCACCCTTCCGACGCAGGAGATTTTAGAGAGCTTTCCGCTTGGGGAAAAAATCCCCATGGAATATGCGGATCGAAAGATCCAGGTTCCGGAGGGCGGCGTGATCCGGGAAGGGATCCCGGTTCTGGCCCATCATCTGGACACAAATCATCATGTGAACAATGGGCAGTATGTTATGATCGCAGAGGAATTTCTGCCGGAGGGAGCTAAAATCAGACAGATGCGGGCAGAGTATAAGAAACAGGCGTTTCTGGGAGATGTATTTTATCCCTATGTGGCAGCCGGGGAGGATAAGTATATCATTTCTCTGCAAAGCAGTGAGGGCAAGGCCTACGCCACAGTGGAGTTTGAAATCTAAAGAAGCCTTGGCGCTGTGTTATGGAAGAAAAGAGGATCAAAATGAGTTTACTTTTGGGAGAAAAGCAAGAGCTGACAGTTGTAAAGACGGTGGAATTCGGCGTCTATCTGGCTCAGGAACAAGGGGCGGAGGAGACGGTGCTTCTGCCTGTGAAGCAGGTGCCGGAGGGGACAAAGCTTGGGGACCGGCTGGAGGTCTTTTTGTATAAGGATTCCAGGGATCGACTCATCGCCACTGTGCGGGAGCCTAAGCTGATGATGGGGCAGGTGGCCCTGCTCAAGGTGGTACAGCTTGGGAAAATAGGAGCTTTCCTGGACTGGGGTCTGGAAAAGGACCTTCTTCTGCCCTTTAAGCAACAGAGGGGCAGAATCAGGGAGGGGGATGAGGTGCTGGTTTCTCTCTATGTGGATAAGAGCGACAGACTCTGCGCCACTATGAATGTCTATGAGAATCTGAGGTCTGACAGTCCCTATCAGAAGGATGATCAGGTGAGGGGCAGAGCCTATGAGAGCAGTGATCAGTTCGGCGTGTTTGTGGCTGTGGATGATCTCTATTCCGCACTGATCCCCAAGAAAGAGCTGTACGGCGAGGTGGAGCTGGGGAAGGAAGTGAATGCCCGGGTAGTCCGGGTACAGCCGGATGGCAGACTGGTTTTGTCCATTCGGGAGAAGGCTTATCTTCAGATCGAAAAGGATGCGGATAAGCTTATGGAGCTTCTGGACAGCTATGAGGGGGCGCTGCCCTTTACGGATAAAGCTTCTCCAGAGGTGATCACCCATGAAACCGGGATGAGCAAGAATGAATTCAAGCGCGCAGTGGGACACCTTTTGAAGGCGGGAAAGATACAGATCGGAGAAAGATCCATTCGGAGAGTGTAGAAATGAAGGGGTTAAAATTACTGCTGGCCGGTGCGGTTGGACTGCCGGCGCTGTATTTGTGGATGTTAAAGCCCGGGAAACCGCGGCTTGAGAGAATGAAGGCCTTTGAACGCCAGCCCATTGCACACAGGGGACTTCATGATGCGGGGGCAGGTATCCCGGAGAACTCGCTTCCGGCCTTTCGGAGAGCGGCGGAGCAGGGATATGGCATTGAAATGGATGTGCAGATGACTGCGGACGGGAAGCTGGTGGTCTTTCACGACAGGACACTGGAGCGCATGTGCGGTGCGGATTTGGTGCTCACCAAGCTGACCTATGAGGAGCTGCAGAATTATCGGCTGGGCGGAACGCAGGAGAGAATCCCGCTTTTTGATGAAGTGCTTAAGGAGGTGGATGGCAGGGTCCCCCTGGTCATCGAAATGAAGCCGGACGGTCCCTGCATCAAGGCAACGGCCAAGATGTGTAAAAGAATGGAAGCGTATCGGGGGCTTTATTGTATGGAATCCTTTCATCCCTTCTGTGTCTGGTGGGTGAAGCGGCATTATCCTCAGATGCTCCGGGGACAGCTCTCCATGAATTTCTTTGTGGAGGAGTCGAAAAAGCCCTTTTATCAAAAGCTGGTCATGACGAGCCTCATGGCGAATTGCCTGGCAAGGCCGGATTTCATCGCCTATAAGCACACGCAGAAGAATCAGTTTTCCTACTGGCTCTGCAGAAAGCTTTTTCCGGTGGAGAACGCCGCATGGACCATTAAGAGCCAGGAGCAGATGGATCGGGCCAGGGATACCTTCCAGATGATGATCTTTGACGAGTTTATTCCAAGAAGGACTTGAATTACGGAGTGAAATGTGATAAGTTTAGAGTAGATACAGGTATATGGTAAGGAGGTGCGGTATATGGATATTGCAGGTTTGTCCATGAATCTTTCCCAGATCGATACATCGTCCAAGGTGGGTGTGGCTATGCTCAGCAAGTCGATGGATACCAATGAAGCATTGGGACAGGGCTTGGTAAATATGATCGATGCCGCAGCAGTAGAGCGCAGTGTGAATCCCGCAGTGGGCGGTAACTTTGATGTGAGGATTTAAGGACATATTCATTTTAGCTTATGTACGATACCGAAAGAAGAGGGAGGCTGTCGAAAGAGGCCTCCCGTTTTTGTGCATTTTGATGTGAGAAAACCGAAAAAATGCACAAAAACCTATTGCTTTTTTTGGCTGTTTTTTGTATATTTGTATTATGTGATGCTGTTGACTGGTTTTTAAAGGAGCGTGTACATATGATTTCGAATCAGATACTGCAGAATACAATTGATGGTTTGAAAGGAATCGCCAGAGTAGAATTCAGTGTGATGGATGTGGATGGCAAGGTGGTGGCCTGTACCATGGAGATGGGGAATTGCTCCAAGGCGGTGGTGGAATTTGCAGGTTCACCTGCCGATTCGCAGGAAATTCAGGGCTATCAGTATTTTAAGATCTATGACGAGCAGCAGCTGGAATATGTTCTGGTGGCGGCGGGAAGCGGTGAGGATGTGTATGTCATCGGGAAGATGGTGGCTTTCCAGATCCAGAATCTGCTGGTCGCCTATAAAGAACGCTTTGATAAGGATAATTTTGTTAAAAATCTGCTTCTGGACAATCTGCTTCTGGTGGATATTTACAGCCGCTCCAAAAAGCTTCATATTCAGACGGATGTGCCCAGGGTGGTGATGATCGTGGAGACGGGCAGCGGCAAGGACAGCAATGCTCTGGAGCTGGCCAGAAGTCATTTCGGCGCCAACAGTCGGGATTTTATCACAGCAGTGGATGAAAATAATGTGATCGTGGTTAAGGATCTGGCAGATACGAATGCACAAAAGGAGATCGATAAATCGGCGAAGTTCCTCAGCGCCTTTTTGCAGAAGGAGGGACTGAAGGTGCGGATCGCCTATGGAACTGTGGTCCAGGAGATCAAGGAGGTGAGCCGCTCCTATAAGGAGGCCAAAATGGCTCTGGATGTAGGCAAGATTTTCTTTGATGACAGAGATATCATTGCCTACAGTGAGCTGGGGATCGGACGTCTCATTTATCAGCTGCCCATTCCACTTTGCAAGATGTTCATTCGTGAGATCTTTGGCGGAAAGAGCCCGGATGAGTTTGATGAGGAGACCCTTACAACGATCTATAAGTTCTTTGAGAACAGCCTGAATGTCTCGGAGACCTCCCGTCAGCTCTTTATCCACAGAAACACACTGGTTTATCGCCTTGACAAGCTGCAAAAGACTACCAATCTGGATCTTCGTGTGTTTGAGGATGCCATCACCTTTAAGATCGCACTGATGGTGGTGAAATACATGAAGTATATGGAGAGCATGGAGTAATACCATTCTTTTCGAAATTTTTAAAACCAACAAAAAGAAAATTCGTATGATAGGTTGGAACGGTATGACCGGGATCAGGGTGGGATTTTGCCGTTCACAATGATTGGAGATGACAGAGGTACATGAGTAAAAAAGAGGAAAAGATAAGACAACAGCAGGAGTTTATTGAAGAAAACGGCGTGATCCATCTGGAGCATGTGAGCAAATCCTATTCCACCGGTGTGGCGGCGTTGGATGATATCAGTCTGACCATAAAGCCGGGTGAATTTGTCTTTGTCGTGGGGGAAAACGGATCCGGAAAATCCACGCTGATCAAGCTGCTTTTGCGGGAGCTGAAGGCCACCAGCGGCAATGTGTATGTAATGGGGGAGGATGTGGGGAAGCTCAGGCATCGGCAGATTCCCAAGTACCGCAGGCAGATCGGAGTGGTATTTCAGGATTTTAGATTGCTGAATGACAGGAATGTCTATGAAAATGTGGCGTTTGCCCAGAGGATTCTGGAGGTTCCGGCCCAGGAGATCCGGCGTAATGTGCCCACGATCCTTGCCACAGTCGGTCTGGCCGGAAAGTATAAGGCCAAGATCCGGGAGCTTTCCGGAGGAGAGCAGCAGAGAGTTGCGCTGGCCAGGGCGCTGGTCAATTCGCCGGGTATTCTTCTGGCGGATGAGCCCACAGGTAATCTGGATCCTGTGAATGCCTGGGGAATCATGGAGTTATTGGAAGAGATCAATGCGGAAGGAACCACTGTCATCATGGTGACCCATAATCGGGAGATCGTGAACGAAATGCGTAAGCGTGTCATTGCCATGAGAAAGGGTGTGATCGTCAGCGATCAAGAGGAAGGAATGTATGTTGAGGAAGATTAGTTCACTTTTTTATGTCATAAGGCAGGGCTTTGCGAATATCCTGCATAATAAGCTTTTTTCTTTGGCTTCCATGGCCACCATTGCAGCCTGCCTGTTTTTGTTCGGCGGGTTCTATGCCATTGTGGCGAATTTCCAGCATATTGTCATGAAGGCGGAGGAAGGTGTTTCAGTCACGGTATTTTTCCATGACGATTACGATCTGTGTTTTCGCAGTAAGGGCTTTGAGCACAGACAGGACTACCAGCACCCCGCAGAGCAGCTCCCCTCCCCGCAGAGACTGGAGGAGATCGGGCAGATGATCGCTGCCAGGGCGGAGGTTTCGGAGGTCCGTTTTACCAGTGATGAGGAGGCATGGGCAACCTTCGGAAGGGATTATTTCGGCGAGGATTATGCCAGCGGCTATGAGGGAAATCCCCTGGAGGGAGAAAATACCTATGAGGTGTTCCTGAGTGATGTGTCCATGCAGGATACTCTGGTGAACTGGCTCTATTCCATCCCGGAGGTGAGAAAGGTCAATTACGACGAATCCACTGCCAGCACCCTGAGCGGAGCAAACCTCCTGATCGCCTATATTTCCGTCGGCATTATCATTGTGCTGCTGGCAGTTAGTATCTTTTTGATCAGCAATACAGTGGCAGTGGGCATCACAGTGCGCAGCGAGGAGATCAATATCATGAAGTATGTGGGGGCCACGGACTTTTTTGTCCGTTCTCCCTTTGTGATCGAGGGCGTGATCATCGGACTGGTGGGAGCAGCCATTCCGCTTCTGGCACTGCGATATATGTATGAATATGCCATGAATTATCTTTCGACGAACTTTACCATGCTTAGCAGTCTTTTGGATTTCTTGACCATTGATAAGGTGTTCTCTTTCCTGACGCCGGTTAGCTTTTTGGTGGGCGGAGGAATCGGATTCCTGGGCAGCGTCATGGCGGTGAGGAAGCATCTGAGGGTTTAATTGCTCTGATTATGCGAATGAGGATTCCATATGAGAATGAGACGAACACTGACGGCGGGTCTGATCGCTTGTGTCCTGCTACTCTGGTGGGGGATCGGCAGCTCCCGTGCGGCAACCAATAATGCCGCGACCAATAAGAGCATCCAGGAAAAGCAGGCTCAGATCACCAAGATGGAAAATGAAAAAAAGAATCTGAAGAAGAATCTTACAGATGTTCAGAGCATCAAAAAGAATCTGGAATATAAGAAGAATGATCTGGCAAAGTACATCGAAGAGCTGGATCTTCAACTGGCTGATGTGGAGAAAAGGGTAAACGATCTCAAGGGGCAGATTCTGGTAAAGGAGACCGAGATTGCCGATACGCAACAGCAGCTGGAAGCGGCGATCACCAGGGAAGAGGACCAGATGGAGCATATGATCTCCAGAGCCCAGATGATGTACGAGAAGAGGGATTCCTATGCGATGGAGCTGCTGACCCGGTCCAGTGGTTTCGGGGATTTCCTGAATCGGGCGGAATATATGGAGAAGCTGGTCAACTATGACAAGGATCAGTGGAGGGAATACCAGAGTATTCGACAGCTGGTACAGCTGTGTGAGAAGCAGCTGGAGCTGGAGAAGGAAATTCTGGATCAGACCAGGGAGAATGTGGAGCTGGAGCAGAATACTCTTGAGCTTTTTCTGGAGCAGAAGAAGCAGGATATAGAGGCATATGAGTCCGATATCAATAATCAGGAGAAGGCCATCAGAGAGTATGAGGAAATGCTCGCTCAGCAGGATGAGATGATCAAGGCTCTGGAGAAGGCCCTGGAGGAGGAGCGCCGGAAGCTGGCGGTAAAGCGCACCTACGATGGCGGAACCTTTAAGTTCCCCCTGGCCAGCTATACAAGGGTCAGCGATGAATATGGCTGGAGAAATCATCCCATCCTGCATGTAAAGCAATTCCACAATGGTGTGGATCTGGCGGCGCCCAAGGGAACGGCGATCTACGCGGCTTATAACGGGGTTGTGGTGGCGGCAGATTACAGCTCCACCATGGGAAATTATGTGATGATCGATCATGGGGATAATCTCTATACCATCTACATGCATGCCTCCACCTTGAAGGTGACGAAGGATACTGTGGTGAAGACCGGAGATACCATAGCACTGGTGGGTTCCACCGGGCGATCTACGGGGAATCACCTGCATTTCGGCGTGAGACTGAACGGGGAATATGTGAGCCCCTGGGATTATATCACTAGGTAGAGAGCAGAAAAAGTAAAACAGGAAGATAGAAAAATGGATCAAAACAATCAGTATTATGATATGGATTCTTATCGGAGCGGGCAGGCTCCCAAAAGTAGAGGAAACGAAGGGGCTGCATTTGTGGGCGGCATGGTCGTGGGGGCTTTGGTAGCCTTGCTTCTGGCGGGAGTCGTGGTCAGTCTGGTCTGGCTTGTAAATAACAACAAAAAGGGCAGTCAACAGAGCGTCGCAAGGGAAGAGACAGAAGGGGTGACTTCCGAAGATGGGCGGGACGGCTTTGTGACGGATCGCATGATTTCTAAGATCAATTCGTTGGTGCAGACCATACAAAATGAGTTCTTTTTTGAGGTTCCGTCGGATGAGGAGCTGGAGGCCGGGTTGTACCGGGGCCTGATGGATTCTCTGGGTGACCGATATACCGTATATTATACGCCGGAGGAATTAGAGGAGCTCATGACGGAATCCCAGGGGGTTTATTTCGGGATCGGCGCATATATCAGCGAAGGTCAGGAGGGCTCTCTGGCAAAGATCAGCGGCGTATTTAAAAAGGGTCCGGCCATGGAGGCGGGACTTCGAGCCGAGGATTTGATCTACAAGGTGGATGGTCGGGAGACTTATGGTGAAACCCTTTCCGACATTGTCTCCTGGATCAAGGGACCGGAGGGGACAAAGGTAGTGCTCACCATAGTCCGGAACGGCGAGCAGATGGATGTGGAGGTGACACGCCGAAAGGTGGAGGCTCCCACCGTGGAGAGCGAGATGCTGGGGAATGGTATGGGGTACCTTCGCCTGACAGAATTTGACGATGTTACGGTGGGGCAATATAAAGAAGCCATGTCCGATCTGTATGCGGAGGGAATGAAGGGGCTGATCCTGGATCTGAGATCCAATCCCGGCGGAAATCTGGATACAGTGGTGCAGATCGCGCAGGAAATGCTCCCCGAGGGCATTGTGGTCTATACCGAGGACAAAGCCGGAAAGAGACAGAATTATCGCTGCAAGGGGGATAAGGAGATCCAGATCCCCATGGTGGTGCTTGTGGATATGAATTCCGCCAGTGCGGCGGAAATTCTGGCGGGCGCCATTCAGGATTATGGCAAGGGGACTCTGGTGGGAACCACCACCTTCGGAAAGGGAATCGTGCAGTCCGTACTTCCGGCCAGAGATGGTTCGGCCATCAAGATCACAGTCAGCGGATATTTCACGCCAAATGGCAGAAATATCCACAAGATCGGCATTGAGCCGGATGTGGTCTGCGAGTTCGACGGCTCCCTGTATTACGATGTGGAGAATCCAATCGACAACCAGCTGGAAAAGGCCAAGGAAGTTTTGACGGAACTGATGAATAAATAAAAAGCTCAATTTAAAAGTGCCATGAGCCCTTATGGAATAAGGGATCTGGCACTTTTTTGTTTTGTTGCAGACTTTGGTAATTTTTTCTATTTGTGACCTTTGATTAACTTTTCTATGGTTTTCATCTTGCTTTTGCTGATGAACTGCCAGTCGGTGCGGAATCCGCACGCCTCGTGCAGGGCGTCGGTGAGGGGCGTTCTCCCTGTATTCTTCCTTAAGCTTTTTGATGGACTGGGTGACGATGAAGGCACGCTCGCCCATGTGGTTGAATTCCCTGA
>CACXDS010000263.1 GCA_902766425.1 uncultured Lachnospiraceae bacterium
ACACATGTATGGCATCAAATACCCGGCCGATGGGGGCGGAGATCAGAAGGTCCGCAAATTTATCCCTGGGGGTGGGAGCCATGTTGATGACCACCAGCTTGTCGCCGGAGAAGTAATCGATGAGTCCGGCAGCGGGATATACGGCCAGAGAGGTGCCGCCGATGATGAGCACCTGGGCCTGGCTGATGGCGCGGACGGATTCGCTTAAAGTATTCTGGCTCAGGCCCTCCTCGTACAGTACAACATCGGGTTTTACCCGGCCGCCGCAGTCTTCGCAGACAGGAATGCCCTCGGAGTCGCTGATGTAGGAGAGGGGATAGAATTTCCCGCATTTCTCGCAGTAGTTGCGAAGAACGCTGCCATGAAGCTCCAATACTTTTTTACTGCCGGCAGCCTGATGGAGTCCGTCGATGTTCTGAGTGACGATGGCCTTGAGCTTTCCGGCCTGTTCTAAGTCGGCCAGCTTTTTGTGAGCGGCGTTGGGCTTGGCATCGGTAAAGAGCATTTTGTTCCGATAGAAGCGAAAGAATTCCTTGGGATTGCGCACATAAAAGGTATGGCTCAAAATGGTTTCCGGCGGATAATCGTACTGCTGGTTATAAAGTCCATCCACACTCCGAAAATCCGGTATGCCGCTCTCGGTGGAAACACCGGCTCCGCCAAAAAAGACAATGTTGTCATATTTGTCGATGATCTGTTGAAATTCCTCAATGGCCTTTAACTGCTCGGATGTCAATTCATTCATAGCTTATCCCCTCCCGGTTCGTGATTTTGCTGCCTGCGGCAACGGTTGTATATGGATGCTTCCAAAGCCCATGATAGCTAATCTCATTATACCAATAACCTGCCCAAAATGCCATAGGCTTATAGGGGAGAATGCAAAGAAAATCTTTAGAAAATCTTAATGTTTGCAGGCATTGAGAGGAAAGAGGATCTATGGTATCATAAACGAGTAGAGCTGGCGGACAGGAAGAGCAGGGCAAAATCCTGCGCGGCAACTGGCTCTCGGAATGAAGGAAAGGTACGGGCTTTTATGGGGGAGAAGCGGGGAAAGATCATTCCCATGAAAAAGAGTAAAAAGGTGATCCGGCTGGAGGATCGGGGCAGGGAGCGAAAGCTGGTAAAGGGAGCCTGGTTCTTTGGAATCCTGGCTGCCTTGTGTTTGGCCTACTGCGCCGGCATCGGGCTTTTTCTGGGATATGGAACTTATTTTTTCCTGATCTGGGGCGTTATGGGAGCAGGGTTTGGAATCATTGCGCTATTGTGTGCCAAGCCTGCGATCAGAAGAAGGATTCCGGCTGTTTTGATCAAAAGCTTTTGGGTGTGCTTTGGAATCGGAGTGGCGATCTTTGTGCTGGTGGAGGGACTCATTTTATCGAGATGCGGCGCCAAGGGGACGGAGGGGGCGGATTATGTCATTGTCCTGGGGGCGCAGTGGAAGACAAGCGGTCCGAGTAAGGTGTTGAAATACCGATTGGATGAGGCGGCGTATTACCTGAGAAGGAATCCGGATGCCAAGGTGATCGTCTCCGGCGGTAAGGGACCGGGAGAACCCATATCCGAGGCGGAGGGCATGGCGGGATATCTGGAGCATGCGGGCGTTGACCGGGAGAAGATCCTGGTGGAGAATACCTCTGTGAACACATATGAGAATTTAAGAAATTCCGCGCTTTTTTTGGATAAGAACGAGGACAGTGTGGTGATCATCACTAATAATTTTCATGTATTCCGGGCGGAGAGGCTGGCCCGGGGGCAGGGCTACAAAAAGGTAACGGGGGTGGCGGCGGCCTCTTACCCGCCCATGCAGATTCACAATCTTTTGCGGGAGTTCTGCGGTGTCATGAAGGATTTTCTGATGGGTAATCTGGTGTATTGGGAGAGGGAGTGAATGGTATGGAGATTCATGTGGGAGATCGCATTCGTATGAAGAAGCAGCACCCCTGCGGCAGCAGGGAATGGGATGTGCTCCGGGAGGGGGCGGATTTCAGGCTGAAATGCGTAGGCTGCGGACATCAGATCATGATCGCCAGAAAGCTGATGGAGAGAAATGTAAGGGAGGTCCTGGCGGGAGGAGCCGGGAGCGAAAAGGGCTGAGTATCCGTGAATATAAAAAAGTGATAAAAATCAAAAATTGTGCTTGCATTACTTTCTAAATTGTGGTAACATTTCATTTCGTGATATATTAATTTCCTTGCTCACCTATGGGGTGGGCCAGAGACCAAAAGGAGGTAACTAAAGTATGAACAAGTACGAATTGTGCGTTGTGGTCAGCGCTAACATCGAAGATGACGAGAGAACTTCTACTGTTGATAAGTGCAAGGCTCTTGTTGAGAGATTTGGCGGTACCATTACCGAAGTGGATGATTGGGGCAAGAAGAAGCTTGCTTACGAGATCCAGAAGATGAAGGAAGCATTCTACTACTTCATTCGGTTCGATGCGCCCGCTACTGCTCCCGCTGAGATCGAGAGCCGTGTTCGCATCATGGACAATGTCATCAGATACTTATGCGTTAGACAGGATGAGGCATAATTAGAAAGCGAGAGATGATATGAATAAAGTAATTCTTATGGGTAGACTTACCAGGGATCCTGAGGTGAGGTATTCTCAGGGTGCCACAGCTACTGCGGTAGCTCGGTTTTCCGTTGCAGTGGACAGGAGATTTAAGCGGGAAGGGGAGCCTGACGCGGATTTCTTTAACTGCACCTGCTTTGGTAAGCAGGCTGAGTTTGTTGAGAAGTATCTTCACAAGGGAACGAAGGTGGTTCTCACCGGAAGAATCCAGAACGACAATTACACCAACAAGGAAGGCCAGATGGTCTATAGCGTTCGTGTGATGGTCGAGGAGATCGAGTTTGCAGAGAGCAAGAACGCTGCCGGCGGAAATGGGGACAATGGTTATAACGGCGGCAACTATGGCAATAACAATTATGGAAACAACAATTCGAACGGTGGATCCGCACAGGCTCCGGCCGGCGGCGTAGGGGATGGCTTTATCAACCTTCCCAACGGGATCGACGAAGACCTTCCGTTCAACTAACATTTGAAAAATATTTTCAGAAGGAGGCACCACGATGGCTTTTACAAAGACAACTGACAAGTCCGATTCTCCCATGAGAAGAAAGGGCGGAATCCGTAGAAGAAAAAAGGTTTGTGTATTCTGTGGCAAGGATAATGTAATTGATTATAAGGATGCAGCAAAGTTAAAGAGATATGTGTCTGAGAGAGGCAAGATCCTTCCTCGCCGTATCACCGGCAACTGCGCAAAGCATCAGAGGGCTCTGACCGTAGCGATCAAGAGAGCTCGTCATTTGGCAATCATGCCCTACGTGCAGGATTAATCCCTTGTAAATAAAGGGTTCGTGGCCTTAGCAGTTTGTAATGACTACAATTTGCAC
>CACXDS010000264.1 GCA_902766425.1 uncultured Lachnospiraceae bacterium
AAAGGGGACTCATGCACTGCGACAAGCCCTTGTCCCGCTTAAACGCAAGGGAAGAACACACGGTGCATCCGCACGGATATTTTGGATAAAGGGAGGAAATCGAATGGGCAGGGAAAAAGAGGAAGAAAACGAACAACGAAAAGGCATTTGCCTAAAGGACAGGGAAAGGCTGACAAACAAGGAACAGATGATTTTGGAAGGAATTTCATCATATCAGAAGATTTACGGTTTTGCCCCCACGGTCAGGGAATTGTGCGGAATCGGGGGATTGTCGTCACCGTCAACGATTCTGTCACATCTTAGGTCACTGGAGAAAAAGGGATACGTCATGAGAAGAGATTCCTGTCCGAGGGCTATGACGATTTTGTGAGGGGAGGGGATTGCGGTGGACGCAGCAAAGGTTTACGTGGAAGTAAGGGCCACGTTTTCAAAGGAAGGAAAACTTACGCCGACGAGCATCGTCTGGAAGGACGGAACGGAGTATGTGATCCAGCGCGTGAAGGACGTGCGCAAGGCGGCAAGCTTAAAGGCTGGAGGAGCCGGCCTTCGGTATACCTGCATCATTTCTGGCAGGGAAAGCCATCTGTATTACGAAGACAATAACATGTGGTTTGTGGAATGCAGGCAAAACGCCTGACGTAAATTGATTGATCAGCAACGGAAGGGGGACCTGCCGCGCTAACCTTCGGCGCGTCACGGAACTGGCCGGTCCCAAACTGTAATGCGCCGATGGCACTTATTTTCCCGGGTGTCGGCGGAAGAAAACCAACTTATCAAATTCTGAGGATAGTTTATTGGAGTGAGAGTCATTGAACGAAAGATATAGTCAAACAAGGGAAATTAGAAAGAGGGAATTACACATATGCTGTCCCGTGTGCGGGAAGCATCGGTTTAACATGGAGGAAGGAAAGACTTCCTTTCAGTGTGACAAATGTGGGGCTTACGTGGCGGCGATCGTGAAGGACGGCAAGGCGATCGTATACGAGGACGAGCCCAGCCTGCATGAAAACGTCTGGCCCGTAAAGATGAAAAGCAGGGCGGCGGCAGGTACCGCGTATTAGAAGAATCGACAACTGAATATGGTGAGACGGCGGACAAGCTGGCAGATCAGGCAGGATTCCCGGGATGGGTGGAATTCGAAAACCTCCAGAGCCGCCCCGACCGTCAATAGTTCGCATGGAACTGGAAACAATGACGTTAGGAGTCTGCGAAACGATTTGGATCAATTGTAAAAGACATTTTATGCCTTTCGGTTGGTCTGCGTTTCGCAGGCTTCTTTTTGTGCGCGCTTTGGTCCTTTTCGTTTCGGACTCCGGGAAGGAGACAAAATGAAGGGAACCGTAAACGAAACGATGGGAATGAGGATTAAGAAAAGACGAGCCGTGCTTGCAATGTCGCAGGACGATTTGGCTGAGGTCATGAACGTTCCCAAGACGACCATATCTTCTTATGAAAACGACAGGATTGACATAAAGGGGAGCGTGATCATCGAACTGGCAAGGAGCCTCGGAACCACGCCCGACTACTTGCTGCTTGGACGGGATAATGAGAATGTCACGGATCCATATTTGGAAAAAATGATGAGCCTGCTTCAAAGGCTAAAGGATGAAAAGGCCAGGGAGTTATTGGCAGTTCAGGTGAGCGCGCTCGTTAACGGGGTACGGTGAGCTCGTACCCTTGGGTACGAGCTTTGGATATCGAAAATGAGGTATGGCATATTTATAATGAACTCATCAGAAAGAAACAAGGAAATGCAAATTGCGCAAGGAGAAATGCGACATGAGAATGAAGACGGAAGGCCTGGAGGCTTATGCAAGTTTTGATGCGACGAAAAGGATATGGTTTTTGTGTGAGAACTATACCGTCATGGAGCCGATGATCAGAAACTTTAGGGAAAGGCTGATTGATGAGGTTGCTGATCAGAAGTATGACAGTCATCACGCTAAGGACGAGGAGTTAGGCGTGCGAATTCAGGTGGCGTTCTGCAGGCAAAACGATCCGACGTATAATCAGGCCGTAAATCGGAATGAGATTGCCAAGGCCATAGACGATGGATATCTGGACGAGTGTTTTTTTGAAGGCACGTCAAATCGTGAGGAACTGATCAGAAAGGTATCCAGCTATCACTTCGCGAAACGGGAATACGGTCAGCTTTCAAAGGCGCTTAAGGAAATGAAACCCAAGGACCGTGCGGTCATCCTTCCATTCATGCGAAAGGAGAAGAGCATTTATGACCTTGCGGAGGACATGCAGATAACTTACAAGGCCGTTCAGAAAAAACTTAAACGGATAAAGAATAAACTTGAGGAAAGCGTCGTGGTTTGACGGAAGGGAGGTTTAGCGATGGAAGAAACGGGCAGAAAGAAAAAGTTTGTAAGATACAAGGAAGGAGCCGAGATTTATTCCATGTGTCAAACGAAGTTCGAGAGAATGGCACGTGATGCAAAGGCAATTTACAAATTGGACAAGCTGGTACTTGTAAACACGGAGATTTTTGACAGGTATTTGGAAACGTTCAGGTTGGTTGAATAGTTATTTGAAAGAAGGTCTTGCGTTTTTGTCATACATAAAGTATTATTATGGTATGTGCAAGGAGGTGTAGGACTTGGCGGAGAAAGGAAAAGCAACGGGGAGACCCAAAAGTGACAACCCAAGAAGAAATCCGATAACAGTTCGATTAACGGATGAAGAGCTTTCAATGCTTAAGAAATATGCCGAAAAGCATTCCGTGACAATGACGCAGGTTATTTTGGGCGGCATTAGAAAGTGCTGTTCGGAGTAATCAAGAATTAGGCCTTCTTTCTTTTATATTAAGGAAGGAGGTTACAATGGCTGTTTCAAGAAAGGACGACAAAGGCAGGGCACTAAGGAAAGGTGAAAGCTTTCGACCTTCGGACGGAAGATATGTTTTTTCCTATACGGACGCGTATCACATCAGACACTTCATATACTCAAGTGACTTAGCCAAGCTTAGGGAAAAGGAGGACATCCTTAAGAGGGATCAGTTGGATGGAATTGACTCTTACCTGGCGGGCAGAATAACCTTAAACGAAATGTTTGACAGATACATTTCCTTAAAGACAAATCTGAGAAGAACGACCAAAACAAATTACATCTACATGTATAACAAGTTTGTCAGGCCAAAGTTCGGTACAAGAATCCTCGGAGAGATTAGGTACACTGACGTGAGGGCATTTTACAAGCACCTGATCGTTGACGGAGGGATGCAGGCCAATACGGCTTCCACAATTCACGGCGTGTTGTATCCGACTTTTCAGATGGCGGTCAGGGATGACATTATCAGAAAAAATCCGACTGCGGGAGTTCTTCGCGAGATTGGTGACGAGGTAGGAAAGAATAAGGGCATCAGACATGCGCTGACGGTCGAACAGCAGACTGCATTCATGAAATTCATCAAGGGACATCCAGTGTATGATCATTGGTGGACGGTTTTCACCGTGTTGCTTGGGACGGGGTTAAGGTGTGGTGAATTCATTGGACTGCGCTGGCAGGACATTGACATGGAAAAGCGAATGATCAATGTCAATCATGCATTGGTAAGGGTTAGCGTTAAGCCCGGTGACAGGGCAAGAAGGTTAGGCGTGTCCCTTCCAAAGACGGAGGCTGGAATTCGTACCATTCCCATGATGGAGCAGGTACTCGAAGCTTTTAAGGAAGAATATGAAAGGCAGTCCGACATTGGATTTAATAAAACCGTGATTGAGGGAATGTCTGGATTTATCTTTCAAAATTCATATGGTAAAGTAATGTGTGAACAAAACATCAATTCCGCCATCAGCCGCATCACGGAAGAATATAACCATGTGGAAAACGTTCGCGCAGCGAAGGAAAAAAGGGAGCCGGTTTATCTGCCACATTTTTCATGTCACCATCTTAGACATACTTTTTGTACCCGCTTATGCGAAAACGAGCAGAATCTTAAAGTAATTCAAAGCATCATGGGTCATGCGAACATTAAAACGACAATGGACATCTATGCGGAGGCAACGGATAGTAAAAAGCAGGAGTCCATCGACAAGTTATCTGACATTTGGAAGGATTTTTGAGGGCGACATAGTTGTTTATATACTGATTAGCACACGAAAATCCGCAATTGCATACAAAGTGCATACAAATGGATACTTAATAATACTCTATGGTATCTTGGACACTAACCGACAAGAAGGATTAAAATACTGTTTTATAAGGGATGCTATGCTTGGATGATTTCCTGACTAGGGATTTGGCAATCATGCCTTA
>CACXDS010000265.1 GCA_902766425.1 uncultured Lachnospiraceae bacterium
ATCCTGGGATACGGGAAAAATACGGATTGTGAGCGTTTTATTCAGGATGTGATCAAGAGAACAGTGGTACCCACCGAGGATTTTAACCAGCGCTAGTGAGGTCCATATGATACAGGTTATACTCATATCCCTGGTGATCCTTGCCTTGTTTTTCATTCAGCGCAGGATTTATGAATCCGGATGGATGGATGATATGGAGGTCCGCATACAGTTTTTGACGGCTGAGATCCCGGAGGGAGAGGAGGGAAAACTGCAGATTCAGATTGAGAATCGCAAAAGACTTCCCCTTCCCATGCTGATGGTGAAATTTCAGACGGATAAGCATCTGGCCTTTGAGAAGAACAAGGGGTCGGTCACCACAGATCAGTTTTATCACAATGATGTGTTTCAGATAGGAGGCGGCGAAAAGGTAACGAGGCTCCTGTATTTTTATGGTCAAAAAAGAGGATATTATCGGATCAATAATATTGATCTCACCAGTGCGGACCTCTTTATGACCTGTCAGCTGCATACCTCCTTTCAGCCCTCCGAAAGCTTATATGTTCTTCCGAAGCCGTTGGAAAGCAGGGACTTTCAGCTCATGCTCCAGCAACTGAACGGCGAAATGCTCACCAAGAGAAACCTCTACGAGGATCCCTTTGAGCTGCGGGGGATCAGGGAATATCAGCCCTTTGACAATCGCAAGAGCATCAACTGGAAGGCTACGGCAAAAACAGGGCGCCTCATGGTAAATCAACGAAATTATACGGCCCCCAAGACGGTACGGATTTATTTAAATCTGGAGGACAAGAGCCTCCTTCGGAGTGTGGAGGAGCTGGAAGCCTCGATAAGGATCGGCGCCGGTCTGGCGAAATACTTATTGGGGCAGGGAATCAAGGTGGCATTTTACAGTAACGGCAGGGATCTGGAGACGGGGGATCCCCTAATGCGAAGTGCAGGGAAGGGTCCGAACCATTTTTCAGCCATTATGCGAGGCCTGGCGAGGATTGACACAGAAAAAGAGGCAATTCCCTTTGTCTCTTTATTTCAGAAGAGAATTCTGCAGGAGCAGGAGAACACATACACCTGTTTTATATCCCCTTTTTATGAAGCCTCCTTTGTGGATTTATTACAGGGCTTTGCCGGACAGGGCAGAGCCTATTCCTGGTTCTATCCGCTGTCACCTCGTTTTCAACCCGATGAGCTTCCACTGATCCTGCGCAATTCCCTGAAGCCTGTCCGGTAACCGGCACTAATATAAGAGCATGCTCTTTCGCAGGAACAAAGCTTTGAACTGTTGCTGCGAAAAGTATCGTTGTAAATAGGAAGCAAGGAGCAATATAATGTCTCAGAAAAGCATAACGCTGGTCAGAGAGTTCATGGCAGTGACCACGAATCACTGGACCTTTTTCCCCATCGTGTTTATTATTGCGGCTGTTTCGGAGCTCTCCGGAATGGCTCTTTTGGGATGGGTATTCACCGGGTTTGTTCCCTTTTTTCTGGCCTTTTTGCGTGTTAATACCCGGAGCGTTTTGCTTCAGATCCTCTGTTATCCCATCTCCATGGGCATATTGACACTTTTCCCCATAGAGCCCGAGATACTGAAGGGAATCTATTTTTTCTTTATCACGATATATATACTGCTCTCGGTGTTTCAGACCATAACCAGGTCGGATAAACCGACTAAGATCATTCCGCCCTTTATTTTTATCGGGATTCATCTTTTTTCGGCCTTGATCATTTTTCCGCACAGGGAGATCTATCATTACCCTTTTGTATTATTGATTGGCATGCTGATCGCCGGGATTACCTTCTTCTTGGCCTTTTATATGGATCAATACCTGCAGTTCATCATGAAAAATGAGGGAACCTCTTCCTCCATGCCCAAGCAGAAGATCTTTCGGTCGGGACTCGTTAATTCCCTTTATTATCTTGGGATAGGAACCGTTCTTTTACTTTTGATCTCATCCTTTGGCATTTCGGACTATTTTTTGCATGGCTTTTGGGATAAAATAAAGAAAGGGATCCGTAAGCTGATCCATTATATTTCCAGTCTCTTTTCGCATAATCAGGATCCCACTAAGCTTTCCAACGGATTGGAAAATGCAATGAACTCCCAGCCTGATTTTCTTCCTGGAGCTCCCTCCTTATTCTGGCGGATCATGGAGGTGCTTTTATTTGTTCTGGTAGTATTGATCCTTCTGGCTTTAGTGGCTTATTTGGCCTTTCTGATCATACGATTTATCCTGCGGCGTCTCTCCGTTAAGAGAATCGGCTATGAGGTGGAGGAAGAGGTGGAAGCGATTGATATCCATGAGAGCCTTGGCCCTAAAAAGCTACAGGAAGCTATGAAAAATGAAAAAGAAGGCTACCTGAGTCCCAGACAGAGAATCCGGCGAATTTATAAACGAAGGGCAATGGATTCCGAGCATACCGGACAAGAGCTGCCCTTTATGACGGCGCGGGAGCTGGCTTTGGAAGAACGGACGCCCCTGCTTTCCGCAATTTATGAAAAAGCGCGCTATTCCCTGCTTCCCTGTGATAAGGAGGATGTCAAAAAGCTGCAGGCAGCCCTTCGAAAGAAAAAAACTGACTGAAAGAATCGGCATTTCGAAAGAGAGGATAAAACATGGATCATTTGGCTCTGTCCGATGATATTTTGATGCAGGTGGAAAAGCCTGCCCGTTATATAGGAAAAGAATACAATTCTGTGGTGAAGGACAAGGATAAGATCGATATCCGATTTGCCATGTGCTTTCCGGATGTGTATGAGATCGGTATGTCCCATCTGGGCATCCAGATCCTGTATGATATGTTTAACCGCATGGAGGGCGTATGGTGCGAGAGAGTGTATTCCCCCTGGCTGGATCTGGATGCCATTATGCGAAAAGAGGGGATCCCGCTGTTTGCTCTGGAATCCCAGGATCCCATCAAGGATTTTGATTTTCTGGGAATCACGATTCAATATGAAATGTGTTATACTAATATTTTACAGGTCTTGGATCTGGCGCAGATTCCCCTACTGGCAAAGGATCGGGACGAGAGTCACCCCATCGTGATCGGTGGGGGCCCCTGTTCCTATAATCCGGAGCCCATTGTGGATTTTTTTGATCTGTTCTATATCGGTGAGGGCGAGACCAGATATGGTGAATTGATCGAGCTCTATCGCGAATGTCGGGAAAAGAAGCTATCCAGAAAGGAATTTCTGCGTAAGGCATCCCATATCCCGGGAATATATGTGCCATCTCTCTATGAGGTAAGCTACCGGGAGGATGGTTGCATTGCTTCCTTTCAACCAATCTATGAGGATGTTCCTGCGGTTGTTCATAAGGAGCTGGTGAAGGATCTGAGTGATACCTATTATCCCATGAAGCCCTTAGTGCCCTATATGAAGATCACCCAGGACCGAGTGGTATTGGAGATTCAAAGAGGCTGTATCCGGGGGTGCCGTTTTTGTCAGGCAGGCCAATTATATCGCCCGGTCCGTGAGAGGGATGTGGATGTTTTAAAACAATATGCCACCGAGATGCTGAAAAACACAGGGCACGAGGAGCTCACATTGAGTTCCTTAAGCTCCAGCGATTATTCCAGGCTCCCGGAGCTCATAGATTATCTTATTGCCGAATGCGACAGGCAGCATATCAATATTTCCCTTCCCAGCCTTCGGATCGATGCCTTTTCCCTGGATGTCATGAGTAAGGTGCAGGATATCAAAAAATCCAGCCTCACCTTTGCTCCGGAGGCCGGCAGTCAAAGGCTTCGAAATGTGATCAATAAGGGGCTCACCGAAGAGGTCATTCTGGAAGGGGCCAGACTTGCCTTTGAGGGAGGCTGGACCAGAGTGAAGCTTTATTTTATGCTGGGTCAGCCCACCGAAACCGAAGAAGATATTCGGGGAATTGCCGAATTATGTAATAAGATTGCGGCGGAATTCTTTGACACTGTCCCAAAGGAGAAAAGAGTCAACGGCCGTGTCCAGATCGTGGCCAGCACCTCCTTCTTTGTACCAAAGCCCTTTACCCCCTTTCAGTGGGCGCCGCAGTGCACCAAGGAAGCATTTGTGGAAAAGGCTTATTTTACCCGGAAATGCATCTCCGAGCAGTTAAACCAGAAGAGCATTAAGTACAATTGGCACGAGGCAGATGCCAGTGTGATGGAGGGCGTCCTTGCACGGGGAGACAGAAGACTGGGAGAGGTGATCCTGAGGGTTTACCAAAAGGGATGCTTCTACGATGCCTGGAGTGAATACTACAAGCATGATGTCTGGCTGGAAACCATTCGGGAATGCGGCCTGGATCCGGATTTCTACACCACCAGGGTCAGAGAGCTGGATGAGATCTTCCCCTGGGACTTTATTGATGCCGGGATTACGAAGGAATTCCTAAAGAGAGAATGGATAAAGGCACAGGAAGAGACCATCTCTGAGAATTGTAAGCAGAAATGTCAGGGCTGCGGCGCCGCAAGATGGGGCTGCGGGATCTGCGTGGAGCCCAGATAAAGGAATCGTAAGAAAGTGAGAAGGATATGGACGAGCATATCAAGCTTCGTGTAAAATTTGAAAAGTCAGGTGCGCTGCGCTTTATCGGGCACCTGGATGTGATGCGTTTTTTTCAAAAATGTAATCGAAGAGCCGGGATCGATGTCTGCTATACGGGAGGCTTCAGCCCCCATCAGATCATGAGCTTTGCTTCCCCCTTAAGCGTTGGTCTGGAGAGCAGGGGAGAATATCTGGATCTGGAGGTAGCCTCCGTCACCTCCAGCGAAGATATGATCCGGCGCTACCAGGAGGCCAGCGTGCCGGAGATCAAGGTGATGTCCGTAAAAAGACTGCCCAGGGAAGCAGGAAACGCTATGGCGAGTGTGGCGGCTGCCTCCTATGAGGTGCGTTTTCGCGAGGGACGCACTCCCGAAACCTTTT
Organism: uncultured Lachnospiraceae bacterium; assembly: GCA_902766425.1. Taxonomy (GTDB): domain Bacteria; phylum Bacillota; class Clostridia; order Lachnospirales; family Lachnospiraceae; genus Acetatifactor. The sequence goes on from CACXDS010000265.1 coordinate 4,898, forward strand.
CTCTTCCGGGGGAAGAAGTAACGCAGCTCATCCACCAATACCTCTCCCATGAGGAAATTCTTTTCCGCAAGGAGGGGAAAGCCGGAGAGCGTTTTGTCAATCTAAGACCCGGTATCTTTGCCTTTGATTGGGATCCGGAAAGGGCGGTGATCACCTTTTTATTGGATGCCTCAAGCGCCGGAAATATCAAACCTGTACAGGTACTGGAAACCTTTCTGCAGGAGAGAGGGGAAGCTCTCATGGAAAATGCCCTTTTGATCACCAGAGAGGATCTTCTTACCCGTAATCAGGAAGGAGCTTTGATCTCGCTGGATGATGTCGGCAGTGTCTTTTAAGAGGCAGAAAGCAAGTAATAGAAAGCTAGTAATAGAAAGGGCTGACAAGGCGGAAATAATAGTGTCAGATAGAAAGAGTCAGATAGAAGAAATGGCCAATGACAGGAAACTTATTTTCACAAAAGTAAATAATCGAAGATGCGCTTTGTTATTACAGGACAGAAGACTTCTGGCTGCTTCCTTTCAGGGGGAAAAGGAAAAGGTGACCGGCGGGATCTATGTGGCCCGTGTCAGAGATATTGTAAATAATCTGAACGCCTGTTTTGTGGAGATTAAGCAGGGAATGATCTGCTTTCTGCCGGATCTGAAGGATCAGCTCCCCTTTTATATTCCCGGTCAGAAAAGGGACTTCTCCAAAGATCCTGTTCCAAAGCAGGGAGATCTCATCCTGGTACAGGGAATCCGCGAGGCCCAAAAGACCAAGCAGCCCGCTGTGACGGCAAAGGTATCTCTTTCCAACCGCTTTTTTGCCATTGCCCTCGGCAGCAATAAGACCGGGTTTTCCACGAAGCTGTCCTCGGCTACCAAGGCATTATACCGCAAAGAAATATGCTCCGAAGATTTTTTTGACGATAAGGGGAATCTGAAGAATTGGACATGGGCGGATCCCAAAATCTATCCCTATGTCTCCCTGTTTCCGCCCGCCGGGATAATTTTTCGCACACAATGCTGTGAAGTGGATATTCCGGTGCTAAAGCAGGCTTTGGCCGGTTTGATCCATGAGTTCACCGGGATGCTGCAGGAGGCCTGTTATCGAAGCCAGTATTCCTGCCTGCGCACGCCCCCCAGTCCCTGGCAGGACGCCTTAAATCACTTTGTTCTTCCGCAGGAATATGATGAGCTTCTCACAGATGATCCTGAGCTCTACGAGGAAATGCAGGAGAGTGAGCTGATCCCCGTAGGCAAGGAGCTGCGATTTTACGAGGATGCAAACTATCCTCTGGAGAAGCTATACGGCCTGTCCACCAAAATAGAAGACGCCCTGTGCAAGCGTGTATGGCTCAAATCGGGAGCCTATCTGATCATAGAACCTACCGAGGCCTTAACAGTGATCGATGTCAATTCGGGCAAATTTGAGGCTTCCAGAGCCAAAGACGATTACTATACTGCCATCAATCTGGAAGCTGCCAGAGAAATTGCTTATCAGATTCGCCTTCGAAATCTGTCCGGCATGATCCTGATCGATTTTATCAACATGACTGCTCCGGAGGATCAGGAAGCTCTGATCCGGCTTATGCAGGAGCTCCTGCAGCAGGATAGGGTAAAAACCTGCGTGATCGATTTTACAAAGCTGGGGTTAATGGAGATCACCCGCCAGAAAACCGTCCCGCCCCTCCTGGAACAGGCCATAAAGTATCAATATCCTCTGCCGAGGAGCAATTCTTAATTTGATGTGACAGCCCAAAGCTGAATTACAAGATGGAGTGAGCATGGAACTGATCGGATTTGAAAAGGTGAAGAACGGAAAATACCTGAAAAATTATGAACTGACCTATCTGAATAAAGCAGGCAGGATAAAAAAATATGAAATTGTAAGCAGAAGGGAACTGAATGGACCGGAGGAGCTTGGACTTAGACCCAGCGGGATCTCCATAATCGCTTTATGGGAAAATAAACTCCTGCTATTACGGGAATTCAGGATGGGAGTGAATCGAACCATCTATAATCTTTGCGCCGGCATGCTGGAGGAAGGAGAAACGCCCGAAGAATGTATCCGCAGAGAATTGTATGAGGAAACCGGATTATCTTTAAAAAGGATTCAAATCATTCTGCCGCCTTCCTATGCAGCCGTAGCCATTTCCGATGTCTCCACCTCCATTGCCATTGTGGAGGCGGAAGGGTATATCAGCTCCGGACACACCTCTGACAACGAGGAAATCTCCGCCGCCTTTTATTCCCAAGAAGAGGTGGAGGAATTGCTCCGGGAAGGCGCACCTTTTAGCTCCAGAGCGCAGATCGCCGCTTATTTCTTTACAAAGGGACTGGTTTAAATTCAATTTATTATCGTGCAGTTTCCGGGATGATTCCGGTATCTAATATGCAAAAGTTTCTATAGGCAATTAAGGGGTCCTATGCTATAATCATATTCATACAAGGCAAGCTCAAATGCGAGACCCAAGCTTTTCAGCTCGTTCATAAGAAACAGAGTTTCCAAAACGGAGTTTTATCAAAAAGGTTTCCAAAACGGAGTTTCCATTTGAAGGGAGTGCTTGCCTAAATAGGTGCATAGAGAAAAAGGAGGGAGAGACTATGCCAACACTTATCTACATTATTGCTGCAGTGGTCGTATTATTTCTGATCATCATGGCCACAGGTTATGTAAAAGCTTCACCCGACACCGCAATGATCATCTCGGGACTTCGAAAGAGGCCGAAGGTACTGATCGGTAAAGCCGGTGTCAAGATTCCTTTCTTAGAGAGGAAGGATGAACTGAACCTTCAGTTGATCCCCATTGATGTAAAGACCAGCAATGCAGTTCCCACCGCTGATTACATTAACATCAATGTGGATGCCACAGTCAATGTTAAGATCAGCGACAACAACGAAAAACTTTGGCTTGCAGCACAGAACTTCCTGAACAAAAAGCCCGATTATATTGCGAGAGTCGCAAGAGAGGTTCTGGAGGGTAATGTTCGTGAGATCGTCGGTAAGATGGCTCTGGAGGAGATGGTTTCCGACCGCCAGAAATTCGCTACTCTGGTAAAGGAAAATGCGGAGCCCGATCTGGCAGCCATGGGTCTGGATATCGTATCCTTTAATGTACAAAACTTTGTGGATGGCAACGGAGTTATCGAAAACCTTGGTGTGGATAATATCGTTAAGATCCAGAAGAATGCCGCAATTTCCCGTGCAGAGAGCGAAAAGGAGATCGCTAAGGCACAGGCCATGGCCCGCAAGGAAGCAAATGATGCGCAGGTATCCAGTGATCTGGAGATCGCAAATGCAAAGGCCAGAGCTGAAAAGGAGAAATCCATCGTTCAGGCTGTGGCAGAGCGAGAGGCACAGGAAGCTAAGATCAGTGCGGATACTCTGATTGCACAGAAGGAAAATGAACTGGCCATTACAAAGGCTGAATTGCAGAAATCCGCCGATACCAAAAAGGCTATCGCTGATGCTGCTTATCAGATCCAGCAGGAGACAGAGCGTAAGACCGTTGAGATTACCACCGCAGATGCAAACATCGCCCGTCAGGAGAAAGAAATTCTCTTAAAGCAGAAAGAGGCCGAGGTAATGGAGCAGGCCCTGGACGCAGAGGTGAAGAAGAAGGCTGAGGCTGAGAAATTTGCAAGACAGCAACAGGCGGATGCTAAGCTCTACGAGATTCAGAGAAACTCCGAGGCACAGCTCTTCGAGCGTCAGAAAAAGGCTGAGGCTGAGAAGTTTGAGCGCGAAAAAGAAGCTGAGGCGAATAAGGCTACAGCAGATGCTCAGAAATACTCCATGGAGCAGGAGGCGGAAGGTATCCGGGCAAAGGGTCTTGCAGAGGCGGAAGCAATCCGTGCAAAGGCTCTGGCAGAAGCAGAAGGTATCGAAAAGAAGGCAATCGCAATGCAGAAAATGGGCGAGGCTGCCGTATTGGATATGTACTTCAAGGCTCTGCCCGATGTGGTGAAAAATGCTGCCGAGCCTCTTGGCAATGTGGATAAGATCACTATGTACGGCGAAGGCAATTCCGCAAAGATGGTGAAGGATATCATGGGTACTGTCGTACAGGTTACGGACGGCATGAAGGAATCCACAGGCGTTGATCTCAGCGCAGTTCTTGCAGGCTTTTTGGGAGGCAAAGCCGCTACGGGTGCTTTAACTCAGAACAATTCCAATAATGATTAATGCATAAAAAATTAGGCCCTG
>CACXDS010000266.1 GCA_902766425.1 uncultured Lachnospiraceae bacterium
ACCATGGAGCAGGTGGATTATATCTGTGAGAAGGTGAAGGCGTTCTTCTGAATGAAAAAGTAGCCGGAGGGAGTTGGCTGATATGCGGGGATGGAGAGAGAAGCTTTCTGCCGTACTTGGCAGGATCCTTATCCTGGGATTTGGCGTTCAGATCCTCTGGGGTCTGGCTTTCGCCCTGTCCCACCTCGGCTCTTTCCAGGAATTCCGGGAGAGCTATTTCCTGGAGAGAGTCGGTAAAACCTTGATCTGCGACGAATATACGGGGATTTTGTACCCTTTTTTGATCCGGGTATTTCAGGGGATCGGAAAAGTGGTGCCGATCCCTTATTTTAGTATGCTCTATGTGTTACAGCTTGCGCTGGCCTTCCGGATGGCGTGGTTTTTTATGGATTCCTTTGTCCGGTGGAGGAGGCTGCCGACGGCATTCAAATGCTGGGCCGCGCTCTCTGTGCTGACCCTGCCCATGGCCATGCAATGTCATCTGGCGGTGCTACCCAATTCCCTGGCCAACTCCTTCTTTCTCGGGGAGCTGGGATTGGCTCTGAGGATTATGGGAGCGAGGGGTTACGGTGCCGGGAAAGCATCCGGTAAGACCAGAGCCGCATTGACCCATGGGATAGCGGAAGGATCTGCTGTGTGGGGACTGGCAGGCATGGGGGCATGCTTTCTGCTGGCAACCCTTCTGATGCCGGAGTATGGGCTCTTTGGCGGAACCTTGCTGATCGGAGTTTCTATCTATGAGGTCCTTAAAAGGGGAAGTCAAAGTAAAGCGGCGGAAGAAAATTGGATCAGGAGGATTTCGGGAATCCTGTTGGTGGCGGCGGTGTTCCTGGGTCTTGGCAGCTTCCTGACGAGACTGACAACCCGGGAGGGAGCCTATGGGCGGATCCAAAAATCTGTGGAGGCAGCAGCCTTTCTGAGGACCGCATGGGACGATTTCGGAGATTTGTATCCGGATTGGCCTAAGGAGCTCAAGGATGCGCTGAGTCAGGAGGAAATCGCTCTCTGTAATCAATATCCCTTGCAGAAGGAATGGATCATAGGCCGGAGAGTGGATTCGGTTTACGGCAGGGAGAGGGCGGGACAGATTTACAGGGAGATGGCCCGGGTCGCCGGAGAGATCCGTTTTCGCCGCAACGCGAAAGAAATTCTGAAGGATTTTGCCTGCTATGTGTTTGCGCCTCCCATGCAGCTGCTTCTCATGGAGGGATGGGGACATACCACCCTTTCGGGCAGGAATTTTGAGGTGATGCGCACGGAGGCGCCAAGGCTGACAACATGGTATGTGAGATATAGCTACACATGGTTTCTGGCGGCCTTTGTGCTGTCCTTGGCAATGGCATTACTGCAGCTGGAAAAGCAGTTTTGGAAACGGAATACTCTATGGAGAGGCGCAATTTTGTTCGGGGGGATTTCCTTGGTGCTCTGTCTTTATTATACCATGCGGGGCGGAGGAATCATGGATTATAAGAACAGCATATCCGTGACGATCCTATGGACTGTCTGGTGCTGTTATATCACAGGAAAGGAATTTGGAGGAAAAGAAGGTGCTTCCGGAAAATTGGAGGATAGAGATCACCAGAAGTAGGAGGAGAACCCTGTCCGCTTCTGTGAAGGGAAATGGGGTAGTGGCGGTCAAGGCTCCCTTGAGAATGCCGCAGGAGATAATCTATCGGTTTTTGGAGGAAATCCAGCCTAAGCTTGCCCTTGATATGGTAAAGCAGAATGCGATGAGGGATAGAGCGCAGGAGGCGGGATATCTGACGAGGCGGGAAATAGAGGAATTGGCACAGAGGGCGATGGCAACTATCCCGGAGAGAGTGCGCTACTATGCGGAAGGACTGCATGTGACCTATGGCAGGATCACCATCCGAAACCAGAAAACCAGGTGGGGGAGCTGCTCCTCCAAGGGAAATCTGAACTTTAACTGTCTGCTGATGCTGGCGCCTCCGGAGGTCCTGGATTATGTTGTGGTGCATGAGCTCTGTCACCGGATGGAGATGAATCATTCCAAGAGATTTTGGAGTCTGGTGGAAACGGTGTTGCCGGATTATCGGGAACAGGAGAAATGGCTGAAGGGAGAAGGAGCTGTACTGCTTCGGCGTATGCTTGGGAGCGCATAAGGCGCTCCCTTTTCTGTTATTTGTCATAGTGAGTGATGGCGCTGCAGATCCTGGTGGCCAGTTTTTCACGGCCGGCCTGATTTAGGTGAATGTGATCCCTTAAGTATTCCGGCGCCTCATCCTCATTGATGGTGCCATAGAGGTTGTCGATAAAGGTCAATCCGTCTTCGCCAACTACCTCACATTCCTTCAGAACATAGGTGCTCAGAGTCTGGCCGCCGGGATAGGACTTGACATCGCTGCTGACCAGGCTGCCGTCCTCCTCTACGCCGAAGGCATAGGTGGGGGATAGGACGATAATGCGCGTATGAGGGAAGTACTCCTGCAGGATCTCGATGCCGGCCTGGAGATTGCCGACAAAGCTCCGGATATCCGTGGGATTATCCTCATTGTAATACTGATAGCCTGCCAGATAATCGCTGGCGTCATACATGATGCAAATGGTATCCACTGTACTCATGTCGATGGTCTCCAGAGTATGGCGCAGCTGTGCGGTTTCCGGCTTTATCTCAGCGGTGGGTGTTTCCTCCAGCCAGTCAAAGTAGTCCAAATCGTCCAGAGCGAGATAAAGCGTGAGCCAGTAAAAATTATAGACATCCTGACCGGAGAGGGAATAGCGCAGGGTCTTGGACTGAGCGGTGAGAAAGCTCCCGCTTACTGAGCAGTTATAAACTGTGGCACCGATTTTCCTGGCCACCAGGTTTACCACATTGTCCTCGGAATCCCGATCCTCCGCCAGAGGGCCGTTGCCGAAAAACAGCACCGTGTGGGGACTCTTATTGGACAGAAGATTGCCTTCTTCATCCAGATGGGGGGCGAAGATATCAAAGGTGTCTCTTCCGTCGGAATAAATGGCGTTCTCGTTGATATAATCCTCATCCACCTGAATCCCCCACTTTTTGAAGAAGAGCAGGAGGGTGACGATCACAAAAACGGCGAACACCAGAAAAAAGGTATGGAAATTCAGCAGATAATTCCACCATTTGCGGCGGGGGAGGTCCGGCTCTTCCGTGAGATCATCCTCCGGAGCTTCCTCCTCCAGATATTCCAAATCTTCAGGATATAGATCCTCCTGATATTGGTCTTCCTGATATTGGCCCTCCTGATATTGGTCCTCCTGATATTGGTCCTCCTGATATTGGCCCTCCTGATATAGATCCTCCTGGTACTGATCCATATCCTCATCTATGTATTCCATGTCGTCAGCGTAGCTGCCGTCTTCGGAATATCCTGACCCTTCGGGGATGTTTTTCTTGCCCGGGTATTTGCCACCCCTGTTGCCTGAAGTATTTTTATTCTGTCTGTTGGTTGTTTTTGTGGAAACCATGTTTTTCCTTTCTGATGCATTCACAATGCAGTACTGTTTCTGATCATTTTTGTTATCATTTTACAATTATATTCCCAAAAAATCCAGAATATTAAAAAGATTTAAGAAATTCTGAAGAAATCGGCATATCACTTGAAGAGTTGAAAAGGGAATGATATAATGCTAGCATACTATGTTCTGATTTAAAATGGAATGAGTATGTGAATATTTGCAATTTGTCATGGCGAAGAGCCAAAGGGGTAGGATTATGAGGATACATTTTGGACATACCAAGAAGCCGCAGGATGGCTGGGATGTAAACAGGCAGAGTGGATATGACTGGGATGAAGAGGAGAAGGATGATTTTTCCTATGAGGATGTAGCAGACGGGGATGAGTATGAAGATTCCTCCGACAATGCGGAAGTGATCAATGTGGTTCCGCTGGAGGAAGAGGAGGATGCGGAATATGATTCCCTGGGGGATGCATCGGACGATTTCTATGCGCAGGAGACGGAGTATGTAGCGGAGCATCAGGAATATTCTGTCGGTACGGAATATGCCGCAGAACCGGAGTATGTGGCAGAGCAAGCTCCTTATGCCGTTAATTCGGATTATGCGTCAGAGCCGGATCTTACCTTTGAGCAGGATGACAGAGATCTGGACTCAATGAACAGCATGGATTATGTGAAACCGGTACAGCTCGGGGCTGAGACCGGTAGGGAATACACAAGGGATGACATGGATGCGGAGGGGGAATACGGTCAGGACGGAAAGATCCGGGATTACGATGACGGATACCTGCCTTCCTTGTCCGAGGAGGACACCTCCTACACGCTGGGAGATGGTTATCTGCCCCCGGTATCGAATGATTATGGTTCCGGTATGAACGACGGGTATGTAATGCCTCTGTCCATGGATGAAAACTATGGATTGGGTAATGATGAGGAAGAGCCTGTTGCAGCGGAAGAGATCCGCCCGGGCTTTGAAGAAGAGACGGAGGATGCCTGGGACAATGAAGGGCTGGAGGAAGAGTATCTGAGCGGGGATGTTCGGAATAATCGCGCGGATTCCCATGATGATCGTTCGTATGGTGATGCTTCCCAGTACGAATACAACTCGCAAAATGAGGAAGGGACGCGAACAAGGAACGGTAAGAAGGATCTGACAGAGTATGCAAATCCCTTTGAGGCTCCGGAGAATGAGGAGGAAAAGCAAGATTTCGACGGCTATGAGGGTGAGATCCTTTACATGGGAGAGGATGAGGAGGAAGAGCTCCAGTCCCGTCCGATGCAGAGAGAAAACCGAAATCAGAGAGAATATCGAAATGATACCCGCAGCAGAGGCAGCCGTTCGAATGGGAACAGGGGGAGAAGAGGGCAGAGCTCTATGGGAGTTTTCGAAAACATTATGGCGATCGCCGGAGTGTTTGTTATTCTGCTTTTGATCGGCTTTATCGGATTGCTGGTATGGAAGGGAAATAATAAACCTGTGGATGTCTACGCCCAGTTTGCCGGGGTGGGAGCGCAGTTAAGCAATATCGAGCTGATCGGCGGAAAAGGAATCGCTGCTGTGGCTACCGCAGAGATGGCCAAGCTTGAACCGGAGCTGGATCCCCTTGAGGAGTCTGATGATCCTGTGAACACCACGCCGGAATACAATGAAGTGGATTATAAGACCACAGTAAAGGTATCCATGGCTCTGATCTCCGTACAAAAGGATCTGAAGATCAAATTTAGCAACAGAGAAACCTCTAAACTGATCGGAAATGTAAAATTCGTGGCAGAGGTCACTAAGCCGGACGGAACTATGGTGGAGTGGACAGACACGGATATGGACGGTATCATCTACGAAGAGGGAATCGATCCCGGCAAATATTCCGTCACACTGAAGGAGCTGAGCGACGAGAAGTATTCCAATTATATTCTGCCTGCCTCGGCGCAGACCGTTACGGTAAAGAAAAACATTGAATATGTAAAGGTTGATGTGACCGGCGAGGCAAAGAAGGCAACAGAGATCAATGTGGGGCTGGAGGATACCAAGAAAAACGAGACTGCCAATGAATCCGCCCTCACAGACACGGTGGGCTGGGTGACCAGTACCGTTACGGGAAATACCTATACGGAGGTCCTGAAGAGTACGGTGCCGGATCCTCTGACCTTGCCCATTAAAGTAGCTAAGAGCTTTATGAGGATCTCACAGG
>CACXDS010000267.1 GCA_902766425.1 uncultured Lachnospiraceae bacterium
CCCCCTGCGAGCCAGGCGGACAACAGACTTGCACTCCTGATGATCTGCAAAGCTGCAAACCCTGCGCTCCCTGCGAGCCAAGCTGCCAACAGGACTGCACACCTGATGCCCCGCAAAGCTGCAAACCCTGCGCTCCCTGCGAGCCGGGTGGACAACAGACTTGCACACCTGATGCCCCACAAAGCTGTGATACCTGCGTTCCATGCGATCAGGAAAAAAACGATACAGATTCGCCTTATGCACAGCAGGGTGAACATGCTCCTGCCCAAGAGGAACCTTCTTCGTCTGAAACCAAGCCTTATGCGCCGGATCAACTTCCGAACAATGAGCCCACGGAAACAACGGTTCCTAGCGCCGGGCAATCCGCCGAGACTCCTACTATCCAGACCTATGAAGATCAGGTGGTGGCTCTGGTCAATGTGGAGCGGGCCAAAGCCGGACTCCCGGCTCTCAAGATGGATAAGACCCTGCAAGCCGCTGCTCTGGCCCGGGCAAAGGAAACCGTGCGTTCCTTCTCCCACACTCGTCCTAATGGCTCCTCCTGCTTTACGATCCTAGGGGAATACGGCATTCGCTATCGCTTTGCAGGTGAAAATATTGCCTATGGGCAGCGTTCCCCGGAGGAAGTGGTAACTGCCTGGATGAACAGCGAGGGACACCGTGCTAACATAATGAGCCCGAATTTTACCACTATCGGAATCGGATATTATCAGGCGGCGAATGGAATAAAATACTGGTCCCAGTTGTTTATCTCCTGACGCTTCGCCTTCTTCCACGGTTTTATAAATACAATCCATTCAATAAAAAAGGACGATTTCTTCTCACCTGCTTTCAAAAGCAGTTCAGTCGGAATCGTCCTTCTCAATCCATTCCACGGCCATTTTCTCCTCAACTCTTTCAATGGCTTATAATTCAATGATTTTGGAAAGATTGGCCATAATGGCTGCCGCCACCGTGGGATTGTTCATGGAATAGACATGAACCGTGCGGAAGCCATTGGCAAAAAGATCAATGATCTGATCCGTTGCATATGCAATTCCCGCCTGACGCATGGCCTCCGGCGTATTTCCGAAGGTATCCAGAATCCGCCGGAATCGCTGTGGCAGCTGAGAGCCGGAAAGCTTTAATGTCCTCTTCATCTGGGTTGCATTCACAATCGGCATGATCCCCGGGTGAACGGGTACCTTGATCCCTGCCTCCCTCAGCTGATACATATAACTGTAAAATGCGGCGTTGTCAAAAAACATCTGAGTGATGAGAAAGTCCATCCCCGCATCCACCTTCTCTTTCAAGTGAAGAATATCTTCCTGCAGCGTATCTGCCTCCGGATGTGTCTCCGGGTAACAGGCTCCCGCAATGCAAAAATCAGGGTCAAACTCCTTGATCTCTCTCACAAGCTCTATGGCGTGCTTAAAATTCTTCTCTGTGGGTTCAAACCCTTCCGGTCTGTCCCCACGAAGGGCCAAAATATTCTGGATCTTTTTTTCCTTCAACAATTCCAGCTGGCGGTCAACCGTCTCCTTATCCGAGGTAATACAGGTCAGATGAGCCATCATGGGAACTCCCTGTTCTTCCTGCAGTCCTCTGGCAATCTCCACCGTATATTCACTGGTTCCTCCGCCGGCGCCATATGTAACACTCATAAAAACCGGCTTCAATTCGGCGATCTTTCTGGCTGCAGTGACCACCGTCTCCATATTATCCTTTGTCTTAGGCGGAAATACCTCAAAGGAAACAGAATATTTTTTCTCCTCCACTATCTCGCTGATCTTCATTGTTATCTCCTCTTCTAGCCCTTTGTATTCTCCAGTTCTCCCTGCTGCTGCGCCTGAGTGCCCAAAAAGCGATAGAATACAAACTCATCCATGCTTTCGTCCGCCCCCGGCAAAAGATAATTCAGGCATCCCACACCTGCATTTTCCGGCGTCAGATATAGGATCTGCATGCCATCTCTTTGTATGGCCCGCAGACGATAATCCCCCAGCCTTTTCTTTATGGCAGGATACCACTGCTCGATCAATTCCTGCGTTGCCACATCTGCCGTCTGGAAGGTCACCACATCCGGCGCACCCTTCTCATCCACATAGACACGATTCCACTTTGAAATGACAAGACGATAAGTCAGCCCGGGCATAGCGATCTCAATCTCATTCTCTCCCTTGATACAAAGCTTAGCCGTATAGTCCCCCATTGTACTGTCGTAATAGACCCATGTACCCTTTAAGAAATTCAGCAATTCCTCCTTGGACCGGTAGGATGTTCCCCTGCCCTCACCATCCACATTGTGCCCCAGGACATATGTGGATTTGGGCGTGCCATCCTCTTCGATACGCTTTAATGAATTTTCACTGCCAAAGGCATACTCTCCGTAATAATCACCGCAGGTAGCCCAGACTCTGCATTTCGGGATATCCTCCAGGGCTACTCTGACGCCGATCTTTTCTCCCTTCTGCAATGTTACGGATGCAATCTCATCCGCGGGTATGAAATAACCCTCCCCGGCCAGTTCAGTGCTGACATCATCCCCCAGATACGCATTTTCCACATGGAGTACAGTATTGTCTTCCCTGGCAGTGATCACAGCCCAATATAATTTGGGCAGGTTCTCGCCCGTTTTTCCGGTACCCTTCTTGCTCTCCTTAGCCTCTATAGCGGAAGAAGTCTGTCCATCACTCTCCTCCTGAGAGACTGTGATCATCTCCTTCGTCCCCTGCAATCTGACCAGCTCACCGCTATTGTAATAATCAATATCCAGTATTGTGATGGGAGGTGTCTGATTCAGAGAAAGATTGGAAATGAATTTCCACTGGTTGCCTTCCTTCTCGACTACCATGACATATTCCGGATCCGTAGCCCCTCTCTTATTATCTTTTCGGTAATAAAGGGTATATACATTTCCCTTCACCTTTGCACTAATCAGTCTAATGGTGACCCGATTATTCCCCTCATGAACAAAGTAAAATACATTCCGTGTCAGACTGGGCCAGTTAAGAGGATGCCTTGCTTCCGAATACTCCATCCCCGTCCGGTTCTTCACAAAATTCTGGATGGATCTCAGAGTGAGGGTAGTAACATTTGCTGCTGTCAGGTTTACCTCGATCTCTTCCTCCTGCTCCTGCTCCTCCTCAGCCTCTCCATCCTGCTCCTCCAGAAAGCGGCTGTTAGCAGAAAGATATTGATACCAGAGCTCCTCTTCCTTTTCTCTCTTAAGCCGGATCTCCTCACGAAGAGCTTCTCTGATGATGTCCAACTGCCCTTCATTCAAGGCCACATTCATTCCTGCACCGGAATAAAGGACCTGCTCCCAGTCGATCTCCTCAGGCCTGTCATAAAGACATGCAAAAAAACCGTTATCCGAGCTTCGGATGGACCACTGAAGCTTTTTGAGCTCCTGCTCGGTAAGCTCACGCTCTTCCTCTTCTTCGGCAAGCGCCTGTTCTTCTCCGGTATGCTCCCGTTCTTCCCCTTCTGCAGTAAGCTCCGGCTCCTGTCCAGTCTCTGCCGGAGTATCCCCTGTCTCTTCGGTTTCGTTTTCCCCGATGCTCTCCAATACAAGACTTGCTCTGTGTGCTTCCTTCAAGTCACTGCGCAGCATTTCGCCCACAGGAACACCTTCTGAACTATCATCTGTCTTCGACTTTTTTACCTCGCCCACCGGCACTGCTTCCCTGGAAGCCTGCACTTGTGATTCTTGAACCTGAGTTGCCGCCTGAACGCAGGATAAATCTCCTTTGCCACAGCCTGCCAGGCAAATAGCCAGCAAGACAAAGCAATATAGCATACATCTTTTATTCATTTCTGCTCCAATCATTAGTCATTCGGACAAATCACCACTTTTTATTTTATCCATACCATCCCTTTTTGTCAATGCACCACAAAGACATGACCGCTGTTTTATTCTTTTATACACTCTTACCTCTCCTGCGTTTCCGTTTTTTTCTCCTCCATTTTCTCCTTTTCCTCCTTCATCCTCCGCTTTTCCTCTTTCACCTTCCCACGAAAATAAAGCGTCTGAAACCTCTTGGACAACCACTGAATTATCGGTCCCGCAACAAGCATTGTCACAAATGTGGCTGCCCCCAGGGTTCCGCCCATCACCGCACCCAAAATGATCAATATAACATCAAATACCATCTTCACATATTTCAGATCCGCTTTTGTGACATCCCGTAAATAGAGCACCATTCCCGTGAAGGCATCAACACCGATGTCGATCGCCACATAAATGCCAAGCCCTACATAGAGCAGCATAAAACCAAGCACACTGAAAAGAATCCTTACCCCTAATCCTTCCAAGCCATCCGTGATCCAACGATAGATCTCATTTCCAATGGAGATACAGCTGCTGTATAAAAGCACATAGATCACAGTGCCAAAGCTCACATATTTTCTCTTTGCAAAAAAAAGAAATAAAATAAAAATGGCATTGACGATGAAGCTGGCCATTCCCAGATTTTTCTCCGAAAAACCAAGCATATTTCTGACACCATCACAAAATAGTCCAATGGCATCCAACTCCACTTCCGCACTGCTCGCAAATCCGACACCGATACCACAAAATGCAACGCCTATCATGACAAGCAGAATATCTCCTGCTGCCGGGAGCTTCATCCGATCTGCCATACTGCATCCCCCTTCCATCAAGTCGCCCATATTTCAGAGTTATTCCCACATCCTTCTGATCATAGGATACCACTATTATCCCTCCAATGCAAAAGGCACTATGGATTAACCACAGTGCCTTCGTTCAACCGAATCCGGATGCCATAAATCAATGGTTCCAATTCCATCAGGATCCTTCTATTATCTCTGCACTCTGCCGGATGCATCTCCGCCTGCCAGAGTTTCCACTTCCTTCCTGGACACCAGATTGAAGTCGCCCGGAATGGTATGCTTCAATGCGGAAGCTGCTACGCCAAATTCCAGTGCTGCCTTGAAATCCTTTCCATCCAGCATACCGCAGATCACACCGCCTGCGAAGGAATCACCGCCGCCCACACGATCCACAATGGGATGAATGCTGTATTCCTTGGAGTGATAGAACTCCTTGGTATCTCTGGAATAGATGCATGCGGACCAACCGTTGTCGGAAGCGGAATGGCTCACGCGCAGGGAAGAGATACAATACTCAAAATTATAATCCGCAACCATCTGCTCGAAAATGGACTTATATCCGCCAAGCTCCAGATCACCGCTGGTCACATCCGTATTACCGGGCTTATAGCCCAGAACCAGCTCTGCATCCTCCTCGTTACCGATGCATACATCCACATACTTCATCAGGTTCTTCATCACCTTCTGTGCCTTCTCGGAGGTCCAGAGCTTCTTTCTGAAGTTCAAATCAACAGATACCTTAACACCATGCTTCTTTGCAGCTATCAATGCCTTTTCGGTGAGCTCAGCCGCTGCATCGGAGATGGCAGGAGTGATGCCGGTGAAATGGAACCAGTCAGCCCCGGCAAAAATATCGTCAAAATCAAAATCAGCTTCGGTAGCAGTGGAGATAGAGGAATGAGCTCTGTCATATACCACCTTGGAGGGTCTCATGGAAGAACCGCTCTCCAGATAATAAATACCAAGTCTCTCACCGCATCTTGCAATGTGCTTGGTGGAAACATTGTACTTTCTGAGTGCTGCCACAGCGCACTCGCCGATCTCGTTGTTCGGAACTGCAGTCACAAACTCCGCGTCATGTCCGTAGTTTGCCAGGGAAACGGCCACATTTGCCTCGCCACCGCCGTAGTTGATGTCAAACTCATCTGCCTGAATGAACTTCTCAAAATTGGGGGTGGACAGTCTCAGCATGATCTCACCCATGGTAATCACTTTTGCCATTTTTTGATTCCTCCGCATGTTTTATAATATGGTTTTGATTCTGACTACACTGTATCTCAAATCCGGCTTTGCCAGTCCGGGGCAAGCTTTCTATCCATTCAAGCCTTTTCTGCTTGCTTGAAATTAACCTTTGCCCGTCCAGGCTTGCTTCTTATTTCTGCATCAGATGAATTGCAAATCCTGCTACCTGCTCCTTAAGGTATATCGCCTTATACTTGCCCTTGTCATCCTTCTTGGGCTCTTCAAACTCCACGCCGAGAACTGTGCTCATATAATTCACAGCCCTCTCGATATAATTGGTGCGGATGGCGATATGACCATGCTCCCCCTTGAAGGGAGTCTTCATAACCTCCACAGCAGTGCCTGCAAAAATGGAGCTGTTGCCTACCTTCACAGGCATGCCGAAAAGGAATGCGAAGCGATTAGCCGCCTTCAGAGCCTCTTCCTCATTTGCTCCGTTGATCCCAACATGTGCGATTTCAAAACCGAGCATGGTCTGTACAGCTTCGCGGGTGAGCTGCTCGATCTTGTCCCACTCTCCCGCATTGATCAGATCTCCGGGCACCATCCAGGAACCACCGCACGCAATGATCTTCGGGAAATCCAGATAGGATGTGAGATTTTTTGCATTGATGCCACCGGTGGGCATAAATTTCATATTTACATAAGGTGCAGCCATTGCCTTGATCTTAGCAAGTCCTCCGGACTGCTCAGCCGGGAAAAATTTTACCACTTCAAGGCCAAGCTCGATTGCCTGCTCAATATCGCTGGGGCTGGAGGTACCGGGTGTAATGGGAACTCCCTTATCCAGGCAATACTGAACGGTTTTGGGATTCAGTCCGGGGCTGACAATGAATTTAGCTCCTGCCTCCACAGCCGCATCCACTTGCGCACTGTTCAAAACGGTTCCCGCACCCACACACATCTGCGGAAAGTTCGTTGTCATAATGCGAATGGCCTCCGCCGCCGCATCTGTACGGAATGTCACTTCGGCACAGGGCAAGCCCCCCGCGCAAAGTGCCTTAGCCAGAGGCAGTGCATCCTCTGCCCTGTCGATTTTAACTACTGGCACAATACCAATTTTGCTGATCTGTTCCAAAACCTGTTCCATCTTTCCTTCCTTTCCTGGGTAAAGTCTTCCCCATGCCTTACTTTCGGTCTGATACGATCTCATTTACACTCTTGCCCGGCATGCTCTGTTTATACTTCCCACATGCTCTGTTTACGCTCTCTCCATCCTTTTTATGCACTGTTTGCTTTGTTCCGATTAGCTGTTCATTTTATTATTCAATGCGTAAGAATTGATGTGCAAGCTTTTTGTAAGCCCTTACATTTTCGATTATAGCATACTTAACTGGAAATACAAGTCCTTCTGCAAAATTTTTTTCAATTGATTTTTCTGATGCTTTTTTTCCCAAACAAAATACCCGCTACTGCCAGACAGAGCAAAGAAATTCCAATCCCCAGTCCCTTTCCCTTGGGCGTGTATTCCATCTCGATCTCATAGTCCCCGGGTTCCAGCTCCAATGCCAAAAAGGCCCCGCCGAATTTTTCCGTTTCTTTGACTTCTCCGTTGACGAGCACCTTCCACCCCTCCTCGTAGGGAATTGTAGTGATCAATCTCCCCTCCTCCGAAAGTGAAATTTTGCCGCTTACATGGGTGTTATCCACCCTTGTTTCCGTCATATGATTCTCAGACAGTACTCCTAATGCCTGTTCCAGCACCCCCATATCCAAACGATATATGGCAACGGAAACATTTGGTGTCTCATCGTCATCGTCCCCGTTTACAAGATCAATCTCCTCTCCCTTCTCCAAATATCCCAGATATAGGATACAATCCTTTTTCAGATCCTTATAGAGATATTCCTCAAACTGTCCGCCCAGAGCCTTGATCGATTTAGTCCCGTAATCCCACACCAGTCCATAATATATTCCGTCCTGAGAGGCAGTAAACTTCACATCCTCTCCCTCATCGTCCGCCTTTACCTTCCGGAACAGAGTGCCCTCTGCGCCAAGCTTCTCCGCCAGCTCATTTTGGACAGCGATACCGTTATATTTTAAGCCCTCCGGAAGCTCAAAGTCCGGCGGGGCCACATACCCGAAGGGAAGCGTATAATTTGCACGATATAAATATACACCGTTTTCCTGATCTGTCAGTGAAAAAATCTCGTTTTCCAGCTGATCGGATTCCCCAAAGAGGTACCCCACATTTAACAGTGCCGAAGAGAATGCCGTCGCACCGTCATAGCCATAATACACCTTACTGTGCCTCATCCCCAGCCTGGTATAAAAATCCATGACCGAGGAATTCATGGTGGAGGAAAAGACGGAGGCCGATGGAAAGCCCGCAAGCGTGGCATCATTCTTGGTCTTTCGCGAAAACTTCTCGAAGCGCTGAAAATCTCCCTCCGGCGCATTCCTCTCATAAAGCGCCCTGTAATCCTCCAAATGTTCAAAATATGCAGTCCTGCTTACAGTACCCACACTGGTGAGGGACATATTGACCGCACACTCCGCAAGCACAGCCACAAAGCTCAGCGCCGCAACAGCATAAATTGCTCTTTTGCTCTCTCTGGTCTTATAGAAATGAAGGCAGATGGCATAAACGGTTACAAAGGCCAGGTTCATGAGCCAGGTCCAGGTCTGAAAATCATCGCTGTCTACAAATTTTTCTATCACCAGAAACAGGACCACCGAGCCTAAATATGTCTTAAGCACCGAAGCAGCCTTGATTCCCTCTGGGTTTGACAGACAATCATGGCACATTACCAATACGATCAGGATATAGAGAAAGGATTGTCTGCCCGGTAAAGAATCCGGATAATTAAATCCATGCCAGATAAAGTCCAAGACATTCGTCCCAAAGCTCAAAAGAAAAATGCCTGCAAGCGTCAAAAAGCCAAATCTCTTCTTCAGCGGAATCTTATCATTGACTGCATACAGCGGGATCATCAGAAATACTGCCGCACCGCAATATATATTGGGCCAGTGTTCCAACGCTTTTTCCGTTGTGATTCCCATACAATGTCTGGCCAGTATATCCAGAACTGAAAAGTAAGCTTTCCACTTCTCCGGGAAATCCATATCCCCAAAATCCGTCACAAGCAGAGCGTAAAACACCGGCACCAAAAGAATTGCAGCCAATTCGCCCGCCAGAAGGGAACCCAAAATAAATCGCCCCAGGAATTGCATTTTTCCCGGTTCTGTCAAAAACAAAAATATAAAATACAGCACCAGAAACAGACAGATCATAATGGAGATATAAAAGTTAGAAAAAATAGAAAGACCCAGCGTGATCACATACAATCCCATTTTTCCCTGATGGACCATACGCTCCATTCCCATCAGGATCAAGGGGGCCAGGACCACACAATCCAACCACATAATATTCCAGTTATATGCCGCAAGGAATCCGCTCATGGCATAAAAGCACGAAAAGAGCAAGGCAGAAAAAGGTGCATGATCTTTCCCTCCCCGGCTTTTCAGATAAAGAAAGGAACTTAAGCCTGCCAATCCAAGCTTCACCACCACCAGATAGCTCATAAACTCCATCAAGTGGGCGACCGGAAACAAAAAGGCAAGCCAGTGCAATGGACTGGCCAGATAATAAGCATATAACGCCCGAAAATTGGAGCCCATACCCACATTCCAGGAGTAATCGATGCCTTCTCCCGCCTTTATCTTTCCCACAAACTCCTGAAAAAAAGGCAGGTATTGATGATACATGTCGGAAACCACAAAGCTCCTGTCTCCAAAGGGATAGATCCCGTTTCCGGCAAAAATAGCCAACATGATCACAAAGGGTGAAAAAAAGGCCAGAAAAAGCGCCAAGCCATTCAGCCCCTTCTTTTTCTGTATTTTCCCGTCATCACGTTCTGTCCTGAGTATCAGGTCCGTCTGTTCCGGGTCCGTCTGCTTCATATCTGTCTGTTTCATATCTATCTGTTCCAAGTCCGTCTGTTCCATATCTGTCAGTTCCGTTTCTCCACACCCAATTGCTTCCATGTGCGGTTTATTTTTTCATTGATCTCTCTAAGCGCCCTGGTTCCTGCAATCTCAAAGAGTCGTTGCAAAACCTTCCCCATCATCTGTGCTGTTTCCGGATTTACTTCCTTCATAGCCTCGGCCATAGCAAGCATACTTTTTTTCTTATCCTCGCCCAGTTCGATAAGATTCTGCGCATGGGACGCCTCCAGTATAGAAAACAAGGTGGTGATAAAGCCTCTTAATTCCTCCTCGGAAAGGGAGAGCAACCACTCATTGATGGTTTGATCCATGAACTTTCTACTCTCATAGACATCGTCCGCTTTTACAAAATGATCCCCCTCCACGATCCAGGAATAGGGATTGTGCTGAAAGAGTCCTATACTCTTACTCTCCACCACCGAGTAATCCGTATTTTGTTCAAATAGCATGCCTATGAACGAAGAATGGGGCAAAATCTTCTTAATCCTGTCCCTGATCTCGTCATAGGCACCCTTCTTTTGTATCTCGGGCCGAAAGCCCGGTCCATCCATATTATAAATCCTTTCAATTCTCTCCCTGACTGCAGCCCGGCAATTCATTGCCGCATAAACCGCAAGGTTTCCACCCTTGGAATGTCCTCCGAGATAATATCTCCCCTTCCATCTCTCCATCACCATATTACAATATTTCAGAGCACAACGCTGGGATGGGATCGGATTCAGAAAGGACATATTACAGTCCTCCCTCCACCCCACAATGCTCTCGTCTGTGCCACGAAAAGCCAAAAAGAAGGAGCCATCCTCCAGTTCACAGGTGATGGCAGAAAACTGAGTCTCCCATTCCCTTTCGATCAGATTGACATAACCGTTTAATCGCAGACTGCCAAAGCGTTCTCCACGAACCATGCCTTCGAAGAGCTCCCGATTTACCTTCTCATATCTTTCGTCCGCAAAGAGTCCCTCCCTTGCGGGATGAGCCGCCAGCTCTCTCATGGAGATCGGCGGCACATTGAAATTGACATCCGGCACCAGACCATCGAATTTTAAGTAGGCAAACTGGCAAAAGATCAATGCATCCACATCGTTCAAGGGGAGCTCACGGAAACTCTTATTGCCATATTCTTTCAGATAAGTTAAGATCGTTCCGGCCATTTTACTCTTCGCCACGCTCCTCCAAGGGGATATAATCCCGCTCCTTCATCACACTCATATAAGCGGGTCTGATGATCTTATCCATATTGATCAGCTCTTCGATCCGGTGAGCGCTCCAGCCCACGATCCTGGCAATTGCAAAGATCGGAGTATACATTTCCAGAGGAATCTCCAACATACTATATACAAAGCCGCTGTAAAAATCCACATTGGCACTGACGCCCTTATAAATCCTGGCCTTCTTGGCGATCACCTGAGGTGCAAGACGCTCGATCATGGAATACAATGCAAAGTCCTTTGCCCTGCCCTTCTCCTCCGCCAGCTGCTCCACAAAGCCCTTAAACACCCTCGCTCTGGGATCGGAGAGGGAATAGACCGCATGTCCCATACCATAGATCAGCCCCTTTTTATCAAAGGCTTCTTTATTCAGAATCTTCTGCAGGTAAGCACTGACCTCTTCTTCATCCGTCCAATCGGAAACATGCTTCTCGATATCCCGCATCATCTGTACCACCTTAATATTGGCCCCGCCATGCTTTGGCCCCTTCAAAGAGGACAGTGCGGCCGCCACAACGGAATAGGTGTCCGATCCGGAGGAGGTGACCACACGGGTGGTAAAGGTGGAATTATTACCGCCGCCATGCTCCATATGAAGCACCAGTGCGATATCCAACACAGTAGCTTCCAGCTTAGTATATTTCTTATCAGGCCGAAGCATCATCAGCAGATTCTCAGCTGTGGAAAGCTTCTTTTGCGGGCGATGGATATACATACTTTCATCATTGGTATAATGATTATACGCATGATAGCCATAAACTGCAAGCATGGGAAAGATACTGATGAGCTCCAGACTCTGGCGGAGCACATTCTCCACACTGTTATCACTGCAATTTTTATCATAAGAGGCCAGGGTCAGAACACTTCTGGTCAAAGAATTCATAATATCCCCCGAGGGAGCCTTCATGATCACATCCCTGGTAAAGTTTCTGGGAAGCGTTCTGCCCGATCCAAGCACCTCGCTAAACTGCTCCAATTCCTTTTGGTTGGGCAATCTACCCATCAAAAGTAAGTATGCTATCTCTTCAAAGCCGTAATGCTTTCCCTTGAAGCCATTTACCAGTTCTATACAATCATATCCGCGATACCAGAGTCTGCCATCACAGGGTGTTTTCACCCCATCCACCATCTGAAAGGCTTCGATCTTGGAGATATTGGTCAGGCCGGACAAAACTCCGTTACCGTTCTTATCCCGAAGCCCCCGCTTTACTCCGTATTCATCAAAAAGGGCAAGATCGATATCATCATGCTCATAACAGATTTTAGCATATTCCTCCAAGTACTCTTCTCTCTTTTTGTTCATGGGCTTTCCCTCCCTTTCTGCCATGTTTTCCTATTTTTATCTACTCTATAAGGGTAACTTGTTTCGGCCTTCTCTGTCAATAAAAAAACTCTTAAATTTTCAGATTGCCTCTCCAAAGCAAAATGCAGCCGTTTCCACTCCTAACGACTGCATCTTTTATCCTTCGTCCTAGGCTTTCATCCTATTACGCCTTGTTTTATAGGGAAATATCCACTCCTCCGCCCAGAAATCCTCCGGCTGCAGGCGCCCCTGCCGAAAAGACAGCGTTTCCGTTTCCGGCTGGCACGATCCCGACAGATCCCGCCCCTGCATAGCTCCCCGCTCCCATCGAGCTTCCTCCGCCGGAAGCTGCCGCACGGAGCTTTTCATAGTGCTGAAACATGGACTTCAGATAATCTCCGTCCGCCTTAACAATCTCCTTCATTTCCGCCAGACGATGTTTCCTGCGCAGCTCTTCAAACTGCTCCGGCGGCATTTCGCGGCTTACTCCGGTCAGATCCTCCAACCCCGATAAGCCCATCTGATCCAAGAGATCCTGAAAAGCAGTCTGAAGCTCTTCCATGACTTCCTCCGTTAGATCTCCCAGCCCACTCTCCATCCGATAGAGCCATTCATCCATGGTACCTTCCATACCGGATAGAACATCCTCATGGAGAATGTACTCTCCATTGGAGAGATCATTTTCTCCCCCGAGTCCATCCTGTTCTGAGAACTCCTCCCGATCCGAAGGCTCCTCCTGCTCCCATGCATCCTCCTGAAAGATTTCTTCTGTTTCGGAAGCAGTATCGGCTTCTTTCTCCTCATCCGTCACCCGGATCAATTCCTCCTGCTGCAGATGATTCAGCTTCTTTTTGGCCACTCTCTCCATGGACTGTGCATGGACGATGGCGGCCTGCAGCTCCTCCTCATCGTAGGCTTCATTCTGGCGAAGGCGCTTTAGGCGAATGACCTCTCTTCTCGCCTTTCCCACAGCCTGCCTTGCACTGGTGGAGGTTTTGCTCCTGACGATCTGGGAGGAGATAGATTTCGCCTGATATCTTACATGTTTTACCGCAAGAGAAGATTTCTTCGCCTTCTCTCTTCCGGTTCGAAGGGCTTCCGTATAGGACTGCATGCCAATAAATGAATTCTGCTTGGACACTCCCTGAAAAACCTTCTGCCCGCTTTCTGACTGCATACTCTCCGACTGTGTCTGGGACAGCATTCTTCGCTTTTCGCGCAAATCCTGCAGATCCGTTGATGGTATGCTCTCATCCCGCGAAGCTGTCGGGGTATGTTTTCCCTGCAGCTGCAGCGGACCGCTCTTTAGAAAAGGTGATACTGCGCCAACTCTCATTCTTCCCCCTCCTCCCTGAAGGTGAAACCTTCCCAAAATCCTTTTTGGGTAAATGATCAATCGGAAAAGCCTTATTTCCTGCTCTCTATTATTTTTCGGATAAATCCCAAAATATAGTTAGTATACTCCGTATCCTTTGCCACATTTTTGAAATCATTGTTTTGGATCACATAATGATCGGCGCTCTCCCGCGTCCAAAATTCAGCGGTATCCGCTATCTTCTGCAGGCGATACGCATTTTCAGGTGAAATACTCTCATCCCCGGAAGACGCAATGACCAGAACCGGCTTGGAGCCAACCTTTTGTATCTGATTCATGGGTGTCATGTGATCTGCCAGATCCTTCCCGTAGATCCACCGAAGGGACTGATGAGTAAAGGGTCTCTGGGCTGCTCTCAGGAATCCGGGGATATGATACCTTTTCAGGATCAGATCCAATTGATCATCCACCGAAGCAAAAGGAGACATGGCGATACAGCCCGCCACCTCAGGTATTTCAGCAGTGGCATTGATGGCAATGGTTCCTCCAAGGGAAACACCTTGTAAAATAATGGGAAGCTTCTGATATTCCTCCATCTGACCAATATACCTTGCCAGAGTGCGGACATCCTCCACCTCAGTATAACCCAGTCCCAGCTTTCTGCCCGTACTCTCTCCGTGCGCCCGGACCTCTAACAGGAAGGAGGCATAGCCCTCCTCCTTCATCAGAGCGGCATGCCCGTAAAAATATGTCACGGAAGGCTCCTTCATTGCCCCAAGAAAAATAATGACCGCCTTGGGATTGTCCACTTTCACCTCGGAGCACCAAATGGTCTCGCCATCCTCCGTATCCAACCTTCTCTCCACAGCATTGAGCCCAAAATCACCGGGCTTATATATACTCTGATAGGGATATCTCTCATCCACGACTCCCATGTATTTTATATGACGGAACACATAAAACATCATTAAAATCGTCGGGATCATGAGGATAAACAGAACGATCAGAATATAAAGAAGGATCCTCTTTTTTCTCCAACTGTAATCAGTAATGACACCCTTCTTCATCGTATTGCCTTCTTTCTAATATACTTACTTTATGAATCCATAATGCTTCATCCTAGTCACAGAGCAGCCTGCGCTTACGCTCGATCATTTCATCGATCTTATCGATATATAGCCCCACATCCTTGATGCTGTCACTTCTCTCGATCCTGCCGTCCGGATAGACTCTCTTGCTGATGCATCCGGCTCCCAGAGCAACAATGGTCTGTACCTCCTCCATGATCAGAATATTGTAATATCCATACTTTCCCGGAAGAGCGTATCCCACATTCTCAAAGTTACCGGACATATTCTTCTGCCTGTAGAGGTAATAGGGCTGCATTCCAAGCCTCTCTGCTCCCTGCGCTGCCAGCCTCATTGTCTCGTCCGTATTATGCAGGGTTGAAATTCCATGCTCCAGAATCCAGTCGCTGAGCTTGGAGGCCCTCTTGATCGCGAGAGAATGAACCGTCAGCGAATCCGGAGCAAGCTCCACCACCCTGTCAATGGTATTCTGAACATCCCCCGCATCCTCACCGGGAAGCCCCAGGATCAGATCCATATTGATATTGTCAAACCCCATCCCCCTGGCCAGCTCATAAGCCCTGATCACCTGCTCCACGGATGCCCTTCTCCCAATGAGATCCAGCGTCTCCTGCTTCATGGTCTGAGGATTGACAGAGATTCTTGTGACGCCATATTTCCGGAGCACTGCCAGCTTTTCCTCTGTGATGCTGTCCGCTCTACCCGCCTCCACCGTAAATTCCTTTACAGTAGAAAAATCAAAGTACGAGTGAAGCTTCCCTAAGAGCTTCTCCAAATGCTCCGGCTCCAGGGTTGTGGGAGTGCCGCCGCCGATATAGACAGTATCCAACACCTTATCGGCATATCTTGTGGAAACAAACTCCATCTCCCGGATCAGACAATCCACATAGGCGTCCACCCTTTTCCGATAGGCTGCAATGGGAAAGGAGGTAAAGGAACAATACAGGCAGGTGGTGGGGCAAAAAGGTATGCCGATATATAAGCTATAGCCTCCCTCATAGTGGATCTGCTTTAATATTTCCTGCTCCCGGCCTGCGATCTGAATACTCAGCTCCGCCTTCTCGTCACTTACAAAATAGTTCTCCTTCAGATAAGTATGTATCTCTTGCTGACTTCTGCCCTCCTCCATAAGACCATAGGCGATCTTTGTGGGACGGATCCCGGTCAGATTCCCCCAGGGAAGGCTTTTTCCCGTATGTGATTCCAGTGTTCGGTATATAAAACGCTTAAATTCTGCCTTATAATTCTTTTCATCCGTAAGTATCGTCTGCCATTCATATTCTGCACCGATCAGCCCAGGTACTTTTCCCTCCACCTGCATTTTGATGGTTGCGCCGCCCGCTTCCAGTGTGATCTGAATCTCCTCCCAGGCACCCTCCGCCTTTCTCTCCTGCACCGCCGCCTCATACTCCTTCCAGAGGCTGACACTCTCGCTGGTCAATACCTTCACCTGTCTGTCTGGATAAAAAGCCTTGACGATGGAGTTTACATCGTACTCATAGCTTGGCTGACTGATCTTTACAAACAATTCTCGCACAAATTCTTTTTTCTTTCTGCTTTCACCAATATTTTCGCTTGCTCTGTCCATGTACTGCTCTTTTCAAATAAAATAACCGCTAACAAAATAGCTTTATACGCAAAAAGGATTGTTCTCCTTCTCATAACCGATGGTTGTCGATTCGCCATGTCCGGGATATACCTTTGTATCCTCCGGCAGGCAAAAGAGCTTGTCCCGAATGGAGCGCACCAGCGTACTCATGCTGCCCGTTGGGAAATCCGTCCGCCCCACGGAAAGGCAGAAAAGCGTATCCCCGCTGATCAGAAAACCCGCCTCTTGAATATAAAAGCAACAGCCTCCCGCAGTATGCCCGGGCGTTGCGATCACACGAAGGGTCATGTCCGCCAAGGAGAGCTCCTGTCCGTCCTTCAGCCATTCATCTGCCACCACACTGCAGGGGCGGCCAAACATGGCGGAAACATTCTTTTCCGCATTTCCCAGTAGCTCTTTTTCTGCCTCCAGAGCATAGACCTTTGCTGGCTCCAGTCCCTTTTCCAGTCTTTCACGATTGACTGCCCCCTTCAGGGCATCCAGTCCCCAGATATGATCCCCATGCCCATGTGTGAGTAAAATCCCTTCCACCTTCAGGTCATGCTTAAAGAGCGCTGCATAGATCTTCGTTCCCTCGTTGGCCGGATCCACCACAATGGCCTTTCCGGTCCCCTCACGATATAAAAAATAGGTATTGGTGCCAAAGCTGCTCAGCACCATTCTTCCGATTTTGATCTCTCCGGCCATTCCAGATTTCCCCTTCAGCCCTCAGGCCTTTCTGCTTCTCGACATGCTGCCTCTTGGCAGCTTGCTTTTTTGTTTCTCAGCTTCCTGCCTCTCGGCAGCTTGCCTTTTTTGTTTCTCGGCTTCCCGCCTCTCGGCAGCTTGCCTTTCATTTCACCCTGCCCGGTTTTTTTCAACCGATGTTACGCTCGATGCTGATCACATTCTCTATTGAGTTCAGCTTTTCCATGATCTTCATCAGAGCCTCTGTTCCACTCACCTCAAAGCTCAGCTGCATGGTTACCTTCCCCTGCTTATTGGTCTTAGTACTCAGGGAAGTGATACTGATATTCTTCTCCGTAAATACTTTGGAGATATCCGAGAGCAGACCACTGCGGTCAAAGGCATAAAGATTGATTTCGCATGGGAAAGAGCCCTGAGTTTCTCCAGCAGATTCTTCCCACTCTGCCTCCATGATCCTGGTGCGCTCATTCTCCGGAAGATTCAGCATATTAATGCAATCGCTTCTATGGATGCTGATGCCCCGTCCCCTGGTCACAAAGCCCACAATTTCATCTCCGGGAACCGGCGAGCAACACTTTGAAAAGCGTACCGACAGATCCGCAATTCCCTTCACAAGCACGCCGCCCTTGGAATGGACATGAATGGGTCTGGCACTGCCCTGTGCGGATGACGCCGAGAGACTGGCCAAAACCTCCTCATTTGTCAGCTCCTTCTTGTGGTCCCTGTCATAGTACTCCTGCAGTCTGCCTATGACCTGCCCTTCCTTCAGCGCACCGTGCCCCACAGCCGCCAGAACGCTGTCCCAATCGCGGAAGCCATATTTATGCATAATGGCATCCATGTATTCCGTGGACATTAAGCTGGCAATATTGACCGACTTAGTCTTACAGTATGCGGTCAGAAGATCCTTGCCCTTGCTGATATTATCCTCTTTGACCTGACTCTTAAACCACTGATTGATCTTGTTCTTCGCCTGGGTGCTCTTCACAATGTTCAGCCAGTCCTGGCTGGGGCCCTTGGAATTGCCCGAGGTTAGGATTTCGATCCGATCCCCGTTTTTGATCTGATAATCAATGGTGACAATCTTACCGTTTACTCTGGCCCCCACCATCTTATTGCCCACCGCCGAGTGAATGCTGTAGGCAAAATCAATGGGCGTGGAGCCCGCAGGCAGATTCTTGACTTCTCCTGTGGGAGTGAAGCAATAGACCTGATCCGAAAACAGATCCAGATCATTTTTGAGAAGGTTCAAAAACTCCCTGTTGTCAGACATATCCTGCTGCCATTCCAGAATCTGTCTGAGCCAGACCAGCTTTTCCTCCTCCTGCGTCTCCACCTTTTTCCCGTCAGAGGCTTCCTTGTATTTCCAGTGTGCGGCAATACCATACTCCGCCGCCTTATGCATCTCCACAGTACGGATCTGAATCTCAAAGGGCTGACCGCTGGTACCGATCAGGGTTGTGTGAAGGGACTGATACATATTCGCCTTCGGCATGGCGATATAGTCCTTAAAGCGCCCCGGAATGGGCTTATATCTCGCATGCATCTCTCCCAGTGCGGCATAGCAGTCCTTCACGGAATCCACAATGATACGCACCGCAAAAAGATCATAGATCTGATCCAATGTCTTGTTCTGATTCTTCATCTTCTTGTAAATGCTGAAAAAGTGCTTCACGCGGCCATCCACCTTAGCCTTGATGCCCGCCTCATCCACGATCTTTTTCACTTCATCCACAATGCCCTGGATATACTGCTCTCTGGCCGTTCTCTTCATGGCAATCTGATTCACCAAATCACGATACGCCTCCGGCTCCAGATATTTGAGCGAAAGGTCATCCAATTCTATCTTGATCTTGCTGATACCAAGACGCTGTGCAATGGGACTGTAGATCTCCAGAGTTTCCTTTGCGATCCTGAGCTGACTCTCCGGCTTCTGATACTGGAGAGTACGCATATTGTGCAGACGATCTGCCAGCTTGATCAGAATCACACGGATATCCTTTGCCATGGCAAGGAACATCTTGCGCAGGTTCTCCGCCTGCATCTCCAGTTTGGCATCGGACTGGTCGATATCGGAGGACAGAGGGATCTTCTCCAGCTTTGTCACCCCATCCACAAGGAGGGCCACATCCGAACCGAATTCCCGCTCCAGTTCTGCAGCTGTCACATAAGTGTCCTCCACCACATCATGAAGGAGGCCTCCGATGATGGTCTCCTTGTCCATCTCCAGCTCTGCCAGAATGATCGCTACATTTAACGGATGAATGATGTAGGGCTCTCCGGATTTCCGAACCTGACCGGAATGAGCGGTTTTTGCCATCTCATACCCTTTTGCAATGGCTGAGATATCATCGCTGGGGTGATATTTCCGGACACAGGAAATAAGCTCCTGATACAATTGATCCGGAGACTCAAATTCTGCCGGTCTGGCCAACAGTCCATCGCTATACTTGACATCACTCTTTTCTTCCGTCATACGCACACGCCTCGAATCTTTTTATTTTCCGGGATACACAATTGCAGAATCCAGACGATAATCTGCAATTCTCTCCCTTCCCTTCAATCCTGCCAGTTCCATCAAAACCACTACACCGACCACCTTGCCCCCAAGTCTTTCGATCAGACGGATCATAGCCTCCGTTGTGCCGCCGGTGGCGATCAGATCATCCACGATCAGAACCCTCTGCCCGGGCTGAATGCTGTCCTTATGCATCTCGATGGTGGCCTTGCCATATTCCAGATCATAATCAATGCTGACTGTCTCACAGGGAAGCTTCCCCTTCTTGCGGATCAGGACAAAGGGCTTATGGTTGTTGTAGGCAATCGGAGTGCCGAAAATAAAACCTCTGGACTCAGGGCCAACCACCACATCATATTCCAGGTCCTTCACAAGCTCCTGCATGGTATCAATAGCCAGATGCAGTCCATCGGGATCCTGTAGCACACTTGTCACATCCCGAAACATGATTCCCTTCTCCGGAAAATCCGGAATGGTGCGAACATATTCCTCCAATTTTTTCATCGAAAGCTTCCTCCTGTTCAATGGAAATCGTCATCCTCAAGGAAATGCAAGGAGCTTTTCCATAAAGGAAAAGCTCTGTAAATCCAACCTTTTATTTCTTGCCGCAGCACTTCTTGTACTTTTTACCGGAGCCACAGGGACAGGGATCATTGGGATATACCTTTGCCCCCTTGATCACTGTAGTGGATGACTTCTGCTCCTTGTAGAGTCTTTTACGGGTCTCCTCGTCAAAGATCTCCTTCCATTCCTCCAGATTATAGAGCCAGTCCGCTTCGGCTGCCACCATGTTCTTGTACAGGAGCGCCTTGTCAAAGCCTAAGTTTACTTCCGTATCCTCCTCCATCTCTTCGATGGGATTCTTCTCCACCAGACTGTCATTGATTCCATCCAGAAAGCCCGTCATGGTCATCACATCGACCTGATACTTGTCCGCCAATTCCTTAACGGTACCCTTTACCACCTCGTCGGGATTCTTCAAAAGCTGCGCGTAGATATCCTGCTCATGCTTAAAATATACGCCCCACAATCTCTGCAGTTCATTCTTTCCCAGCTTTTCATTGTATGCTACGCTGCGCCATTTTTCCAAAAGTGCCATTTTTCTTACCATCCTTACTGTTTACAACCCGCAGGCTGCCTAATTCATTCAATCCATATTAGTATATAACAAAATTTGGACAAACGCAATAAAAACTTGCAGTTTTCCATAGAACCGTCATATAATAGATAGGGATACGATATATAATCCTTTTAAACATAGGAGCCTTTCATGACAAAAGAAAAAACACCGAGAGTCCTTTCCGTCCTTTTTGCCTTGATGCTTGGGCTGACGGCTTGTCACACTTCGGCAGATCACACATCCGTGCTGGAGGGAGAGCCTATACAGACTTTCCTTCAAGCCAACCCTTCTACCGTAGAAAAGCCCGGCATTGCCTCCGGCGCTCCCTCTTTTCCATCGGAGGAAGCTGCAGACGAAGCAGGCAATTCTGAGATAGCTGCAGACTTAAAAAACAATGAGGTCAGCGATATGCCATCCTATAATGCTTTATCCGATGCTCCTTCTCCACAGGTCACTCCCGGCCTGTGCACACTGGAAAATTTCCTGCGGACTGCCATGCTGCCGCTTGGAAATACCATGTATGTCTGGGGCGGCGGTTGGAATGAAGAGGATACAGGGGCCGGAACGGAGGCCTGCACCATAGGTCCTTCCCCTCAGTGGAAGGACTTTGCGGATCGCCAGAGTGCGACATATGATTATAAAGAAACCCGTTATCAGATCCACAACGGGTTGGACTGCTCCGGCTTTGTCGGCTGGGTGATCTACAATACCATGGAGACGGAAAATGACAAGGACGGATTTGTGTTTAAGTCCACGGAAGCTGCCAAGACCTATGCCTCCTATGGTTGGGGCGAGTATCTCCCCTCCGGGTCGGCATCGGACTGGCGTCCCGGCGACATTGCCAGCATGAAGGGACATGTATGGATCTGCCTTGGGACCTGCGAGGACGGAAGCGTCCTGCTGGTTCACTCCAGCCCTCCCGGGGTAAGGCTCTGTGGCACTCTTAAGGCCGGCAAGGACTCCGATGCCGTGAAGCTGGCAGAGGAATTGATGAGAGAGCATGCTCCCGACTGGTATCAGCGTTTTCCGGATTGCAGCGTAGCGGAAACCTATCTGACTGCTTCGGGTCAGATGCGTTGGAAAGAGGAAACCATGCCGGACTGCGCAGGGATACAGAGTATGACTGCGGAAGAGATTGCCGATTTTCTCTTTCCGTAAACCGCCAGCTCTGTCGCAGCGGATCGGATAAGCCTCCGTGCATTCAGGCCCTCGGATCGAAGGATTGTGATTTAGTCTAGATTAAGCCTTCTCTCATCAAATAAACAGAGAAGAATGCTTTCCAAGCACAGTACAGGTCAGAACATCCGGCAGAATAACCGAAACAGAAAATAAAG
>CACXDS010000268.1 GCA_902766425.1 uncultured Lachnospiraceae bacterium
AAAATCTATAAGCAGTACGGGAATGACAGCATAGCGGTGATGAAGGAAAATCCCTATCGCCTTGCGGACGACATCTGGGGAATCGGATTTAAAACGGCGGATCAGATCGCGTCGAAGCTTGGCTTTGCGAAGGAATCCTTTGTCAGGCTTCGAAGCGGCCTTATGTACACGCTTTCGGAGCTCTCAAATGACGGTCATGTGTATGCAGAGAAGGAGCAGATGATCAAGGCCGCGTCGGAGCTTTTGGAGGCATCGCCTGAAACGGTCATCATGACCATGGATGAGATGCTGAAGAAGGAAGAACTGATTCGGGAAAAGAATGTCGTGAAGAAAGACGAAGAAGGGAATGCAATCACTGCGATCTATTTGCCGCCGTTCTATTTTGCCGAGGTAGGCGTCGCGGGGAAGCTTAAAAAGCTTGCGGTCTCACCTGCGGGAGACAGGCTGTGGCAAAGGCTCGGAAAGGCGCGGCAGGAGAGCGGTAATGACTCCCTTTCCGTTGACATAAACAGGATACAGGAAAAGACGGGGATGACCTATGACGAGGTGCAGGCCGATGCAATCCGCCGGGCCGCCACGGCAAAGGTCATGGTGCTGACGGGAGGCCCCGGAACAGGAAAGACAACCACAACGCACGGTATCATTGCGGCGTATAAGGCATATGGTCTGAACATTCTTCTCGCGGCACCAACGGGGCGTGCTGCAAAGCGCATGACGGAAGCTACGGGCATGGAGGCGAAGACGCTCCACAGGCTTCTTGAATGCAAGCCGCCTGAAGGATATCAGAAGAACGAGGAGAATCCATTGGAGGGCGATGTGCTGATCGTGGACGAGTGTTCCATGATCGATGTGATTCTTATGAATTCACTGCTGAAGGCGATTCCTCCAACCATGCGCCTGATTCTGGTGGGAGATGTGGATCAGCTCCCTTCCGTTGGTGCTGGAAATGTGCTACGCGACATCATCGATTCGGGAGCATTTCCGGTGGTAAGACTTACTAGGATCTTCAGGCAGGCACAGACGAGCCGCATCATCATGAACGCGCATCGCATCAATGAGGGGAAGATGCCTGACATAAGCAACGGGAAGAATTCAGATTTCTTTTTCATGGAGAACGAGGATTCCGAGGCCGTTGTGCCACAGATTGTGGAGCTGGTAAAGACAAAGCTCCCGAAGTATTATCATGTGGAGCCATCGCAGGTGCAGGTCTTAACGCCCATGCAGAGAGGCGTTGTTGGGGCAACGAATCTGAATCTTGCGTTGCAGGAGGCTATCAATCCCGCCGAGCGTGAAGTGTTCCTTCACGGACGGGGGAAGACAATGATGTCAAAGGAGTGCCTGCGTAGAAGCGGATTTTCCTACCGCGCGGACGACAAGGTGATGCAAATTAAGAATAATTATGACAAGGAAGTATTCAACGGTGACATCGGCATGATTGAGTCCGTAAACGAGACCGACAGGACGCTGACGGTGAACTTTGACGGGCGGAGCGTGGAGTATGATGTGACGGAGCTGGACGAGCTGGTACACGCCTACGCCACGACCATTCACAAGGCGCAGGGAAGCGAATACCCGATCGTCGTGATGCCGATACTGATGAATCACTATGTCATGCTGCAGCGCAATCTGATTTACACGGGAATCACCAGGGCAAAGAAAGTCCTCGTCATGGTGGGAGCGAGAAAGGCATTGTCCTATGCCGTGCGCAATGTGACGGTGACCAGGAGAAATACAATGCTGAGGGAGAGACTGGAGGCAGAATCGTGAATGCAAAGAATAAGAAGGATAAAGAAAAATAGGAATTTCTTAAATTTTATCAGGCATTGCTTGCGATCTTTTTATGGACGGATTTTGTCAGGAGTGCTATAATATTATATGTTTAGCTAGATGTGCTGACATAATAGAAAACAAACCTAAGGAGCGGACATATGAAGAAAAAAATATTCAGTTTATTTCT
The DNA here is from genome assembly GCA_902766425.1 of uncultured Lachnospiraceae bacterium. Lineage (GTDB taxonomy): Bacteria > Bacillota > Clostridia > Lachnospirales > Lachnospiraceae > Acetatifactor. The sequence goes on from CACXDS010000268.1 coordinate 1,958, forward strand.
GGCTGCATTTTTGACAGTATCCCTCTGTGCATGTGGTACCGGAGCGGGAACTTCCTCACAGACGAAAGACGAAGCGACCCGTCAGGAAAATTCTACCTTGGAAGACGCAGACAAAGAGACAGCAGGAAAAGAAACTACAGACAGTACCGAACAGTCAGCTACGAAGGAGTCCGAAGAATCAAAGGAAGAGGCTGCTCCTACGCTTGAGACTGCGAAGCCGGGCGATGTGGTGGATGGGATTGTTAAGGTTGCAAAAAGAGAGCCGCTTGAGATCCCCGACAATGAAGCGCTCCGGTTTATCAGAGACTTAGAGATCGGTTGGAATCTTGGTAATACCTTTGAAGCGAGCGAGTGCACCTGGCTTACCAATGAGATGGATTATGAGACAGCATGGTGCGGTGCCAAGACTACCCGGGAGCTCATTAAGGAGCTGAAGAATGTAGGCTTCAAGACCATCAGGATTCCCGTATCATGGCACAATCATATGGATGAGAACTACAACATTAGTCAGGCTTGGATGGACAGAGTCGAGGAGGTTGTGGGATGGGCTCTTGAGGAGGACATGTATGTTATCATTAACATTCATCATGACAATACCGAGGAGCTCGAGTATCCTTCCTATGACAAACTGGATCAGGCAAAGGGTTATGTTACCAAAATCTGGACACAGATCGCAGACAGATTTGCGGATTATGATGAGCATCTTATCTATGAGACCATGAATGAGCCACGTCAGGTTAATACCAACAACGAGTGGTGGATTGATGTCAATTCAGACATCGGAAAAGAGTGTATGGATTGCATCAATCAGTTAAATCAGGCAATTGTTGACACCATTCGTTCCAATGGTAAGGGCTACAATTCATCAAGATACATCATGGCCCCCGGATACTGCGCATCACCCGACTATGTGATCGCTGATGGCTATAAGCTTCCCGATGATTCCAAGGCTACTGCAGAGAACAGGATCATTGTATCGGTGCATGCCTACACGCCCTACAATTTTGCACTGAATATGGGTAGTGGTTCAACCGATGTATTTGCCATAATGGGTGCAAAGGGTACCGGGGATATTGATGGCTTCATGAAGAAGCTTTATGAGAAGTTTGTCTCTAAGGGGATTCCCGTTCTGATCGGTGAGTTTGGCGCGCTTGACAAGGATAATACCGAGGCGAGAATGCAGTTTGCGGCTTACTATATCTACACAGCAAGGCATTACGGTATGTCAGCTCTTTTCTGGGACAATAACGCGTATAAGACGAATGGTGAGAACTTCAGACTGATCGACAGAAAATCCCTCACTTGGATCTTCCCAGAGATTGTTGATCAGATGATGTATTATTGCGGAGGGGATCAGTAAAGACATGGATTGCCTACTGCACCCTCTTTGATAAAAAATTATCATGAATCTGCTTTGGGTGTGTTTACAAAGCGGTGCCTTTCATGGTATAGTTAGTATGTGTACTTGTACTACAAATATCATTAGGAGGGTTTTTGAATGAAGGAGTATTTTGATCTGAAGGGAAGAGTTGCAGTAGTAACCGGATGTTCCACCGGTCTTGGGGTACAGATGGCTAAGGCATTGGCAAATCAGGGAGCCAAGATCGTTGCACTGGCTAGAAGAAAGGAACTGATCGACGCTGTTGCTGCTGATATTTCCAAGGAATATGGCGTAGAGGCCATCGGCATCGCATGCGATATCACCGATACAGATAAGGTAAATGCGGCAATCGATGAAGTACTTGCAAAGTTTGGCCGTATCGATATTCTGATCAATAATGCAGGTACCGGAGCTGTTGCACCGGCAGAGGATATCACCGATGACCAGTTCCTGAACGAGGTAAATGTGGATCTGTTCGGTACCTTTAAGATGGCCCGCGCTGTTGCGAAGAAGGCTATGCTCCCCGTAGGCTATGGAAGGATCATCAATATCGCTTCCATGTATGGTATGGTGGGCAATAAGATTGCTCCCGCTTCTCCCTATCACGCAGCTAAGGGCGGTGTTGTTAATCTGACCAGAGCACTTGCAGCGGAATGGGGCGGAAAGGGCGTGACTGTAAATTCCATTTGTCCCGGTTATTTCTACTCACCGCTGACCAAGGAGACTTTGGATTCGGAGGTATTCCAGAACTACGCAAGAACCATGATTCCCGAGAGCCGTTATGGCAACGAGGGCGAGCTTGACACTGCAGCGATCTTTCTCGCTTCCCCTGCCAGCAGCTATGTGAACGGCGTGATCCTTCCTGTGGATGGCGGCTACACTGCAATGTAGTTTTTGAATCAATCTCATTATGTTGATGAAGAACATGGACGGTCTCTGAAATAAGGTCGTCCATGTTTTTTGTAGCTCGGAAGAAATCAAACACCCTGTGCATCAGGGTATTTGGTTTCTTCCCAGCGTACACGAGCAAAAATAAGAAAAGCGCAGCTGCGCCACCTGCGAAGCAGGTGCATTTTGCGAGTGAAAGAGAAAGAAATGTCAGACAATGTCGGAATCCAAAGGTTTTCGAACATTCGGGGAAAGGATTTGTTTGGAATGAGTGAGGAAAAGAGCGTGAATACCGGCTGTCCCTATGCTAAGAAGTGCGGCGGCTGCGATTATCAGGGCATTCCATACAGGGAACAACTGAAGAGAAAGCAAAAAAAAGTGCAGGATCTGCTGGGGGGATTTGCCAAGGTGGAGCCTATTATCCAAGCAGACCATCCCGAGCATTATCGAAATAAGGTGCACGGTGTTTTTGGCAGGGACAAGAAGGGGAAGGTTTTTACCGGAATATATGAAGAGAAGAGCCACCGAATTGTCCCAGTGGAAAACTGTGGGATAGAGAATTCCAAGGCCACAGCTATTTTGAGTACCCTTTGTGATATGGCAAAGCAGTTTAAGATCCGGATCTATGATGAGGATAAGGAGACGGGTTTGCTTCGCCATGCGCTGATCCGGGTAGGAGTGCGGACCGGTGAGATCATGGTGGTATTGGTGCTTGCGGATCCCATCATGCCCTCCAAGAATAATTTTGTGAAGGAATTATGCAGACGGCATCCGGAGATCACAACGGTGGTCTTGAATATCAACGACAAGCACACCAGTATGGTATTGGGAGAGAGGAATATCACCCTATACGGGAAGGGCTACATAGAAGACATTCTCTGCGGTCTTCACTTCCGGATCTCACCTTCCTCCTTCTATCAGATCAATCCGGAGCAGACGGAGAGGTTATATCAAAAAGCCATGGAGTTTGCCGCTTTGACAGGGAAGGAAAATGTGATCGACGCTTACTGCGGCATCGGAACCATCGGCATGTGTGCCGCGGAAAAAGCAGGGGAGGTTTTGGGCGTGGAGCTCAACAAAGAAGCTGTCCGTGACGCTTTTCAGAATGCAAAAAGAAATCAACTTCAAAATGTCAGATTTATGAATGACGATGCGGGCAGGTACATGGTGCGTATGGCAGGGGAGCATCAAAAGGCGGATGTAGTCATTATGGATCCCCCTCGAAGCGGCAGTACGCCTGAGTTTATTGAATCGGTAAATAAACTTAAACCGGAACGAGTCGTGTATGTTTCCTGCGATCCCGTGACATTAAAGCGCGATCTGGAACTGTTTACAAAGAAAGGTTGGAAGGTGAAAAGGATACAGCCGGTGGATATGTTTCCTTATACGAAGCA
>CACXDS010000269.1 GCA_902766425.1 uncultured Lachnospiraceae bacterium
GGGACCCACGAAGTGGGGGGATACCTTCGCGTAGGCAGCATGGGGAGATGCGGTTACAGAATTTATTTGCAAGAGAGGAGCTTGGAAGGATGGAGAAGCAGACCGCAAAGGAGTGGAAGCAACTTTGGCTGTCCTATACGAAAAAGAAGAATGTAGGAAATGATCCATTTTTGCATACCTATCGCCTTGAGGGATTTGACAGAGAAAACAGAATTGTGAGAAGTGCCCTGGAGGAATTGAAAAAAGGACTCAGCGGAATGCTTGGGATAGATCCCTCAGAGGAGAGCTTTGCCCCGGAAGCAGGGAAGGAGCATATAAATGAGCAGGATAAGGCAAATTCTATGCAGGGTATCCTGATCCTGCGCAGGCTCATCCCGGCAGGAAACAATGAGGAAGGATATTCTCTCCATGAAAAGGAGGGGAATATCATCCTGGAGGCAGGGGGCGAAAAGGGGCTTCTCTACGGCGTCTTTCATCTGCTGAGACTGGTATCCATGGAAAAGAGCCTGAAGGGGATCTGTGAGGCGGCAGGCCCCGACAATCCCCTGCGCATGGTAAATCACTGGGACAATATGGATGGGGGAATTGAGCGAGGCTATTCCGGCAATTCCTTCTTTTTTGAGAATAACGAGATCATTGTAAACGAGAGGACAAGGGATTACGCCAGATTGGCAGCCAGTGTCGGCTTAAACGGTGTGGTCATCAACAATGTGAATGTGAAGCAGGCAGCCACTTATCTCATCACAGATCGGTATTTTGAGAAGGTGGCACAGCTGGCGGAAATCTTTGCGGATTATGGTATCCGCTTTTACTTAAGTCTGAATTATGCGGCCTGCATGGAGCTGGGCGGCCTTTCCACTGCTGATCCTTTGGCGGAGGAGGTGCAGGCATGGTGGAAGGAAAAGATGAAGGAGTGCTTTGACAGGATCCCGAATCTGGGCGGATTTTTGGTGAAGGCGGATTCCGAGGGACGCCCGGGCCCCTTTACCTATGGGAGAACCCAGGCGGACGGCGCCAATATGCTGGCGGATGCGGTAAAGCCCTACGGCGGGATCATTATCTGGCGTTGCTTTGTCTATAATTGCACCCAGGACTGGAGGGATTACAAGACGGACCGCGCAAGAGCCGGATACGATAACTTTATTCAGATGGATGGGGACTACCGGGAGAATGTGATCCTTCAGATCAAGAACGGTCCCATGGATTTCCAGATCAGGGAGCCCATTTCTCCGCTGCTGGGCGGACTGAAAAAGACCAACCAGATGTTGGAGGTACAGGTGGCTCAGGAATACACCGGACATCAGATCGATGTGTGCTATCTGATCCCTATGTTCAAGGAAGTGTTGGATTTTCATACCTATTGCAAGGCCGGCGCCGACACGGTGGCGGATGTGATCAGCGGCCGCACGCTGGGCAATCGGAATACAGGAATCGCTGCGGTGATCAATACGGGAAATGATGCCAACTGGACAGGAAATTATCTGGCCGGGGCGAACTTTTACGGATATGGGCGTCTGGCCTTTAGGACCGACCTGACGGCGGAGGAGATCCTGGATGAGTGGATCCCGCAGACCTTCGGCTCCGATGAGAAGGTTCTGGAGACCTTAAAGAAGATTCTGTTGAATTCCCGCACAACCTATGAAAAATATACCAGCCCCCTTGGCATTGGCTGGATGGTAAATCCCGGAGTTCATTACGGCTGCAGTGTGGATGGATATGAGTATTCCCGCTGGGGAACCTATCACCGGGCGGATCATTTGGGACTGGGAGTGGATCGGAGCGACAAGGGCACCGGGTATGCACAGCAGTATTATGAGCCCAACGCCTCCATGTACAATTCCATGGAGAGTTGTCCGGAGGAATTACTCCTATTTTTCCACCATGTACCATATACATATGTATTAAAGAGCGGCAAGACCCTGATCCAGCATATCTATGACAGCCATTTTGAGGGGTATGAGGAGGCGGAGAGCTACGCAAAGGCATGGGATGAGCTGGAGGGATTGGTAGATCCGGAAATCTTTGGCAATGTAAAGGAGCGCTTTGGCAGGCAGCTTCAAAATGCCAGAGAGTGGAGGGATCAGGTGAACTCCTATTTCTATCGCAAGAGCGGTATCCCGGATGAGAAGGGCCGGACAATCTACTAGATTTAGGCGACTGAGCAGCAGAGTTTGGGACGGAAAGGAAAATACTTGAGATGATACAGAAGGCTAGCAATATGGAATTATGGACGGATGGATGGTCATTTTTGAAGACTCCCGTGGATACAACATGGGAAGAGATGAATGCGCTAAAGAAGAAGTTTCAGCCGGTGGAGCTGCCCCATGACTGGCTGATCTATGATGCGAAAAACCTATATGAGGACAGCTTTGGCTGGTACCGCAAGAGCTTTCAGGCAGAGCTTGGTGAGGATGAGAGGCTGCAGGTGCGCTTTGACGGCGTCTATATGAATTCTACAGTGTATGTCAACGGGAAGGCAGTTTGCGACTGGAAGTATGGCTATACCAGCTTTACAGCGGACATTACGGAATATCTGAAAAAGGGCAGGAATGAGATCGTGGTGCTGGCCAGGCATCAGAGTCCCAATTCCAGATGGTATTCCGGAGCGGGGATTTATCGGAATGTGTGGCTGAAGCGCTGCGCCAGGGCATATCTGCCCCTGGATGGCACCTATGCGGTGATCAAGCCCTGCGGCGCTGCCCGGGAGGAGAACCATACCTTCCGTATGGACATTACCACCGAGGTGGCGGGAAAGCTCTGTGATGACATGGAGCTAACATATGAATTGATGCGGGAGGAGCAGTCCGCGAATGCAAAGCAGCCGGGAGAGGGAAACTTTTGCTCGAACACAAAGCAGTCGGGACAGGGCCCCCTTCACTCGAATGCAAAGCAATCAGGGCAGGAGAAAATAGTTGAACTGGGCCGGAAAGCAGCGTCCCAGCTTGTCAGCCTTCAGACTGTGATGGAGGATCCGGCGCTCTGGGATGTGGAGAATCCGAACTGTTATGTGCTGAAGGTCAGTCTCCTGCAGGGCGGGGAGGTCTTGGATACCCAGGAGTACAGCGTGGGCTTCCGCAGCATAGCATTTACCCCGCAGGAGGGGCTTTTCTTAAACGGAAGACGGCTAAAGCTTCACGGAGTCTGTGAGCATCATGATCTGGGGTGCCTGGGGGCTGCCTTCCATTTGACCGCGTTGGAGCGGCAGTTTAAGATCCTTCGCGAGATGGGAGTAAACGCCATTCGGACCAGTCATAATCCTCCGGCACCGGAGTTTATGGAATTGGCGGATCGTATGGGATTTCTGATCGTCTCGGAGGCCTTTGACATGTGGGAGCGCCCGAAGACCACCTATGATTACGCCAGGTTCTTTATAGAATGGGCGCAGAGGGATGTGGCCAGCTGGGTGCGCAGGGATCGCAATCATCCCAGCCTTCTTCTTTGGTCCATCGGAAATGAAATATACGACACTCATGCGGATGATCATGGGCAGGAGATTACCAGAAGGCTCATGGGATATGTGCGGGAAAACGATCCGGAGGAAAACGCACTGATCACCATCGGCTCCAATTACATGCCATGGGAGGGAGCGCGGAAGTGTGCGGATATCGTTAAGATCGCCGGATATAATTATGGGGAAAAATACTATAGTCAGCATCACAAGGAGCATCCGGATTGGGTGATCTATGGGAGCGAAACTGCCTCCGTGGTGCAGAGTCGTGGTATTTATCACTTCCCCTTGTCCCAGTCCATCCTCTCCGATGAGGATGAACAGTGTTCGGCCCTTGGCAACTCCTCCACCAGCTGGGGGGCGGAGAGCACGGAGAGAGTGATCACGGATGACCGCGATACAGAGTTTTCCTTCGGTCAGTTTATCTGGACGGGGTTTGATTATATCGGGGAGCCCACGCCCTATCACACAAAGAACTCCTACTTTGGACAGATCGATACAGCGGGCTTTCCAAAGGATCCCTATTATATTTTTCAGGCTGAGTGGACGGATGTGGCGAAAAAGCCCATGGTTCACCTCTTCCCCTACTGGGATTTCAACCCGGGACAATTGGTGGATGTGAGAGCCTGCACCAATGCGGCTCAGGTGGAGCTTTTTGTAAACGGCAGAAGGCAGGGAAAGCAGGTGCTGGACCACAGGAAGGGGAAGAGCCTTCTGGGAAACTGGAGGGTGCCCTATGAGCCAGGCGTCATCATGGCGGTGGCCTATGATGAGAATGGCAAAGAGGTGGCCAGGGAGGAGCGAAGGAGCTTTGGGGACAGCAGGCAGATCTGCCTGACACCGGATAAGACGGAGCTTTTTGCGGATAACCGGGATCTGTGCTTTGTCACCATCGAGACTCTGGATGAGAAGGGGCATCCTGTGGAGAATGCAGTGGATTATGTGACGGTGCGAGTGGAAGGCCCGGCCCGGCTTCTTGGTCTGGACAATGGCGACAGCACGGACACGGATTCCTATAAGTCGGACACCAGAAAGCTGTTTTCCGGAAAGCTTCTAGCAGTGATCGGCGCCACGGATGAGACGGGAGAGATCCGGGTGGTGGTATCCGGTAAGGGCCTCAGGGAGGCACAGGTGCTATTGGAGGCAAGGCCCGCTAAAGCCATTCCCATGGCTCATCTTGAAAAATGTGGCAAGGGGACGGCACCCTCCTTTGTGCCCACCAGAAAGCTGGAGCTTTTAGCGGAAGAGGACAGAGTATTTCACAAGAGGAAAAAGACTGCTCTGGTGGAGGCAATGGTCTATCCCCCGGAGGCGACGCCGGAGCTGATCTGGAAGGTGGTTTCCAACGCGGGAGTGGATGTACCCACCGCTGTCATTGAACCCATCGGGGAGACGGAGAGTGCGGAGCAAGGCGCAGGCAGGCATTTGGCAAAGATTACGGCAAAGGGTGACGGCGCCTTTCGGGTGCGCTGCATGGCAAAGGAGCCGGACGGCAAGATCACCGTCATCTCCTCACTGGAATTTGAGGCTAAGGGATTGGGCATTGCGCTCTTAGACCCCTATGGCTTTATTTCGGCAGGGCTTTGTACCAGAAAGCTGGGAGATGTGGGAAACGGCAATGAAAAGGGCATTTCCACCACCAGGGATGGCGAGAGCGGCGTCCTTTTTGAAAATGTGAATTTTGGGGAATACGGGGCGGATGAGATCACCGTTCCGATCTTTGCCCTCAGCGGCGAGGAATATCCCATTGAGATCTGGGAGGGCTTCCCGGGGGAGCAGGGCAGTTCTTTGATCGATCGGGTGATCTATCAGAAGCCCTCCATCTGGAATGTCTATCAGGAGGAGACCTGGAAGCTGCCCCGAAGACTGAAGGGCGTCACCAGCATTGGCTTTTTCCTGAAGAATCAGAAGGTGCACATCAAGGGCTTTTCCTTTGCCAAAACGGAGAAAGCCTTCGGCCTGCTGAGCGCCGGAGAATGCACCAGAGTTTATGGGGATGAGTTCGAGAAAAAGGGAGACCTCATCGAAGGCATCGGAAACAATGTGACCATGGAATTTGAAAATATGGACTTTGGGGCACAGGGCAGCAGCAGCGTGACCATCTGCGGCTTTACCCCTCTGGAGATCAATACGATCCACATTCGTCTGAAGCCGGAGGACGGGGGAGAAGTACAGGCAAGGATGGTGGAATTTGCCGGAACGGGAAAAGAGGAATACAATGAGCAGACCTTTACCTTTCAAAAGCTCACCGGCAAGGGAAGACTGGATCTGATCTTCCTGCCGGGCTGTCAGTTTAATTTGAAATCGATTCAGTTTAAGAAAGACGAGGAATAGGAAAGCATGATAAGTCTTTTGTTTCCACAGCTCCCGGATGCGCCAAGAGCATTTATCGGGCTTCTGTTTGTGTTTGCCGCAACGATTTTTTTCACTGCGAAGCTGGCGGATCATCTCCCAAAGGATGGAGGACGGGATTACGCCCATGACGGGAAGCTCTCCGCCGGAAAGCCCAGAGGAGCGGGAATTATTTTCGTATTGGTCTTTGTGGCGGGGGCTCTGCTCTTTGCACCGCTCCATCCGGAGATGATCATCTACCTGATCCTCATGGTGATCTGTATGATGACGGGATATCTGGATGACGCGTCCAAGAACCCCTGGGGTGAGTATAAAAAGGGATTTCTTGATCTCTGTGTGGCAGCCATGGTGGCCTTTACTTATTTGAAATTCAATGGGTCGGACCTGGATCTGGCGCTGTTTGGGGTCACTATCACATTGCCGGCCTGGCTCTTTGCCATACTGACCGTGGTGCTGGTATGGGCCTCCGTGAATGTAACAAACTGTGCGGACGGGGTGGATGGACTCTCGGGAACCCTGACCATTGTCACGCTACTGTCCATTTATGTATTGGATCTGATCAGAGAGAGAGAGGATACCTATGGCTTTTTGATCCTTCTGCTTTGCGTATGCATTCTGGGTTATCTGTGGTTTAACGCCACGCCCAGCAAGCTGATGATGGGGGATGCGGGCTCTAGGACCATGGGCCTTTTTATCAGTATTGCAATCCTGAAGCTGGGAGCGCCGATCCTGTATATTCCTGTGGCGCTGGTATTGATCCTGGACGGAGGACTGGGCCTTATCAAGGTGTCCCTGATCCGGTTCCTAAAGCTGCACATTATGAAAAATATCAGAACTCCTCTTCATGACCATGTGAGGAAGAACTGGAACTGGTCCAATACCCAGACAGTCTATCGCTTCGCCATCATCCAGATCATGATCAGTCTGGCAGTCATCTACTGCGTGCTGAGTGTGGGGTAGGATCGAGGGAGTTGCCGGATAAGGGATTGAGCAAGCGGAGCATCCGTCCGCGATAGCGGACTTAATTCGGTTTTAATTAAGGAGAATGAAATGTACGATGAATTGACACCAAGTGACATTAAAAAGATGGAGGAGGAGATCGAATACCGCAAGCTGGTGGTGCGGCAGGAGGCTCTGGCGGATGTGAAGGAGGCCAGGGCTCACGGGGATCTCAGCGAGAATTTTGAATACCATGCGGCCAAGAAGGTGAAGAATCAAAATGAGAGTCGCATCCGGTATCTGGAGAGAATGATCCGAACGGCCAAGGTGATCTCAGAGGATTCCGCCGAGGACGAGGTGGGTATCAATAATACGGTGACGGTGGAGTTTGTGGATGATGGAAGTGTGGAGACTTATAAGATCGTGACGACTGTCCGGGGGAATTCCCTGGAAGGCCTGATCAGCAATGAATCTCCCTTGGGGAAGGCGTTGCTTGGAAAGAAGGAGGGGGATGTGGTGCATGTACAGGTGAACCCCTCCGTGGGATATGAGGTGAAGATCGTCAAGATCGAGAACACAGTGGATGATGGCACGGATCAGCTGAGAAGCTTTTAATAAATGAGTACGGAGTTTTAGAATGGCAGAACAGAAGATGCGCTATATTGCGCAGCGGACGGCGGGGGAGGATCCGGCGCCCCAGGCCCGCAAAAAGGAAGAGGAAATCTGGATCAAAAAAGAATACCTTCTCTTTGACCTGGACGGAACACTGACGGATCCCAAGCTTGGGATCACCGGCTGCGTTCAATACGCCCTGAAAGCCTTTGGCATTGAGAAACCGGATACGGACAAGCTGGAGGCTTTTATCGGACCGCCCCTAGCCCAGTCCTTTGTGGAGTTTTACGGGTTTGATGAGGACAAGGCGAATGCTGCTGTGGAGAAGTATCGAGAGCGCTTTCGGGATACGGGAATTTTCGAAAATGAGATTTATGCCGGGATCCCTCAGATGCTGAAGAAGCTAAAGCTCCGCGGAATCCATCTGGGCGTGGCTTCCAGCAAGCCCACGGAATTTGTGGAGAGGATTCTGGAGCATTTCGGGATCCGGGAGTATTTCGAGGTTGTAGTCGGCAGCGAGATGGACGGGAGCCGTTCGGAGAAAAAGGATGTAGTTCTTGAGGCTCTGCGGCGCTTTGAAAAGAAGGGAAGCGTTCAAAAGCAGAAGGTCTTTATGATCGGAGACCGGAAATATGATGTGGAGGGTGCGCATGCTCTGGGGGTGGAGTGCGTGGGCGTCACCTTTGGCTACGGCAGCATGGAGGAGCTGATGGAGGCTCATGCGGATTACATTGTGCGCTCCGTAGAGGAGCTAAGGCGTTTCCTGCTCCGGGGCTATGAGGATATGGAAAAGGATCTCACCCAGTTCCAGAAAATGTGGGTGCTGATCTATCACATGGTTTTATTTGTGGCTGTCCGCGGTCTGGTGATGAGCTTTGGAAGAGATCTGCTGCGGGCAGGCGGAGTGGAAAATCTGGCCGCGGACGGGGAAAAGCTCCTGACAGCGCTGGCATATTTCGCCGGGGGTGCGGCTATCCTTCCCGGGGCCATAAAAGCAATTAAGAGAGCAATTCGCGACATGTATCTGACTCATCTGAAGCCGGATCCCAAGGGGGCTTACGGAATTCTTGCAGTGGCTGCTCTCGGAATTTCTCAGGGGGTCAGTATGCTGCTCAGTCTTTCGGGGATGGCGGGCAGATCCCAGGCCTATCAGAATGTGGAAGCCAGTCAGATGGACTGTGCCCTATGGATCTCGGTACTGCTCTATGTCCTGATCAGTCCTGCGGCGGAGGAGCTTTTGTTCCGTGGAGTGATCTATGGCTATGTGCGTCGGTTCTTTGATATACGCACCGCGGTGGTGGGATCAGCTATTTTGTTTGGAATTTACCATGGCAATATGATCCAGGCGGTATATGCTGTCATCATGGGGTATTTCATTGCCTATGCCTATGAATATTTTGGGAGCTTTAAGGTGCCGCTGCTTTTGCATATGGGGATCAATCTTCTGATGGTGATCTTTTTCTATTCCGGACTGGATCGGTCCGGCTTTGTGTGTTGGCCCGTCTGTATCGCATTTTTGCTTCTGGGGATCGTAGCACTCTTTTTGCTGGGCAGACGCAAGAAGGTAATGTGAAAGCGGGTAGAGATCGCAGCAGGGTGGAAAAAAGGGATGGATGGTGGAAAAGTATATGGACAGAGAGTGTATGTTTTCCCTGCTTACTGTGTGCTATAATCCGGGGGAGAAGCTGCGCAGGACGGTGGAAAGCGCCCTGCGACAGACCTATACGGATTTTGAATTGATCATAAAGGATGGTGTCAGCAAGGATGGATCTCTGGAGTCGATCTCGGATCTCCTTGCTGATCCGCGTATTCATGTATATTCCGAAA
>CACXDS010000270.1 GCA_902766425.1 uncultured Lachnospiraceae bacterium
AAAAATCATTCATTTTCTTTTAAATACAGATTTACGCGATTTTGAATGATGGAAGCCACTTCCTCCAGTGACTTGCTGCCCTTAAAATACGCTCCTGCCTCCTCGTTGATAATCTGACTCAGAGCATTTTCCGAACCGGACCCATAAGCTGCATTGCCGTCCCGCATAATAGCATCATTCATCATTCGCTCCACCAGCTCCACTTCTTCCGCTTTAATGGGTCTGTACTCATAGGACCATTCCTCACCATTGTCCCCCATCATGGTGTAGCCGCTGCCACCTTCATAGATGGGATTTCCCTCATCATCCAACATGATCTCCCCGTTCTCATCATAGACATATTCCACCTGTAGCGCCTCTTCCTTCTGTTTCTCATATCGGGAGATAAAGGAGGAAAAGCCCCAGCTCCGCCACTCATCCTCGCTGTCAGAGCTTAAGAGAAACTCCAATACAGAGAAGGCTCCGTCCTTACAGGAGGATCCGGTGAAAAGGCCATAGCTGTCACCGGGCACAATGATACACCCGTTTCCCTCGCCATAAGTGGGATATCCGATGAAATTCACCTTCTCCTCACCAAAATATGCCAGAATCGACTGGACATCGGAGAAATCGTAAATATCTGCATAGGTCACCAATAAGGAATCATCCTTCAGGCGATAAGGAGTCAGGCGCTCGCTATAGGTAATCTCATCCGGGAAGGTGTTTGCAAACTGTAGAACCTCCTTAAAGTCATCTGTGTCAAAATGGCATTCATGCTTCTTCTCATCAATAAAATGATCCTTGCCAAGCATAAGCATCATGCTCAGGATGGTTTCCTTGGAATTATACTCCAGTATATCCGCATTCGGGTATTGCTTTGCCAGAGCGATCATATCACTGCAGGTCCAGCCGCTTCGGGATCCCACAATGGATTCCTTAGCTGCCAGTGTTCTGATCACAAAAGTGCTTGGCACATAGGCCAACACATTGTCATAGGTTGCCCCCTTCAAAATAGCAGGGAAAATATCCTCCTTAGATATTACCGCACTCTTTTCAACATAGGGCATCAGATCCTCCAGCACCCCTTTTTCCACCAGATTTTCGACATCCAGGCCGGACAGGTCAATGATATCCGGACTGTTGCCGCCGGTGAGATCATTAGTGAAATTGGTGATGGCCTCCCGGTAAGACTCCTCCGTAAGATTGTTCAGATCCATATAGGTCTTGATCTTTACACGATACTGAGAATTGTTCTTATTAAATTCCACGATCTTTCTTGACAAGCTGCCGTCCCCATAGAGAACACCAATGTTAATGATCTCGCGCTTGGCAACATCCTCCGTGCGGACCTTATTCATCTTAGCAATCTCCGTCTGACCGGACTCCCAATTACGAAGCACCACATACAGAACTCCCTCTTTGCCATAGGACACTGCACTCACACTGGAGCCGTCAATGTCACAATCCAGCCAGGTGAGGAGCTTCGTAGGCTCCTGCTTCTCCGGAGAATACTCATACACTCCGTTCTCATCAAAGCCCAAGAGTCCTCCCTCCGCTCCGGGAATCATCTGACTTCCGTTGGAATTGCCACTGAGAAAACCAGGATAGGATTCTCCCAGCTTTTTGTTAGCGAAATCAATCTTGATCAGAGAGGACTTCCCGCCTTCTCCCGTATAACTCATTGCCCCTACATAGACAGAACCGTCCTTTGCCATTCCCATGCTGTGGAACCAGTTTTCATTCATAGGAATTATTCCGGCTGCTTTTCCGTCACGGTCAAAAAGAAAAATCCCGTTGGAATTATCCAGTAGATAAACATTCCCCTCTCCGTCCGCTGTCATCACGGAAACATAAAAATTCTCATTTTGCTTTAATATTTTGGAGACATCCTCGTCATAAATCACTGTTCCGTTTCCATCAAACTTCTTCAAATGATAGGTGACATTTCGATAATAATTCTCATAGTAATCTTCTCCCGGCTCCTCGCCCTCTGCAGGCTCAGGACGCTTTGCGACCAGCAGATACAGATTTCCCTCTCCGTCCAGACAAAAGCTATTACACTCCTCCCCCTCTTCGAAGCTGCAGACATCCGTCCCTTGCTCCAGGGCGCTGTCAGTGATCACACTTTTTATAAGCTTGGAAACATAACTGCCACTCTCTTCGTCATATTTCCCCGATATACCATAAAGCTGATTTCCGGACAGTTTGGCATTATTGAGGTTCATCTCCTCGGGTACCCCTATGTATTCAGCCTGATAGGTGTAATCCGGAGCCAGCTCCTCCGTAATCTCTGCATCCTTGCCGGCCTTGGAGGCTTCTCCTCCTTTTCCGCCGCAAGCAGATACTCCCATGACCAGCAGCATTGTAATTCCGATAGACATCCATTTTTTGATTTGTTTCATAGTTTCCTCCTTCCGCCTCAGTAAATGCATAAGACAGATATACCGTTTCCAAATCAGAAGCATGATTATCTTTCCATACGCTCCCCATTATAACAAACCAAATAATAGTTGTCACCTTAATTCTTTCTAAAGATTGCGGTGGTTTTCTTCATATTTCCGTAATATTTTTAATTCCGCGGTAACATTTCGAGATGTCCCGTTAACATCCCTTTAATTCATCCCTTTAATCAACACTCTTTAGGCTTTCCGTCATGCTGATATTCTCCAGTTTCCGGTTCATCAATAAATTCACTGCTATGGAAAAGACAAATGTAAGGACTACACTATAGACATAGCTCTGTGGAAAGATCCTCACAGCAAAATCAACAATATCAAAATCAATGGAATGAATGACAAAGGCATGCAGCCATTTCCCCATTCCAAGCCCCACAATGGCCCCCAGGAGGGTCAGTACCAGGTTTTCCCTGAAAACATAGAGCGCCGTTTCCCCTGCAAAAAAGCCCAGCACCTTAATGGTTGCGATCTCCCGGATTCTTTCGGTGATATTGATATTGGTCAGATTAAAGAGCACCACAAACGCCAGCCCTGCAGCACAAAATGTCACCAGGATAACGATCAGATTCATGCTGGCCATCATATTGTCAAATCTGATGACCACATCCTCCGTTACGGAAAGATTCCCGACTCCTTCTGTTTTCAGGAACGCAGCGGATAGTCTGCGCATTTTATCCTCCTGCGCTTTGACATATAGTGCCTTGGGATGACATTCCTCCTGCACCAGAAAGGCATAATTAAAGATATGATTCTCCATGATCCCCAAGACCGTATAGGATTTTTCCTGTCTTTTGTCATCCCTTAGTGAAATCCGGTCACCCACCTTGATCTGCAACTGTCTGGCGATCTTGTCCGTGAGAATGATCTCCCCCGGTCCGGGTACGGGGATGCTTTCACCCTTCTCCGTTTTCATACTCAGATAGGTGTGCAGCTTTTCCTCTGCCAGCTTCTTCGGGAAGGTGATCACTGTCACATTCTTTTGCCCCTCCCTGCCCACAAGCTCAAGTGTATTCTCCTGGTAGGGAAGATAATCCTCCAGCCCCTTTTCACGAAGTTTATTCAGCTTTGACAGAAATTTGTCATCCAACTCTCTTTGCAGCTTAATATCCAGGTCAAAGCTCATAACCTCCTTATATTGAGCGGCAGCCACACCGACGATGGAATCCTTAATGCCAAAGCCCGTGACCAACAGTCCGGTACATCCGCCTATGCCCAGTACCATCATAAAAAGCCTTTTTTTATACCGCATGATATTGCGCACGGCAACCTTTCTGAGAAAGCTCAGTCTCTTCCAGACAAAGGGCATATATTCCAGAAAAACTCGTTTTCCGGCCTTGGGGGTCCTGGGGCGCATCAGACTGGCAGCCTGGCTCGTCAATTCCCTCCCGCAGGAAAAATAGGTGGTACCCACACTGCAAAGAAGGGATACCGCCAACGAAACACCGAAAAGTACAGGACTGAAGGTAAACGCAATGGGCCCGGCCTTATACATAATGCCATAGACCGTCCAGATAATATAGGGAAACAGTATGGTCCCGCTGAAATACCCGAAAACACACCCCAACAGAGCAGCCAGCCCGGAATAAAAAATAAACTTAAACATGATCCTTCCGTCAGAATATCCCAAAGCCTTCAGGATTCCGATCTGAGTACGCTGCTCCTCCACCATGCGATTCATGGTAGTGACGCAGACAAGTGCAGCCACAAGGAAGAAAAAGACAGGAAATACATTGGCGATTCCCTCCACAATAGCGGAATCATTCTCAAAAAATACATAACCGATATTGGTATCCCTGCCAAGCAGATATCCCTCCGGCTCCTCTCCCCTGTCATATTGCTCCTGTTTTTTTTGAATCTCCTCCTCTGCTCTGCCGATCTGTGCTTCAAACTCTGCCAGAGCATCCCCGTATTCCTCTTCCCCCTTCTTCCATTCCTCTCTTCCCTGTTCCAGATCGGTTTTGCCCTGTTCCCACTCCTTTTCTTTTTCAGCCAGGGTCTTCTCACCTTCGGAAATCTCCTTTTCGCCACTATGTATCTTGCTTTTGGCCTCCCGAAGCTCCGCCTCTCCCTGCTTTAGCTTTGCAGTGGACTCCAGTACCTCCTGCTTTCCCCGAAGTAGTCTGGCTCTTCCCTCTTCCAGAGCCTTTTCCCCCTCCTCCAGCTGTTTTACGGCAGCATTATAATCCTTTCTGCCCTGATTCACCTGCTCCTCCAGAGCAAGACACTCCAGGTATCTATTATGCAGATCCTCCGTTTTTTTCTTAAGCTCCTCGCTTTCCTTGCGGAGCTTCTCCTTCTCCTCCTTGATCTGCGCTGCAAGAGAATCGGACGAACCATAGCCTTCTGAAAACTCCTCCAAAGCCTTCACTCTCTTCATTCGATCCTCCAATTGCTTATTGGCAGTATCCAGTGTTTTTTGCTCCGAAATCAGGCCTTCCATGGTGAGCTTATACTGCATCTCCCCCAGCTGAAGTGTCATTTTGGATGCATCCAAGGTCTTTTTTCCCTGCTCGTATTCCGCCTCCTTCTCCTTTAGGGCTGCCTCACTGTCTGCGATCAGCTTCTCTGCCTCCTCCAGCTCCTGCTTACCTTTTTCCAGCTCAGGTTCCTTCTCGTCAATGAGTCTTTTGCCATCCTCCAGCTCCTGCTTCGCCTTTTCCAGATCCTTATGCCCTTTTTCCAGCTCCTCTTTTCCCTCGGAAAGCTTTTTCTCTCCCTCCGTAAGCTCCGCCTTAGCGTCTTCCAGCTTTATTCTGGCCTCCTCCAGCTCATCCCAGGCTTCTCCTCTTTTTTCCTCCAGTTCCTTCCTTGCTTTTTCAAGGATCTGAGGCAGTTCCAGAAAACGGCTATGCCCCGCCTGCTTCACCAATTCCTCCCATTCCGCATCCTTGCCTTCCAAAAACTCTTCGTACTTATCGGAATAGAGTTCAAAATTCTGACGGAATTTCACATAGATTTCCGTATAATAATCCAGATCAAAAGAAGTGACGGGCAGATAAAAATATGCCTCCACTGTTCCATCCCCCAGAGAGGTATTTCCTCTGTCATACTGGATGTACAGGGGGGATTTGATAATACCCACGATTTCAAATGTATCCGTTTTAAACTGCGCCAGTGCGTTTTCCTCATTCTCCGCACTGAGTGTGATCCTTTTTCCCAGATCGGACGGGCCATATTTCATAGAGTCGGCCAGAATCTCTCCCTCCTTTTCCGGCATTCTTCCGTGAACCAGCAAAATCCGGTTCACCTGTCCGGTCAAAGAATGGAATCTCCCCACACTCTGCACTTCCTTCTGATCATAATACATGTCCAGAGAAACAGCCCCCTCCGCAGCCAGCACATCTCTCTGCGAAGCCAATAGCCGCACCTGCTCCTCGGAAAAGCCCAGAGTGCCAAGTATGCGATAATCATAAAAATCCTGTTGTTCAAAATAGCTTTTCATGGACCTGAGAAAATCTGCTTTTGTGATCTTCAACCCGGCAAAAAGCCCAACACCCAGGGCAACAATGGCAAAAATAGCCAGAAATCGCCCCAGACTCCCCTTGATCTCCCGTAGAGTTGTTTTCCAAATCATGGAACGCTTCATCTGTATCTCTCCTACCACTCAATATCCGCCACATCCATGGGATTTGCATTCTTTTTCATATCCACTACAGTACCGCTCTTTACTGTAATGATACGATCCGCCATGGCACAAAGCGCAGAGTTGTGCGTGATCACAATGACCGTCTTCCCTGTTTCTCTGCAGGTGGATTGCAGCAGCTTTAACACTGCCTTTCCAGTCTGATAGTCCAATGCTCCCGTAGGCTCATCACAGAGCAGGAGCTTTGGATTCTTTGCCAGCGCCCTTGCTATGGCAACCCTTTGCTGCTCGCCGCCGGATAGCTGTGCCGGGAAATTAGCCTTTCTGTCCGACAGCCCCACTTCGTCCAATACCATTCCGGCATCCAGGGGATTTTTACAGATCTGGGCCGCCAACTCCACATTCTCCAGCGCGGTTAAGTTTTGAACCAGATTATAAAACTGAAAGACAAAGCCCACATCATAATGTCGGTATTCTGTCAATCTCCTTTTGGAAAAGTGAGATATATCCTGCCCATCCAAAAGAACCCTTCCCGAGGTAAGGGTATCCATTCCTCCCAGAATATTCAGGATAGTTGTCTTTCCTGCACCCGATGCGCCTACGATCACACAGAATTCCCCCCGCTCCACCACAAAATTCACATCCCGTAGCGCCTCAATTTCCACTTCACCGCTGCGATAAATCTTTTTCACCTTTTCAAAGCATACAAATTCATTCATTCTTTTTTCCTGTTATCCCGTTTGCTCATGCCGGCTTCACCCGAAGCAATTTATATGAGTTACATTTTATTTATTATGTCTTTCATTTATCTCCAAATCTGATATAATAAGCAGAAGGAGAACCCGATTTGCGCATTGCGCAGATTGGGAGGATGCCTTCGTTTATGCGCCTGACTATATATTATAACAAAATATCATTATCCTGAAAAGTCACTGAAATCAAAAAAAGTTGAGGATCTTCCATGAATTCTTTACATATTTGGCTGGTTATGAGTTTTATTATCACTTTGACCTTTTGGAAGGTGGCAATGCCGAAATCCAATGATTCCAGTATCACAATAGGAAAATTCACCCCATTCCTGCTTTTTACGCTGGGGCTTGTTTTTCGTGTCATACTTGCCGGGAGCTTTTTGGGATTTGGTGCAGATATCAATTGCTTCGCCGCCTGGTCAGACCGAATGGTGGAGCTTGGTCCCTCCGGTTTCTATGCAAAAGATTATTTTTCCGATTATCCTCCCCTATATCTTTATGTATTATATCTGTTAGGACTGATCAAAAAACTTTTTCGACTGACAACCTTCTCTCCCGTACACCTGGTGGTCTTAAAATCCCCGGCTATTTTGGCTGATCTTGCCATAGCTTACCTGATCTATAGAACCTGCAATCGTTTGGTAGGAATAAAGTCCTCCCTCTGTCTCACCTGTCTTTTTCTCTTTCAGCCTGTTGTAATACTAAACAGCTGCCTATGGGGACAGGTTGACTCCGTATTTACTCTGTTTCTGCTCCTTGTCTGCCTGTTTTTAGAAAAGCAGAACCTTTTGCCTGCCATGCTTTTCTTTGGACTGGGAGTCTTACTGAAGCCTCAAATGCTTATTTTTACTCCTGTTTTATTGGTGGGATTCATTCAATATGTTTTCCGTGGAAGCTTTTCCCTCCATATGCTCACAAAGGCCTTGAGCTACGCCCTGCTCACATTGATTCTGGTCATCCTGATCGCATCGCCCTTTGGCATGGAAAATGTGCTTCCCCAGTATCTTGACACACTGACCTCCTACCCCTATGCATCCGTGAATGCTTATAACTTCTGGGCGGGGGTTGGGCTGAACTGGCATTACCAATCCACAGTATTCATGGGCATGCCCGCCTCCACCTGGGGATTTATCGCCATTGTATTGGCTGCCGGTCTGAGTATCGTTCTGGGACTTCGTCTCGGCAATATCCATCAAAAACACGCTCTTGTCGGTGCCTTTCTGATCATAACCGTATTCACTTTCTCCGTCAGGATGCACGAGCGATATCTCTATCCCATTTTAGCTCTCCTGCCGCTCTCCTTTGCCGGGCTCTGCTCCAGGCAATTGAGCTCCATGCCTGTCTCCAAAAGAGAAGAGGGCTTTTCTGAGCTGCTAACCTGGGAACTACGACTATTTTTCCCCTTGGTTCATGTTTTTCTAACAGGGCTGCACTATTTCAACTGCGCTCATGTTCTGCTGTACTATGATCCTTCCGATTTTCATTCCGATGCCCCGGTACTGCTGATCACCGGAATTCTGATGACCTTAGCCACTCTTCTTTTCTATTTATTACTCATCCGCCTGGTCACGGGAAGGGTGTTGGACAGAATGCCAAGCAACTCCACTATCCGCGAAGCAGCTTCCCCTCTTCGCATTTCCGGAGCCGATATGCGTCTGACCAGGAAAGATCTGCTATATCTTGTTTTTATTATGATCCTATACTCTGTTTTTGCTTTTCGCAATCTGGGGGATCGAACAGCTCCGGAATCCCTGCTTTCCGTCGAAAAAGGTCAGACTATCAGCCTGCAATTTCCTGAGGGCCAAAAGGTGGTATCCTTCTTTTATTACATTGCACCTGAGCATAATCGCACGCTGCTGATCAGTACGAATGCCGATAATAAAAGTGACTGGAGCAGCACTGTCTGTACCCTGGATCAGGTTTTCACCTGGCAGACCAGAGAGCTTTCGGCTCCCGGCAGTTTTGTCTCCATGACGCCACAATCGGGCCGCGCCAATATTATCGAGCTTGTATTTTTCAATGAATCGGGGGAAATCATTCTCCCCTTGAACGCATCCGATTATTCTGCGCTGTTTGACGAACAGGAATTGTTTCCGGAAAGAATCAGTTTCAGAAACAGTATGTATTTTGACGAGATTTACCACGGGAGAACTGCTTATGAATATCTGCATGGCCTGCGAAGCTATGAAAACACCCATCCCCCCCTTGGCAAAATCTTGATTTCCATCGGTGTACTGCTCTTTGGCATGAATCCCTTCGGCTGGCGTATTGTCGGGACCATCTTTGGACTACTCATGCTTCCTATGCTCTATCTCTTTGCCAAAAGGCTCACCGGGGATTGTGCCTCCACAGCGCTTACCACCTTTATCTTTGCTTTCGACTTTATGCATTTTACGCAGACAAGAATAGCCACCATTGATGTATATGTCGTCTTTTTTATTCTGTGCATGTATTACTTTTTGTTTTATTTTCTCACCCTGGACTATGGCTTCACAAAAGTGAGCAATCTATGTCTTCCTCTGGGACTCTGTGGCATTTCCATGGGGTTGGGAGTCGCCTGTAAATGGACCGGTGTTTATGCCGGCTTGGGAATGGGGATTCTCTTCTTCGGGCATCTGCTTCTGTTATACCAAAGACAGAAGAAGGCGATCCAGAGAGGAAGTGTGGATGCTCTTAAGGTCTTTTCCAAAAAGACAAGGAAGATCATTTTCTTCTGCATCCTGTTTTTTGTACTGATCCCGATTGGAATTTATCTGGCCAGCTATCTCCCCTTCCGGGATGATACAGGACATTCCCTGCTCCGTCGGGCCATCGACAATCAAAAAACCATGTATTCCTACCATAGTACCCTGGAAGCCACCCATTATTTTTCCTCCCCCTTTTATGAATGGCCTCTCATCATCCGCCCCATCTGGTATTACTCCGGTGTACTGGAAAACGGCTATCGGGAAGGTATCTCCGCTTTTGGCAATCCCCTTGTCTGGTGGGTCGGTCTGCCTGCCCTACTCTACATGATCTATCTTGTGATCCGAAAAAGAGACAGACGGGCACTTTTCCTCGTCATCTCCTATTTTGCCCAATATCTCCCCTGGTTCTTCGTCACCAGATTGACCTTTATCTATCATTATTTTCCCAGTGTTCTCTTCCTGGTATTGATGATCGGGTATGGCCTTCGCAATTTCAAGGAAGCAGTTCCTCCAAAGCTTTACAAGGGATCCATCCTGCTTTATGCAACGCTTGTATTCGGACTCTTCCTCCTCTTTTATCCCGTACTTTCCGGAGAACCTGTGGAACTGGCCTTTGCCGTTAAGTATCTGAAATGGTTCAAGACATGGATATTGGTTTCCGGTACAATCTTTTAGGGAGCCGCTTATAGTCTGCCGGAAACCGATAGAAGCAAACAAAAACCCTTGACTGATCCGCCTTCGTGAAAGCGATAATCAAAGTCAAGGGTTTTCTTTTTAGCTTTATTATTGCAATGTCTGCATGAGCATTCCCTGCATGTATTAGCCGTTCAGCTGTGCAGCAACCTCTGCAGCAAAGTCCTCGTTCTTCTTCTCAAGGCCCTCACCAGTCTCATAACGAACGAACTTCTTCACCTTCAGATCAGAAGCAACGGTCTTCAGATATGCTTCAACACTCTGCTTACCATCCTCTGCCTTAACATATACCTGCTCCATCAGGCAGATCTCCTTGATCTGCTTGGAGATACGGCCTTCCACCAGTCCGGAGAAGATCTTATCGGCAACATATGCCTCCTTGCCCTCCATAGCGAATCTGGCAAGCGTAGCTGCTGCTTCCTTGGAGAGGAAGTTGAACAGATAGTTCATGTTGTTCTTCTGCTCCTGATAGGTTGCGATATCCTCATCGCTCCATGCCTTCTCATTTACAGCCTTGTCGATCAGCTTCTGAAGGATGGGCTTGGGAAGAGATGCGGGATCATTCAATGCACTGTCAATGGTGATCTCACGAAGCTTAGCCATCTCATCAGCGGAGATATCATTTCTGCTGATATACTGGGGATTCATTGCTGCAATCTGCATTGCGATATTGGTAAGAGCCTCCTTCACTGCATCATTTACATTAGCACAGTCAGCCTCAACCACTACGGAAATTCTTCCGCCGCCATGTACATAAGTCACAACACAGCCATTAGCAGCTTCAACCTTCTCGAAACGACGAATGCTCAGCTTCTCTCCGATCACTGCGATCATCTCTACAAGAACCTCATTTACGGTCTTGGAAGCATCCTCGATCCAGGGCTCTGCCATGAACTCATCCATGGTCTTCGCATTGGACTTCACAGCCTGCTTTGCAACCAGTGCAACATAGTTCTGGAATTTCTCATTCTTAGCCACAAAATCAGTCTCGGAGTTAACCTCTACAACTGCTGCAACCTTGTCCCCATCTACAGCGACGCGGGTAATACCCTCTGCAGCGATACGGCTGGCTTTCTTCTCAGCCTTAGCAGCGCCGCTCTTTCTCAGCTCTTCGACAGCCTCTTCAAAATTTCCGTTTGTCTTGGTAAGCGCCTTCTTACAATCCATCATGCCGGCGCCGGTCTGTTCACGCAACTCTTTTACCATGGATGCGGTAATCTCTGCCATTTATTTATCCACCTTTCCTAATCTATGCTCCATCTAATCTACGATCCAGCAAATTGCTTACGATCCGGCATATTGCTTATGATCCAGCTTACTGCTGCTCTGCTACTTCCTCGATGTCGGTAGCTTCGGTCTCAACAGCCTCAGCATCATAAACGGTCTCGCCCTGATTTGCCTCGATCACTGCGTCAGCCATCTTGGAAACGATCAGCTTAAC
>CACXDS010000271.1 GCA_902766425.1 uncultured Lachnospiraceae bacterium
CAAGGAGCTCGGGTACGGTCATGGTCGTATATCCCTTACCGCCGTAATTCGTCACGCCATTCACGGTAAAGCCATAGAAAAAGTTCAAATTGCACTGCTGCCTGTCCCACGCGATTTTCGCACCCTTACTGCTGTAAAAGCGCTTGATTATATGCCTGCCGCTCACCCCGCAAAACCAAAAGCTCACATCAGGATCCCCGGGATCTGCGCATTTTGCCACGTACCCGTCCATGATTTCCATCCACCTGGCGCGGCTGACCTTCCTCAGGTCATTCTCCCCGCTGTATAAGTACCGCTCCTCCTGATGAACCTCAAATTCCTTTACAATCTCATTGTCTGCAATCTGCGGATTCGGCGTTGCCATCCATGCCAACGCATCCAGCTGACCCTGAATTTCCTCTAAGGAATTCGTCGTGGCCGTATACCACAAATCACCGTCAAAGACGCGCACCATCGCGCCAATCTCTGCAGACTCCCCGTCATTTTTGAGCTCCCCGTTTTCCATGCCAAGCCAAAAGCTCTCATTTTCCTCAATCCTGACATCCGCATACAGATCCTTTGGAAACCTAAAATTGTACTCCATAACCTTCTCCTCTTTTCTACTAGTGCCACCAGTTGCCAGTTTCAAATCAGTTTTTGCATGCTCCTTTTACGGAAACTGCAAACCCTAATTTATAGTATACTCGCCGTTTTTCATTTTGAAAACCATAACATTCGCACATTATCCAAATTCATCGTTCAAAATGCCTTGGATATTGCCATATCCTCCATAATCCTTGCCAACTTTCCCCAAAAGCCTTGAAACCACATGTATTTACATATATAGTGGATACATACGACAAAAAGCTGGCAGTAAAAAGGAATTTTGAAATGAAAAAGAAATGCTTAAAAGGACTGGGATAACATGAAAACTACTTCAATACACACATCGTCCTCTAGCCATTTCATGGTTTGCCTTTTTTGACAGATCATAATCCTTGAAACCTTACGAAATCGTAAGCTTATCGTAAGCTCCATCCATGGTTTCCTGATTCCCAAAATGCTAAGCTCAGTAATGTAAAAAAGATTTTTGTTCAAAGGAGAGCATGCCATGGAAAAGCAGGATAAGGAGAAGAAAATGTCAGATAAAAGAGACAAAGAAAAGAAAAAGAAAAATAAATGGGTAAGCCGTGGGATCACTCTTGCACTAATCCTCGCGGCGCTGATCTATGTGGGAGCATTCCCCACCATCCTAAGGCCCGGCAGGATCGAAGGCTTTGCCGAGGCAGTGACGGATCTGAGCGGCATTCGGATTCCGGAAGGAACAAGGATTGTTGCTCTGGGCGAGGCAACCCATGGAAATAAAGAGTTTCAGCAGCTCAAGCTGGAAGTATTTAAGCATCTGGTGGAGACGACCAATGTGAGAGCCTTTGTCTTAGAGGGCGACATGGGCGGTTGCGCTCTGGTCAATGAATATGTACAGGGCGGGGAGGGAGACCTAAGGGAGGTCGTGCAGCTTCTTGGCTACAAGATTTACCGCACCGATCAGATGGCGGAGCTGATTTCCTGGATGAGAGAATACAACGCAAAAGCGGACGAGGACGATAAGGTCCGCATATACGGCATGGATATTCAGTATAACACCAGATGTATCAAGCTTTTGAAGGAGGGCTACCGGAAGGTCGGCGATCCCCGGGAATACTCTGCCAAAATCGATCAGTGGTTCGGCTCCGAGGAGGATCAGTATGAGCCTTCAAAGGTAAATGAGATTTTAGATTTCATAAAAGAGATGAAGGCGGACATACAAGACTATAAGGACGAATATCAGAAAATCCTGGGAACGGACGCCTATGAAACCTTTGCGCAGGCCGCAGTCAACCTCGAGTATTACCTGCATTACCGCGAGACGGAGAATTACTCTCACAAGTATCGCGATGAGAGGATGAAGGACAATGTTTCCCGGGCTCTGGAGCTTGAAGAAAAAGAGCATAACAGTGCGCTGATGATCAGCTGTCACAACGATCATATGTCGCAGATCCAAGCCACCGCCTTTACCTTCCTCGGCGTTTTCCTTCAGGAAGAGTACGGCGACGCATACTTTACCATTGGGACGGATTATTATATCACAGATGACAATATCCGCGGCTCAGAGGGAAGCCGGGATATCCTTCATCTCTGCTCCGATGATAAGCTGGCTTATCAGGTAAAGAATCTTCCGGAAAACCAATATTATCTGGATTTTGCCAGGGTAGAGGCAGACAGCGAGCTAGGGAAAGCGATCCGGAGCAAAGTCTCCATGGGCAGTCTGGGCGAACAATACAGTTTCTTATACAAGTTTGTAAAGAAATGTCATCAGTTAACCCATGTCCCCATGGAGAAATACGACGCCATGATCTATGTTTATCAGGCAACTCCCATTGAAGTTTGGGAATAAGCCGGATCACGAGTTGATCATGACCTCCGTGGGCTTCATCCCCTTCTTATGCCCGATCAGCCAGATGATCAGCGATCCGGCGACAAGTATAACGCAGGCAAAGACGGTTCCCTCCACGCCAAAGCCCACATTATAAGCAAAGCTGTCCACCGCTGTGGTGGCATCCAGCTTCAGGATCGATACAGGAGAGACCGCTCCGCTGTTGGGAAGGCCGAAAATAATATTCTGGTTATAATTCCACGCGGCGTGAGCGGCCATGGCGCACCAGATGCTGTCAAAATAATAGGTCATCAGAGAGAACATGATACCTACGACCACAATGTTGATCAGAGCCAGAGGCGTCACGCCGGGATTTCCCAGATGCAATGCGGAGAACAAAACAGCATTTCCGATGATTGCCACTGCCGGATGCTTATATCCCTTCCGCAGACGCTGATAGAGAACGCCGCGGCACAAGAGCTCCTCCGCCGACGACTGGATAAATACCACGATAAAGAGCGCCAGCATTTTGATCACGGGGAAGGAGTCATAATACAGATAAATATCCCCATGCAGCCATGCGGCCAGAATACAAATGGCATTTGTGCCAAACCCGATCAGAAATCCCAGAAAAAGCAGCTTTATATTATTACCCTTCATTTTTGTTCCCAGAGCTTTGAGGATCGGCTTGTTCTTCTTAGTCAGGACCAGATAGAGCAAAGTCACGATCCAGATACCGGTGAAGGTGAAATACATGTCAAAGATCTCCCAAAAGGGGGTGACCTCCGGCAGGAATACCCGGCGGAGCAAGCAAAGGAGTTCCCCCACCACGGAGCCGCCCAGCATAAGCAAAAACACAAGCACAAGCGGCACCAGAAAGAAATCCGTCCAGCTCTTCTTTGACTTCTCTTCTTTGTTTTTCTCGTTTTCCATTTTCTCATCCTCCCTCATATCATTTATCTTTGATTCCTGCGATCAGGCTCGCACATCCTCGGTCTGCAACACCCTCAGTAGCGTGTAGGTCTCCTCGTAGACACTCTTGCGTCCTTGATCCAACAGGAACTCCAGATCCTTTTTCACCTCCGGCTCCTGCAAAAGCTCCGCCAGATAAGGTGCATAGCGGGTGCCGGAGCTCTCTGTCACCTCAGCGATATACTCCTCCAGGGATTTTCCCCTGTTGTAGCTTCTTCCCACTAAATCTGTGGCCGCATCCATGCAGTCCGCACAGGCCACAATATCTATAACCGTATGGTAGAGGCTCTTTTCCTTGTCGAAGGGCTGGGGATATCCTCCGCTCCCGTCATACCACATATGATGCCCCTTCGCCACATCCGCGTATTCCTTCGTGCTTTCATTTCTCTCCAGGATCCTGGCTCCCATCAGCGCATGGGATCTGATAATGGGCATCTCCATGTCTAAGAGCTTCCTGCCATAGATAAATACGGTATCGATGATCAGCAGCTTTCCAAAATCATGGCAGAGCGCCGCATGATAGACATAATCCAGAATGGTTTTCCTGCCCCGGTTCACCTCCTCCACCGTGTTGCAGTCCCGGATTCCCACAAATCTCTCCGGCGCACGGTCGATCAGATACTCCGCAAGACACAGGGAGAGCTTCGCTACCATGTTGGAATGTATGTATGTGGGCGGATGAAAGGCCGCCAGCATCTTCAGCCCGAATTCCTCAAAACCCATTCCGCCGGGGATCTCCTGAAAGCCCAGAAAGAAATCGGAATACATTCCCAGAATACTGGAGATCCAGTCCAGCTTCGGAATGCGGAAGGCATACAGAGTAACGCTGCGATACATATCCCTGATATTCTTCTTGATCTCTTCCGTCAGGCGTCCGTCCATGGCAGTCTCAATATAGGCGCTGGCAGTGACCACATTATCCCCGCCCTCCTTACCGAATTCCTCCCGATCGGCCTCCCGCCATAAACGGTAAAGATGTTCCAGATAATCCTCCCGCGAAATAACCCCGGCCTTATAGCGGATATACCGGGTGAGGACATCCAGAAATCCGGGCGGGAAAAGAGCATATAGTCTCTCCGGCTTTGCCCTTCCGAATTCATCCAGTCTGTCACAGTATGTCACCAGCTCCCTGGCCAGTGCGGATTCTGTCTCTCCCACATTTGTTGTCAGGAGATAAATGTAACAGGTCACGATATGCCGCTCCCAGTCATAATCCGGCAGAGCGCTTCGATAAAAAGGATCCTCCGCCA
>CACXDS010000272.1 GCA_902766425.1 uncultured Lachnospiraceae bacterium
CAAAAAGGTTTTTGTGACTTTTTCCTTGAATTCTAGTTTCTTTGATTCTCTCATGGCTCATCCTCCCTTGTTTACATAATATACCTTAAATGGATTAAGTGCAATTGTTTTCGTTTCGTTTTTTTATAAAATGATCGTTTCGTTTCAAAATATTTGCAACGATTATTGAATCGTTTCATTAAGTTTGCAACAATTCTGTAATCGTTGCAAATCATTTCAAACAAAAAAGGACTCGTTCCATCAAAAAAAGCCATAGCATTTGCCATGGCCTCATATTGTGGTTTATTCCCTAAACCAATTGAAGATTTCTAAGGTTTTCTACTTCTTTTACAGAAAGTCCGCTATTCTTTTCCCTCTTCAAAAACTCCAGATACTCCTTTCCGGTGATGGGCTTGGAATAGAGATAGCCCTGCATATAATCGCATCCGAAGTTGCGAAGGATCTCCGCCATTTCTTCTGTCTCCACGCCTTCCACCACGATGCTCTTGCCGATCTCCTTGATCATGATCATGGTGTGCTTCAGAATGGTCTTGGATTTTTCGTCCTTCATAGCCTGCCAAAGAATACTCTTATCGATCTTTACGATATCCACGGGCAGACTTATGAGATAATTCAGCGCTGCAAAGCCGGAGCCGAAATCATCCAATGAAAAGGTTACGCCGTGATCATGGAGGGTCTTCATGATCTCGTGGAGCTTACTCATCCCCAGACTCTGCATCTCAGCCGTCTCCGTAATTTCCAGATTGATCCGATGAGGTGCAATGTGATACTCCTCCATCACCTTTAAGAACTGCTCCGCCAGATCCCTCTGCCTGCACTGCGCCGGAGAAAGATTCAGTTCTATGTAGGAAACTCCATGCTCGATCAGCTCACTCTCGCTGATGAAACGGCACACCTCCCGAAATACAAAGTTTCCGATATCGCTGATCCTGCCATTCTTCTCCGCGATTGGGATAAATTCCTCGGGACTGATGAATTTCCCGTTATCATCCTTCAGCCGCACCAGAGCCTCTGCACAAAGGAATTTACCGGACATCACCTCGTGAATGGGCTGATAATACACCTCAAAGGACTGATTTCTGATGGCTCTGTCCAGAATCCCCAGCACTTCCTTTTCCCGTCTGACCGGCTGGATCCACTTCCAGGCATCATCCACCACCATCAGTCCATCGGAAATACTGTCATCCAGCCCCTGCAATACCTCAGCCATCTCAAAGCCTTCGATATCAACGGAAGAAACCGGGATCCAAGTCATGACAGGCTTGATCTTTGCTGTCAGAACCCGATCCTCCACCTTCAGCATAAAGGGCTCGTCAAAACAATTCTCCAGTCTTTGCGCCAGCAGCTCCCCTCTCAAATCCTCCTCCGCCACCAGAGCAAAGGTATCGCCATCGATGCAATAGGCCATCTTACCGAATTCCAGGCTGATCCGCTCCGCAATACGCTCCGGAAGCTGCTCCGCTCCCACCCTGCCCAGAGCGTGAATGCAATTTTCAAATTCCTCGATCTTAACTGCCAGAACTCCGTAAGGCTTTTCCAGCTTCTTCATTCGGTGAATGGTGCGGATAAAAGCTTTTTTGTTGTAGCAGGGCGTATCTCCATACAGATAATACGCCTGATTCTCAAAGGCCGTATAAAGAAAAAACAAAGCCATGGCGCAGGCAAAATTCGAGATGACATGCTTGGGATGAAAGGCCTGGAACATCACACTTCCAAAGATACCAAACACAAAGCAGGTGATAGAAAACACCTGATATGAATTAAAGCTCTTGCGCATCCGCAAAAACATGATATTGGCGGTGAATACTGCGATAAACGCAGTCACATACAGGCTCACCATCAGAGGACCGTGCCGATAGTTTAATTCTTCATCGAAATAACTGACCAGATGTGTAAAGGGGGTTGTCCAGATGATCAGAAGATCATAGCAGGCGATGATTCCGGCAATGATCCTGACAGGAAGCTTCATATGCGGAATCTTAGTGGCAGAATCCACATAGAGCAGGAATAATACAGCCATTAGATTATAAATACTTAGATAGACCAGATTGCTCAGATAATCTGCCCACAGCGGATACCTTTCCGGAAAGGAGATCACATAAAAGGTGGTAATATTGATCCCGCTGGCAAGCAGATTATCTGTCAGCATGATAAGAAAAATCCGATTCTTACGGGTCCGGAAATTCCGCTTCATGAAATACATCACAAAGAGGATCGCGGTGGCGACAAATGCTGATAAGCAATATTGTGGATAATACCGCAACATATCTCTTCCTCCCCCGAAAATCAACCTGAATAGCGAAAAAGAAAAATCAAGGAACTTTAATGTTCTCCAGGCAAAGCCGCAACTTACGCTCGTCCCCCATCACCCGGATCTTTCCCTCCTCGATCGCGCGACGCATGCTATACTTCTTATCGCACAGCTCCAGAAGCACCTGCCCTGTTGTGATCATCAAAATATCCCGGTCATAATAATCATAGGGTTCTACGCAGATGTGCCGCTCGGCCACTTCGAAGTAGAAGATTCCTTCTCCCTCGCCCTCGATATTGACCTGAATGGCAACATGCTCAAAAACCGCTCTCGCATCCGCATTTTCAAATGTTTTCCTGACTGCATATACAATATCTTCGTATTTCATGCGTTCACCCCCTTTTCACTTCAATACCTATCATAATTTTATCATATTTCCCTCAAAATAACAATTCTTTCTGTCAATCTCTGCAATAATCCAGAGCGTCCTGCACGGTGCTGATGCCGATCACCTTAATCTTTCCCTTCCCCGGCTGCTCCGGACGACAATCGCTCAAATTGACTTTGGGAAGCAGACAGATCTCAAAGCCCAGCTTTTCCGCCTCCTGCACTCTCTGTCCCGCCTGGCTCACTGCCCGCACCTCGCCGCTAAGGCCCACCTCGCCAAAAGCAATGAGCTTGGAGGGTAGTGCCCTGTTCCAAAAGCTGGAGACAATGGCAAGCACAATGGCAAGATCTATGGCCGGCTCCATCACCTTCAAGCCCCCCGTGATATTGACATATGCGTCACATCCCGAGAGCTGAATTCCGGATCGCTTTTCCAGAACTGCCATCAGGAGATTTACCCGGTTGAAATCCGTGCCTGTGGTCTGACGCCTGGGGATTCCGAAATTACTGTGACAGACAAGTCCCTGGATTTCGATCAGCAAGGGCCTGGTGCCTTCCATGGAGCAGGTCACAACCGATCCGCTGGCGTTCTCCGGGCGCCCCGAGAGCATATACTCCGAAGGATTCTGCACCTCCATCAGTCCGTTTTCCCGCATCTCAAAGACACCGATCTCATTGGTGGAGCCAAAACGGTTCTTTACCCCCCGCAGTATACGATAGGATGCATGCCGATCTCCTTCAAAATAAAGGACGGTATCCACCATATGCTCCAGAACCCTCGGTCCTGCTACTGTTCCTTCCTTTGTCACATGCCCTACAATAAAAACGGATATCAAAAGTCCCTTGGCCAGCTGCAGGAGCACTGCCGTAGCCTCACGCACCTGGGATACACTGCCCGGTGCGGCGCTGACACTCTCGGCGTACATGGTCTGTATGGAGTCGATGACCACAATCTCCGGCTTTACTTTTTTAATTGTCTCGGTGATAGCATCCAGAGATGTCTCACACAGGAGCAGCATATTGGGGCCGAAGCTCCCCAACCTGTCCGCCCTCATTTTGATCTGCACCTGGGATTCCTCGCCGGAGATATACAGCACCTTGTGCCCGCCTTCCGCAACCGCACGGCAAACTTGTAAGAGCAGAGTTGACTTTCCGATGCCGGGATCACCGCCCACCAGAGTCATGGAGCCCTGCACGATGCCGCCTCCCAGCACTCTATCCAGCTCCCCAATCCCCGTGAGTACCTTATCCTGCTCCCGAATGGTCACTTCAGACAGAACACAGGGTTCGGAAGCCTCCCTCTGCCTTCGCATGATCCCTCCGGAATTCTTCAATTCGGACCGATCCACGGTCTCCTCCACCATCGTATTCCACGCCTTACAGCCCGGGCACTGTCCCATCCACTTTGCGGATTCATAGCCACAGCTCTGGCAGAAAAAGATGCTGGTCATTTTCCCCTTTGCCATAATTCCGACAACGACTCCCCTATCTCACCAATATCACTGCTTTACGATCTTAACATCCACCTGATCCGCTGCCGCAAGCTCCACACTTAAGGATACCTTGCCGCCGAGACCGGTATTCATAATGCCGATGCTCTCACCATCCACAAAAACCTCGTAATCCGATTCGTCCATGAGACCAATTGTGATCTGAGCGTCCTCATCCCCTTCCACCTGGAACTGAACGCCGTCTGACTTCTCTGTAAAATTCAAGACACTGGTTCCGGGAACGGACTCATAGAGAAACGCACCGTTTTTCTCCAGCTTAGTGATCTCCCGAAATGTCTTTACCTTAAGCAGATCCCCGCCATGCTTAAAATCCTCCAGCTTTGCCTTTGCATTCAGCTTGTAATTGCCGAAGCTGATCGCTCCTCCTTCTTCGCTGCGGATCAGTTCCTTTACCTCTGCCATACCTTTGTCCTCCGTTTTCTCGTTTTGCTCTTCGCTTTAGTTTTTGGTGCTTTGCTTTTTTGCTTTTTTGGTGTTTTGCTTTTTGTTATATTTTGTTGCTTTGCTTTTACTTTACTTGTTCTGCTTGAGTCATTTCATGAGCCCGCAGTGATGCATTAATCCTCACTCTGTAGCCTTTGCACCCTTGACACGGAAGGTCACCTTATCATCCTTGAACCCCGCACTCACCGTATCCCCGGGCTTCACCTTTTTGGCCAGGATTTCCTCCGCCAGGGAATCCTCCACCACCGACTGAATTGCACGCTTCAAGGGCCTTGCACCCATCTTGTTGTCCGAATACTTCTTTACCAGATGCTCTTTCAGTGCAGGTGTCAGAGAAAGATGAATATCCATCTGACTCTCACAGCGCTTCGTCAGATTCTTGGCGAGAAGATTCACGATTTCCTTCATATTATCGTCATTCAACTGATGGAATACGATGATATCGTCAATACGGTTGATGAACTCCGGCTTAAAGTTCTTCTTAACCTCATCCATCACCGCTGATTTCATCCGGTCATAATCCTTCTTTTCATTTTTCTCGGCGGCAAATCCCAGATTCTTCGGATCCACGATCCTCTGGGCTCCCGCATTGGAGGTCATGATCAGGATCGTGTTCTTGAAGCTGACCTTTCTGCCCTTGGAGTCCGTGATATGCCCATCGTCCAATACCTGCAACAAAATGTTGAATACATCGGGATGTGCCTTCTCAATCTCGTCGAAAAGCACTACGGAATAAGGATTTCTCCTCACCTTCTCCGAGAGCTGTCCCCCCTCGTCAAAGCCCACATATCCGGGCGGGGAACCGATCATCTTGGAGACCGAATGCCCCTCCATATACTCCGACATGTCAACCCGGATCATGGCGTCCTCTGAGCCAAACATGGCCTCCGCCAACGCCTTGGATAACTCCGTTTTGCCCACGCCTGTAGGCCCTAGGAAGAGGAAGGAACCGATGGGTCTGTTGGGATCCTTAAGTCCCACTCTGCCGCGCCGCATCGCCTTTGCTACCGCGCCCACGGCCTCCTCCTGCCCGATCACTCTCTTATGAAGGATGCTTTCCAGCTTTAAGAGCTTTTCGCTCTCCTTCTCCGCCAGCTTAGTGACGGGGATCTTGGTCCACATTGCCACCACCCGGGCGATGTCTTCCTCCCCCACGCTGTAGCGTGCTTCCCGCTCCTGTGCCTCCCGCTGAGCCACCATTTTATCGTATTTCTTCAGCATCTGGCTCTGCAGCGCCTTCAGCTCCGCCGCCTGAGTAAAGATTTCCATCCGAATGGAGCGCTCAATCTGAAGATCCTTCTTTTTGATTTCATCGAGGAGGTTCTTTTCCTTCTGCGGAATCTCCATCATATGAAGCCTTGCGCTCGCTGCCGCCTCATCGATCAGATCGATGGCCTTATCCGGCAGATTCCGGTCGTTGATATAGCGTTCAGAGAGCTTGACTGCCGCTTCCACCGCCTCAGTGGTGATGGTCACATGATGATGCTCCTCATAGCGTCCCTTGATTCCCTCCAAAATCCGGATTGCCTCATCTGCAGTGGGCTCCTCCACATTAACGGGCTGGAATCTGCGCTCCAGGGCTGCATCCTTTTCCACATATTTGCGATACTCCGCAATGGTGGTTGCACCGATGAGCTGAAGCTCTCCCCTCGCCAGAGATGGCTTCAGGATATTGGAGGCATCGATTGCTCCCTCCGCTCCGCCGGCGCCGATCAAGGTGTGGATTTCATCCAGGAAGAGTACTATATTGCCGTCATCGATCACCTCTTTGACAACCTTCTTGATTCTCTCCTCAAACTCTCCCCGATATTTACTGCCGGCCACCATACCGGACAGATCCAGAGTGAGAACCCGCTTATTCTGCACAGTAAAAGGCACATCCCCGGAGACGATCCGAAGCGCCAGGCCCTCCACCACAGAGGTCTTTCC
>CACXDS010000273.1 GCA_902766425.1 uncultured Lachnospiraceae bacterium
AAAAGCGCATAAATCGTCATCATATATACATTATCACCAAGCATACAAAATTGTCAATGAATCTAACAAGGATTTGCATTTTTCGGTTTTTGGTATATACTTTTATTAATCACCATTTGAAAGGAGATACCGATATGGATTTAATTCCCAGCTTTTCCGTTGATCACACCAAGATCATCCCGGGGATCTTTGTCAGCAGAGTGGATACCCTTGGAGATCAGACAGTTACCACCTATGATGTGAGAGTTACCAGACCCAATGTGGAGCCTGCCGTTGATGTGGCTGCCATGCACTCCCTGGAACATATCATTGCCACATTCCTCAGAAACGACCCAGCCTGGAAGGATCAGATCATCTACTGGGGACCCATGGGATGCCTGACGGGATTTTACTTGATCCTGAAGGGGAATCACAAGCCCAAGGACATTTGTGATCTTCTCATAAGAGCTTTTCAGTCGGTGGAGGGATACGAGGAGGTTCCCGGCGCTTCTGCCATGAACTGCGGCAATTATCTGATGCATAACCTTCCCATGGCGAAATGGCAGGCCCGTAAATTTGCCGCTTATCTGGCAGAAAATGCGGAGAATCCTGCTATCTTCGAGTATCCCAGGTCCGAGAGGCTTGTAACCGAGGACGGACGCCAGTTTTTTGATTCATAAGAAATACAGAGAGGATGACAATCATGAATAAAATTGGAATTATCGGCGCCATGGAGCTGGAGGTGGAAGAATTAAAGTCTAAAATGCAGACTCCGAAGATCACTCGGAAAGCGGGTATGGATTTCTGGGAGGGTGGCCTAAACGGCGCCAATGTGGTTGTAGTGCGCTGCGGCATCGGCAAGGTGAACGCCGCTCTCTGTGTCCAGATTCTGTCCGATCTCTTCGGGGTAACCCATGTCATCAATACCGGCGTGGCCGGTTCCCTGAATGCCGCTCTCGACATCGGAGATATCCTGATCTCCAAGGACGCGGTTCATCACGATATGGATGTATCCCCTCTGGGCTATGCGCCCGGGATCGTCCCTCAGTTGGACACCAGCTACTTCCCTGCGGATGAGGGATTGATCGAGCTGGCGATGACCTCCTGCCAAAGGGTAAATCCCGACATTCATGTAAGAACGGGCCGCGTTGTCAGCGGGGATCAGTTCATCGCCTCCAAGGAAGTCAAAAACCGCCTGATCTCTCTTTTCCGGGGAGACTGCGCCGAGATGGAGGGTGCCTCCATCGCCCACGGAGCCTACCTGAACGGCCTTCCCTTTGTGATCATCCGCGCCATCTCCGACAAGGCGGATGACAGCGCAGAGATGGACTACCCCTCCTTTGAAAAAGCTGCCGCCGCCCACTGTGCGAGGCTTGTGGAGGATATGGTGCCCCGGATTTAGGATACCGCTTTTCGATAACATATCAGAAGCCAAATGGGCAATGTGCCTGCACAGACACCCATTTGGCTTTCTTATTATCCAGAAGAGCACATGGAGAGATCCCCCGCTCTTTTATGATCCGAATGAAAATTTTTATAATTTTTTTAAAATAAACAGTGTATAACAGTTGACAACAGTTAAATGCTGTTATATACTGTTTACTGTAAACACCGGGAATCATTTCAAGAATCATTCCAAATTTGAATCGTTCCAAGTTTTGCTTGCGCAGGTAAAACTGGCAGTTTACAAAAGAAAGGATCCTAGAATATGCAAATCATTATCAATAATTCTTCCATGATACCTGTGTATGAACAGCTGGTGGCTCAGATCAAACAGGAGATCATACAGGGCGGCTTGGCCGAGGGAGAGGCTCTCCCCTCCGTGAGGAGCTTTTCTAATGAATTAAAGATCTCTGCCCTGACGATCAAAAAAGCCTATGACAAATTAGAGGAAGAGGGCTTTGTGATCACAGTACACGGAAAAGGGACATATGTGGCCGCCATGGACAGACAGATGGCTGTGGAAGCCCGCAAAAAAGCGGTGGAGGAAGATTTTTCCCTTGCTGTCTCCAAGGCAAAAACAGTGGGGCTGAGCAACGAAGAGATCCGGGAGATCCTGGAGATCATCCTGGAGGATTTCTAGCTCAGGAGCATACTGCATGCGCAGTGCTCAGACTTTTATACTCCGTTCGAAAGCATGTATCGGAATACTCGTCTGGAAAGGAACGAAATATGATCAAAATTCAAAATCTGCAAAAAAATTATAAGGATTTTTCTCTGGATGTCTCTCTGGAGGTACCTGCCGGCACTGTAACCGGTCTCATCGGCAAAAACGGTGCCGGTAAGAGCACCACCATTAAATCCATCCTCGGTCTGGTACGACCGGACGGAGGCAGGATCGAGGTTCTGGGAAAGACTCCTTCCGCCTTCACCGGCAGGGATAAGGAAGCCCTCGGCGCCGCCCTCTCCGAATCCGGCTTCAGCCAGCAGCTGACCATAAAAGACATTACCGGCATTCTGCGAAAAATCTATCATAATTTTGAAGAGGAAAGGTTTTCCAGACAGTGCAAGGACCAGGGACTCCCAATGGATAAACAGCTGAAGGATTTTTCCACCGGCATGAAGGCGAAGCTCCGGGTTTTGGTGGCCATCAGCCATAAAGCGAAGCTTCTGGTTCTGGATGAGCCCACTGCGGGCCTGGATGTGCTGGCCCGCAATGAAATCCTGGATATGCTGAGGGCTTATCTGGAGGAGGACAGCGAGCGCTCCATCCTCATCAGCTCCCATATTTCCTCCGACCTAGAGGGTCTGTGCGATGACATTTATATGATCCATAATGGTAGAATCATTCTCCATGAGGATACGGACACAATCCTCGGGAAATACGGAATCCTCAAGGTGAGCGAGGAGGAATATAATGCTCTGGATCAACAATATCTGATCGCTACCAAAAAGGATAAATTCAGCTACACCTGTCTCACCAAGGAGAAACAGTTTTATCTGGAGAATTACCCGAATATCGTGGTGGAAAACAGCAATATCGATGAGATGATCATTCTTCTTTTGTCGAAATGACCACGCCC
>CACXDS010000274.1 GCA_902766425.1 uncultured Lachnospiraceae bacterium
ATACTTTCATGATGTATGAAATCGGCGGGGTCTGGTATGCGCCAAATTCCAAGATTCTTGGAACGGACAATTGGCCGGTGGGCAAGGCTGCCCAAATGTTGCCTCACTTTAATAGTGAGGGGGGCTTTTATTCGCGGGTGAAGTCTTATGTCAGTAGATGGTGCTCTGGGGATTGGTGGGTTTGCAAAAAACCTCTTTTCTTTACGACGAAAAGTCCTAACGGTGAATCGGCGAGGATCCAAGGAAGTTGGGAGGGAAACAAGATTTATCCGGCCCCTGACACTTCGCTGTCCCCTTTTGAAGTCTCCAATACTCGCCAACAATCAGGCTTTTACGAATGCGCGTTTAGATTTATTTATACAGTAGATGGTGAGAGGACATGGGGATTTTATCTCATGGGTGACAGTAGTAAGATTTATGGATCGGGTGGCGAGGGAAGATATTTCAGAATGTATCAAGTGAATTCCTTCACCTACACCTGTATCAATTCCAATTATACCATCGGCGAAAACCAGGTCTATGTGGCAGACAGGGATCTGTTCCTGAGGGAGGGAGTGAAGCTGACCATACCGGAGGGTTCGGTGCTCTGTGTGAAGAACGGGCCCTTTTATGTGAATGGTGAGATTGAGTGCTATGGCACGATCCTGGTGGAGGATGGCGGGATCATCATGCCCTATGAATCCACCGATGCGGGCTCCCGCATTGTCATGAAGGAGGGGGGCGCCATGATCATCCGCAGCGGCGGCAGAGTGTATGCAGGCTGCCCCAAGGGCTCCCTCTGGACACAGGGGGACAGCGGCTGGCTGGATATGTATGCAGGTTCTTCCATCATCAATTTTGGATTGCTGGTGGCGGGAAAGTGTAATTTTACCTATGGTCAGGCCACCATCGAGAATCACAAGGGTGCCAGAATGTACCTGGGCTACTCCGTGAGCAACGAAGGCGAGCATAGCTTTATGAATACCAGATGGCCCGGGGGAGGGGCGGGTACCGGCACAGCGGGGACTTTGGTACAAAATCCTTCGGAAAGCAGCTTTGGACTCGTTAAAACAAACGGAACAGTACATTATGGCAAGGGTGATAACATCACAGTTGTTAAAACCTGGGACGGAGCCTCAACATCTTTTGCCAATAAGGATGGAAGCGGGGGACAGAGTATTAAGATGTACTCCTATGACAAGAACGGAAAGTGTACAGTGAATTCCGATTATAAACCGTAGGGTCCACAGGGGGCGGAGGGTTTTACATAACAATTTTGAGACTGAGAATGCCGAAGGGCATCCTGTGCGGAGAAGCGGAAGTGACAAAGCAGGATCGGAGGGATATCCATGAAGGGAATCGCAGAGAGGATCAAAAACATTAAATGGAGCACAATTTTTATGTATCTGGGTCTGATCCTGGTGGGGATCGTGGTGCTGGGATTTTTTGTCAGGACGGCTCTCGCCAATGTGAACGGGGTGTTCGCGGGAAAGCCCCTGATCTTGGACTGGCATATGCTGATAGAGCCACTTACCTGGATGCAGGGTCTGTTTGCAGTGGTGGTGGTGGGACTGCTGGTCTTTGTGACAGACTATCGGTCCCTGAGCGCCAGGAGCATGCGGGATAAGAAGGGCATGGATGCCCGCACAGAGGGAGCTCTGGAGAACAGCCGGTTCCTGACGGACAAGGAGCGGGATAAGTATTTCCCGGGGTATCTCTATCAGGAGCTGGGATCGGTCAAAAAGGACGGTATTCCTGTCCGGGCCCTTGTGGATAAAAAGGGCAAGATGCATATCAACTTCCTGCCGGGAGCACATTCTCTGGTCATCGGTGCCACCGGCTCCGGTAAGACCACTACCTTCATCAATCCCATGATCCAGCTTCTGGGAGCCTGCGGCGGCGGAAGCAGCATGATCATGACGGACCCCAAGGGAGAGCTGTTTTCCCTGCATTCAAAGTTCCTGCAGTCCAGAGGCTATAATGTATTGCTCTTGGATCTGCGTGACACCTATACCTCTAGCCGTTGGAATCCGCTGGGGGGGATCTATGACATGTATCAGGAGTTCTTAAATGCCGGCGACGGCATCCGGCTGCACCGGGATTCCATGGCGAACTACCCGGATCTGAAGCGCATGGACGGAGAGGGGGCCGAGGGGGAGCCCTGGGCTGAGTGGCGGGGGATGGCCTATGCGGATATATCCCACTGCCAGGATGACATTGCCGTTACAAAGCAAAAGATCTACGATGAGATGTATGAGGACTTAAATGACCTGATCTCGGTTATCTGTCCCATTGAGAATGAGAAGGATCCCCTCTGGGAGAAGGGTGCCAGATCCATTATCATGGCAACCTGTCTCGCCATGCTGGAGGACAGCGCGGATCCGGAGCTGGGGATGACAAAGGATAAGTTCAACTTCTTCAACCTGAACAAGGCCCTCACCAATTCCGAGAACGAGTTTGAGGCTTTGAAGAAGTATTTTGAGGGACGGGATCCTCTGTCTCAGGCGGTGACACTTTCCAGACAGGTGCTTTCCGCAGCGGAGTCCACCATGTCCTCCTATATGTCCATTACCTTTGATAAGCTGAATATGTTCAATGACCGCGGTATCTGCGGCCTGACCTCTGCAACGGACATTAAGGCGGAGGAGTTTGCGGAGAAGCCCACGGCGCTCTTTATGAAGATCCCGGATGAGAAGGATACCAGACATGGTCTGGCGGCTGTGTTTATCCTGTGTATGTACAAGGCGCTGATCAAGGTGGCGTCCGCCAGAGAGGATCTGTCCCTGCCGAGAAATGTGTATTTCATCCTCGATGAGTTCGGTAACATGCCTAAGATTGAGAAGTTTGATAAGATGATCACTGTAGGACGTT
The DNA here is from genome assembly GCA_902766425.1 of uncultured Lachnospiraceae bacterium. Taxonomy (GTDB): domain Bacteria; phylum Bacillota; class Clostridia; order Lachnospirales; family Lachnospiraceae; genus Acetatifactor. The sequence continues at coordinate 2,851 of CACXDS010000274.1, forward strand.
CCCGTAAGATCTGGTTCAACATGGTGGTGCAGAGCTATTCCCAGCTGAACAATGTTTACGGCGAGAAGGTGGCGGATATTGTGAAATCCAACTGCGGTATGAAGATGTTCATCGGATCGAATGATATCGGCACCTGTAAGGAGTTCTCGGAGCTGTGCGGTAATATGACGGTGCGCACCTCCTCCACCTCCGCCAGCATGGGGGCCAAGGAGGGAGATTACAGTGTATCCAGTCAGACGCAGGTAAGACCTCTGATCTATCCTTCGGAGCTGCAGAAGCTGAACAATAAGGAGTCCACCGGAAATGCCATCATCGTGACCTTCGGTAACTATCCGCTGATGACAAAATATACGCCGAGCTATCTCTGCAAGTATTATCAGATGGGTCAGATGGATCTGGGAGATCTGCGGAGTAATATGTTCCGGGCGGACGAGGTGTTCTATGATCTGTCGGTCCGGAACGAGATGGTGCTTGGAGAAGATGAGGATGAGGAAGATGTGGATCAGGGAGCGTAAAGCGGGTTTCACATGGAAGACCGGGGAGTGTAGAACAGGCATGAGTAGGATAAAGGCGTTAAAATGGATCAGGACCATGGCGGCAGCGGGGATCATTCTGACCGCCCTGGGCGTTGTTCCCGGCGGGAAGGCGGGAGAGCTGTTTTCGGAGCAGGGCGGCGCAGTGCTTCGTGTTCAGGCAGCGCAGTCGGATGGCGATGAGTACTTCGGGCGTCTGGATACCTTTACGGGAGAAAAGCTGGAGGAGGGGGCTTCTGCCGGAAGCGCGCAGCAGGCCAAACAAATCTGGATCACGGACAATATGTTTTATGATACGGAGAATAAGGCGTATGGCTATCCTGTGGGAGAAGAAATCGTCTATTCGAATGTGGCGGACGGCATGATCGTGAAGGAGAAGGTATCCGTAAAGATTCCGGAGACTGTGAAGGCGAGACTTTACTGGGAGGGAAATGTAATGGATTTCCCCGGCGGTAATGTCTCACGGCTGGGCAGTTATACGGTGGAGGTCATTAATGAAACGACATCGGCTCAGCTCTTTTCCTTTATGATCGTGGGCAATGATACCAATCAGGTGGTGAATTTTTCGGCACCGGAGGGTTTCCGGATCACCCGGGTCACACTGGACGGAACGGAAGTCGAATACACCAGAAGGTTTGTGGATATGGCGAAGGAGGGATACTATATTGTATCCTACGAGTGCTCTAAGGCGGACCTTTCCTACAAGCTGGATGTGAATGTCGATACAACGCCGCCAACGCTGGTGATCGAGGGAGTGGACGAGGACGGAAAGGCCAGAGGACCTGTGGCTATCACGGGGAAGGTGGATAAGGATACGCTGGTCCTCACAAAAAACGGGGAGGAGTACAGCACGAAGCTGAGCAAGGTACTCACCCAGAGCGGCCGATACGTGGCAACTGTCACGGATCCAGCCGGAAACAGCACGACATACCGCTTCACCATTCTGCTCTATCTGGACAAAAACGCTTGGATCTTCAGCGCTCTGTTCCTTCTGGTGGTGCTTGTGGTGGTGGGATTATTCATTTATTACAGAAAGCATCTGCGGGTAAGATAAGTCTCGGGCAGGTTAGGTTAGTGCAACAGATAAGGGGAAACAAAGTATGAGAACTTGGATCTCTGCTATAGCGATAGGCGATTTTTTCAGTGATGTAGGCGATTTCTTCACAGAAGACGTGGGCGGCTTCTTTGAGGATGTCGGGGATGCTTTTTCGGGTCTTGGAGACATGATAGGAGATGCGTTCAAAAGCGCTTTTGAATATGTGCTGGAGAATGTATTCTACCGGTTTTTTTATCTCATCGTTGCCGGGCTCTGCAAGCTGGTGGGATATCTGGATGAGCTGTTTAAGGTGTTCTCCGGGCAGGGCGAGGTGAAGTATGACGGAAATTCCACACACCTTCTGGATATCTTCTTTCGAAACCATACGATCAATAATATCTACTGGGGGTTTGCGCTCCTTGGAGTTGTGCTGGCCTTTGGGGCTGCGATGATCGCTGTGGCCAGGAAGATGTTTGACGGCAGGGATAAGGATCAGAGATCTCTGGGGGACATTCTGGGGAGCCTGGCCAAGAGTCTTCTGCTGATCGTGAGTATGAATGCGATCATGGCGATTCTCCTGACCTTCACAAATGTTTTGATGACGCAGATCACCTTTATCTTCGATTATGCGGAGGTGCTGGATCAGAAGGAATCCATTGTATTTACAGATGAACAGTATGCAGCCATGGGGCGGACCTTAAATACCATAGCCAATTATTCGCTGAGTGAGTCTGCCACGAGTACTTATAATATCAATTCCTGCTTTAATGAGATCCGGCCGGATCTGTATTATCTGCAAAAGCAGGGGGTATTTGACTTTTATTATGAGACCAGGAAGGATGGAAAACTCATCGATACCTGGCAGTCGGTGCTGCAGGAGATCGCGCATTCTGCAAATCTCAGAAGAGACTTATATGTCGATACCTATTACGAGGGAGTGGCAACAAGCATCAAAAACGCCATGAACATACTGAAGACAAACCGAAATCTGAGGCCCTTAAGCAGCTATAAGAGGGAATTTCAGGCAAAGACCGAGGCGATTCCGCTGGATCGTTTCCTGTTCCTGTTGGGAACCTTTGACGCGGCGAAGAATACGGATTACAACAAGAATGCGGAGCTTACGGACGGACTGAGAAGCGCGTACTATTACGGGTATAAGGATATGTATGACTTTGATGTGGCGAAGAAGGATTTCAGCTTCGCCCCCGGGGATTACAGCTATCTGCTTACCCTGCTGGTCGGAATTATCATCTTGATCAACCTGTATTACATTTTGTTCAGTTGTACGGTCAGAATTTTCCTGTTGCTATTCCTGTACATTGTGGGACCGCTTTTCTTTGCAACGGAGCCTCTGGATGACGGCGAGAAAAGAAAGCAGTGGACACAGGCCTTTGTGGTTCAGCTCTTCAGTGTATATGGAACGGTGGTCACCATGCGGCTTGTCCTTATCGTGATCCCGATGATTATGAGCAGTAAGCTGGTGCTCTTTGATTCCAGCTTTATGAATTTCCTGGCGAAGGTTGTGTTGGTGGTGTCCTGCTATCAGGCGGCAAAGAAGGCCAACGGCATCACCACAGGTATTCTGGCAGGCAACGCAGGAATGGCCTCCGTGATGGCGGCTCAGGAATCCGGAAAGGGTGCGTCTAAGATGATGGGACAGATCCTGGAAGCGCCTGTCAAGACCGGGATGTGGGCCGCTGGCAAGGTTAAACAGGCTGCATCGTCCGGCGGAGGCGGCGGCGGTGCCGGAGGCGGCGGAGGCGGTGGCGGTGAAGCCGGAAAAAAGTGGAACGAAATTAAGGATAGCATGCGCGACCGAAACTTTTAGAAGAGGAATGTGCAATGAGATTAATACCCGGCAAGACAAAAGTACAAATCGAACTGTTCAAAGGGATTTCACTCTGGGATGTGCTGATCGGCGGCATTGCGGTGGCAATGATGCTATTGGTGCTTATTTCCTCCTTGCCCTTTAAGCTGGTGATCTGTATCGGAATTCTCCTCATCGGAGGAATGCTCCTCGTTCGTCTGGATACGGAGCCAAACTATATCATGGCCTTAAACATGATCAAGCATCTGGCATATCACAGGCGCTATGAAAAGGTATATGACGATGAGATGATCCTGAAAAAGAGCAATGGAACCATTAAAGAGGATCATATCGAGCAATATCGCAAAAAGAGACAGGATGCTGCGGAGGCAGACGGGGAATATGCCGATTCGGAAGAAGGCGGGGCTTATTCCGGGGAGGACGGACATCCTGCGGAGGAGGGGACAGCGCAGGAGGTGGTTTATCTCTCTGAGAAGGAAGTCCTGAAGCTGGAGAATAAGATCTTAAAGAGCAAGAAGGCTACTCCGGAGGAAAAGGATGCGGTTTGGCTCGCAAGGGCTAACCGCAATGCAGCCAAAAAGGAAGCGAAAAAGACCGGAGAGAAGCTGGACCGCTTCCCGGCACCTGTCATGGGAGAATGGGCGGATGCCGGTAAGGCGAAGGGGAAGGCGGAGGCTGACAAATCCAAGGGCAAGGAGAAGAAGGCGGAATCCGGTAAGGCAGCGGCAAGTACGGAGGAGGCAGGGGATGCAAAGCAGAAAGCCCAGTCCGAAAAGGAGCTGATCAAGCGGGAAAATGCCATCTTAAAGAGCAAGACGGCAACTCAGGAGGAAAAGGATGCCGTATGGGCGGCCAGGGCACAGAGAAGTGCGGCGAAGAAGGAAGCACAGAAGCAGGCACAAAAGGACCGAACAAACAATGCAGACTATGACTTTATGGAAAATGTCATGGCCTTCACCAATATCAAGGATGATCTGATCGAATATGGCGGGAAGTATTACGGCACTGTCATCGAGATCGATCCGGTGGAATTCCGATTCTTCAGTGAACACAGGCGCAACAATTCCATCGAGCTGGGGGTGGGCAGAGTCCTTCGGAGTATTCATGTCGGCTTTGCAGCCAATATCGTGAAGCTGGAGCGCCCCATCATCTATGATAAGTATCTGGCAAAGGAAAGAGAAAAGCTGGACCAGCTCCGTAAATCCTACGAGAGCGGTATGATGAACGAGGAGGAGCTGCAGGCGCGAGTTGATATTGAAAACGACAGACTTGCCGAGCTGGAGGGCCTCTGCTCGGATCATCAGGTGATAGCGCCCTTCTATTACATTGTTCTCTTCGAGAGTGATAAGAAGCAGCTGGAGCTTCAGACCAGGGATGCGATGGATGCTCTGGGAAAAGGCGAGATGACGGTTCGCAGGCTGAATACCAAGGAGCTTGCGGTCTTTCTGAAGTATACGAATCAGTTGGATTTTAACGAGCGGGATATTGAAAAGTATCAGCCGGAGGATTACGCACAGTGGGCGATGCCCCAGCGTGTGAATGTAAAGGTGCGTACAGTTGAGGTCAATGATATTGTCACTCATAATTTCCGCGTGGTGAAGTACCCCTCCTGGGTCGGGGATGCATGGCTGGCGAATGTGCTGTCCATGCCGGCCACGAAGGTGGTCATCAAGTGCAGCCCCATGGACAGGGGCAAGGCAATCCGCACCATCGACCATTCCCTGCAGGAGCTGCGTGGGCAGTATAACGCAACGGGAGTGGATTCCAAGAGGATTGAGCTGGAGAATCATATTAATACGCTGAGCGGACTGCTGGCTACGCTGCAGGGAGAGGGCGAGGAGCTGCTGGAGTGCAATATTTATGTGACAGCCTATGATGTGCAGAGCACCCGGCTTGCCATGGGGACACAGGAATTCAAGACAATGCTTCCCGAGATCTCGGGCATGAAAAAGTCCGTGCGCCGGGCATGGCAGGAGAATAATTTCCGCCTGAACGACCATTTCTTTAACCAGATGAATGCCTTTGTGGGTTCTCAGGTGAGCGCCTATGATCCGGAGATTAAGAACGGGCGTGGTATTCCCTCCAATTCGCTGGCGGCCTGCTACCCCTGGGTGTATGCCCATATCTCCGATGAGGGCGGCTTTAAGCTGGGTTCCAGCGGCGGCGTACCGGTATTTATTAATTTCTTCCGCAGGGATTCGGAGCGCGTCAACTCCAACATGGTGATCATCGGTAAGTCCGGCTCCGGTAAATCCTATGCGACAAAGAGTATTCTGTCCAATCTGGCCAGTGAGGATGCAAAGATCTTCATTCTCGACCCGGAGAATGAGTACTCCGAACTGGCACACAACCTGCACGGCAAGGTGATCAATGTGGCGAATGCCCAGTATGGGCGACTGAATCCTTTCCACATCATCACAGCGCTGGACGACGATGAGGGGGGCAGCGCGGCGGGAAGCTTTGCGACCCATCTGCAGTTCCTGGAGGAGTTCTATCGGCAGATCCTGCCGGAGATCGAAAAGGACGCTCTGGAGTACTTAAACAACCTGACCGAGAGGCTTTACACGAATCGCGGGATCACGCCGGATACGGATCTTTCCAAGCTCCGGCCGGAGGATTATCCGATCTTTGACGATCTGTATGATGCGGTGCTGGAGGAATTTGAGCGGACGGAAAATGAGTATATCCGGTCCATGCTCCGTACCCTGATCAATTATGTGGCGAAGTTTTCCACCGGCGGCCGTAATGCCAATATCTGGAACGGACCCTCTACGGTTACCACGGACGAGAACTTTACGGTGTTTAACTTCCAGGCCATGCTGTCAAACAGGAATACCACCATCGCCAATGCGCAGATGCTGCTGGTGCTGAAATACATTGACAATGAGATCATTAAGAACCGTGATTATAACAGCAAATACGGTCTGAAGCGTAAGGTGGTGGTGGTCATCGATGAGGCCCATGTCTTCATCGATGCCAAGTTCCCCATTGCATTGGACTTCATGTTCCAGCTGGCAAAGCGTATCCGTAAGTATAACGGTATGCAGATCGTTATCACGCAGAATATTAAGGACTTTGTGGGAAGTGAGGAAATCGCAAGAAAGTCAACAGCTATCATCAATGCCTGTCAGTACAGCTTTATCTTTGCACTGGCTCCCAACGATATGCAGGATCTGTGTACCCTGTATGAGAAGGCGGGGGGCATCAGTGAGATCGAGCAGGAGCAGATCATACAGGCGCCCAGAGGTCAGGCCTTCACAGTCATGAGTGCCACCAGCCGTTCCACCTTCAAGGTGGAGGTGCCCAAGAATATGGTGGATATGTTCCAGGATCGGGATTTCCAGAGCCGCTATTACACCGGTACAGAGGGAGCTGCAGCCTGGGAGAGCTTTATAGGGACGAGTCGCAAGGCACATGATCAGAACAGCAAGGAGAATAAAAAGAATGCAGTCATCTCCCTGGAGGATGCCAAAAAGGATCAAAAGAGCTGGGTGAAATTTGAGGAGACGACGGAAGAGCCTGTCAGCCTCTTTAATTCGGCAAAGTCCATTGTTAAGTCGAGACCGACATCCGGCAGGATAGCCTTTGAGGAGGTAAGGGATGAAGAGGAAGAAGCTGTGTCCGTACCCGGAAAGCTCTCCTTCGAGGAGATGGGGGATGATGACTTCGATCTGTCGGATGAGGACATGGATGCGCTGATCGCACAGCACATGGCGCAGAAGGCTGACACCAAGGAGCAGCAGGAGGAAGCCAAGGAGGAAGCCCGGGAGGAAGCCAAAGAGAATACGCAGCGTGTTACTGCCCCGGAGGGTAGAGCCTCCGTTCAACACTATGAAGTACCCGAGTATCGCAGTCAGAAAGAGACATCCGGTGAGACGACTCAGGTGCTCGGCGAGCTGAAGGAGGTGCTGGTGGATTTCGTGCAGGCTGTGAAGCAGCCTCAGCAGGTTCCCGTGCAGCCCCAGATGGTTCAGCAGGCTCCCCAGCAGCCGCAGATGGATTATGATTCCATCGTGGCGGACATTCGGGGACAGGTGATGGCGCGCGTGATGGAGGAGATCCGTGCCGGAGGAATGATTCCCGGCGGATATCTGCAGGGTGCGCCCGTTGACCGGGATGAGGAGGAAGAATACAGCTACGATCTGTCTGACGAGACCGGCTATGAGAGCAGGGACGAGGACACCGGGGAGGAAGACGAGGATCTGCTGGAAGATCTGGTGGATATGGATGAGGAGGAAGACCTCACCGAGGAAGAGCAGATTGAGCTGGAGGAGTCCTTCGACGAGGAGTTGGAGGCTTTGGAAGCGGAAGAAATAGAACTGGATGTGAAAGAGGCCGAGGACGAAGAAATCGAGGAGGAGGATTACGATTTCGACAGTCTGTTTGAAACGCAGGAGGACGAGGAAGCCGATGAAGAGGCCTCCGATGAGGAGACCACCGATGAGGAGGAAGATGACGATGATACCTTTGATGTGATGAGCTTTCTGCGATCCGAGGCAAAGACCGTGGCCGAATCGAAAAAGGCGCCTGTACAGGAGAAGGTTGAGCTTGAGGATTATGCAGAGGAAGGCGGCGTAGCCGATATCACTATGGAGGATCTGGCGAATATCGTTACCATGCTGCGAAAGAGAGCAAAGGGATAATAGGAGGAGATAAGAATTATGGCGGCAAAGCTGGATATGAAATTAGTAAACAGAGGTACGGAGGGAGAGCTACTGCTGACAGGAAAGCTGGACACCCAGACGGCGGTGGAGGCGGAGGCGTACTTTGATGAGGCGTCCGACCGATTTGATCATCTGATCCTGAATATGGCGGAGCTCAGTTATGTGTCCAGCGCGGGGCTTCGTATCCTGAAAAAGACCCACATTAAGATGAACAGGAAGGGGGGAGTGCTCTCCCTTCGCAATGTGAATGATAATATCATGGAGGTCTTTGAAATTACGGGATTTGCGGGATTGCTGAACTTTATCTGAGGCTATGGGAGAGCTTCCGGACCCGGACAGAGACAAGGCGACGGCATTGTCCGGGCAGGCTGTCTCCGGGGCGCAGGGCTTTGAAACAAGGAACAGGCAGGATTGATACGAGAGTGAGTGGTGATGATATGACAGTGAGAGAGAAGATAACGAACAGAAATACGGATAATATCACGGATAATATCATAAATAAGATCACACATAAGATCATGCGCAAGGCATGTTCGGAGCGTGTGAAAAGGGAGGCGGCAAAGCAAAGAGCGATTTGCGGGCGCCTTACAAGGCGTGCGTTCGCCGCACTTCTCAGTGTGATCATGGTACTCACTTCTGTAACGCTTTATCCGGCGCAGGAGGCGAAGGCAGCGGAGGGTAAAG
>CACXDS010000275.1 GCA_902766425.1 uncultured Lachnospiraceae bacterium
ATAACAAATGCTATGTTAGAATAAACTAAATATGGGGTACTTTACTCTTTTACATTTTTTGCCGATAAATACCTATAACAGAAATTGTGCCAATCAATCCGGAGGAGAAAGGAGGGGAGGAAGTGAACTCGCCAAAAAAATGGAAGATTCAGTTTATTATAGCGGCGGCAGTGCTTCTTGTCTCCTTTGTGTCCCTTGTTTCGGTGACCTTTGCCTGGTATGTCTATCAGACCGGGGCCAGAACTTCGGATATCCACATGGCTGTTGGGACGGGAAGCTCCCTGCAGATCAGCAATCGCTATGACGGAGAATATGGGAATTCCACCGTAATGGATGAATTCCACGGTTTCCTGAATCCTGTATCCACAGATCGGATTCAAAACGGATTTCAGAAGGTATATGGTTTTACAGACGGGTCCGAGACGCAGCCCAGGCTGGTGGCCAGTCTCTTTGGTGAGAGTGAATCCACGGATTACTATAAGACAACATTGTTTCTGAGAGTGAGCGGCGAAAAGCAGAATATCTATCTGGCGGATATCGGATTTGAGGATGATGATCCGGAGAATCCAATCTCCACGGCGATTCGTATGGGCTTTGTGGTGCACGAACCGGGGCAGGACAGACCTGCTCAGAATGAGTATATCTTTGCCATCAGTCAGGCAGACAATCCTCAGGCACAGTACAACACCGCCACGGGGCAGGAGGGATATGTACTGGATTCCACCAGGACGGATGGTACCACCATTCCCATGCCCAGACTTTACACATCAGATCATTTTTGCATGTATGATAAGACAAACGGATCGGTTACTTTGAAGGAGAATTCTCTGGTGTTTTGCCAGCTGGAAGGCGGGCAGGGAGGAAATTACGGAACGCCGGTGCAGGTGGATGTCTATATCTGGCTGGAGGGCTGTGACAAGGATTGCTATAACAATATCTGCGGGAAAATGTTAAAGAAGATCGCGTTGTCCTTCGCGGGCCGAGTAATAGATTGATCAAGAAGGATAATCAGCATAATAGGAACTGACTGATTTGGGGAAAGGTGGTGAGAGGATGAAGAAAAATATGATTCTGCTCTGGACAGGTGTGGCCAGTCTTTTTCTTCTGCTTCTGGCCATCGGCGGTGTGACCTATGCCTGGTTCACTTTTAATCCCTACACCAATGTGGAGCCCATCAGCAGCACAGTGAGCGATGGTGAAGTTGCCCTTCTGATCGCGGCGGATCCGGGGGATGGGTTTGAAACCCAGTGTACTTTGCCGGAGAGCGTTGCGGGGGATCTTCAGCCACTGTCTACGGCGGATCTGGAGAGTTTCTATACTTTTGCTCTTCAGAACAGGCAGGGAATCACCACAGGCTATCGGGATGGAAATGCTCTGGTGGATACGGATACCATTCATGGGGTGTTTTATCTGGAAAGTCTCAAGGATAACTGTGATGTATATTTTTATCGTCCCGGTATGAATTTCGGGGAGGATGCGCAGATGCTGGCGGCGCTCAGGCTGGGGCTTAGGATCAATATCGGAGATGAGGTGAAAACATATATTTTTGCCTTGAACGCCATGGGAGATACCTTTGGTGCGACTTCTCTCCAGACTACGGCACAGGAGGGAGTTGTGGTCAGCAGTATCTTGGAAAACGGAAGTCCGGTGTATGCGGCAGATCCGGCAAGAGAGCTTACTTCTTTCTTTGCAGTGCCTCCTTCCGGCCAAGAAAAGGTTCCAAGGGCTGGTCAAAATAAGCTCTGTACGATACAGGCCGGGCAGGTAGCCATTGTGGAATATTGGTTGTATCTGGAGGGGTGTGACAGTAATTGCGTGAATGAGGTGCAGGGCAGGGAGGCCAGCATTCAGTTATCCTTTGCCGGAGTCACCGGGAACTGATTTTAAGTGAAGAGCTTCTGGAATATCTCTGAGATATATAAGACCAAAGAACTGTAATCATCGGAAAGATTGAATCGACAGGGAAATAAATACACCGGAAAGAATGAAATCAGCAAAAGTACTATCATCACATAAGAAAGGAGGACAGGGGCGTGGGGAAGCAGGGTAAATCAGGCAGAACCTACGATTCA
>CACXDS010000276.1 GCA_902766425.1 uncultured Lachnospiraceae bacterium
ATCGCCGATAATGTTTGCCACGCATGCAATTCCCACAGCCAGAAGCGGTGTCTTCGAATCTCCCATGCCTCGGAAAATTGCGCCGATCAGATTATAAGCTATAATGGCGATCATGCCCCCACCGCAGATCCGTATGTAGGACACAGTCTTATCAAAGGCGTCCGCCGGTGCCTGCATCACCGTTGCGATCCCGGGTGCAAACAGCGGTACCAGCACCGACATGATCAGACCCAGGGTGGCAAACAGTGCAATGCTGGCACCGATGATCTCTCCGCCCTTTTTCATCTTGCCCATACCGATCTGCTGTCCGAAATAGATTGTTGTGCCCATGGACATACTGGTCACAATATTGGCCAGAGTCATCATAATCATGGAGCCCGTTGACACCGCCGATACATCCTCCGGCGTTGCAAACTTACCCACCACAAACAGATCCACCGCACCGTACATTGCCTGCAAAAACAGTGCAAACATGACAGGCAAAGCAAAACGCAAAAGCGGCATTACGATCCGCCCTTGCGTAAAATTTGTTTTCTCATTCATTTGTTTTTTCCTTCTAAACCTTCTCGGCTATTCTTTTTTCCTACCTATTGTAGCCGCCAAGGTGCCAAAAATCAAGCCCCAATCTTCAGCCGCAGGCTCAGCATAAGTTTTTCGCAGGCTTTTTTCGTTTTCGAAAGCTCTATTTCGTAAGCTCCATCCGAAAATCACAGATCTCATCCCCGGCGCCGATGGTTTTGGTTCTCGTAAACTTCAGTCCCGGCAAATTGCCATAGGAATAGACATCATTTTCACAAAACAAAATGTTAATCTCCGGGCACCCCAGCTCCGTCAAATACTTATGGTAAGGGCAGGCTGTGATATCCATGCGAAAGCCCCCCTTCTCCTTCGGATAAAAGACATTGCAAAAGCCGGAGGACTCCCCGAACATATGGCGACTGATGGGCCCCCACAGGGCGAGGAAGAATTTTCGAAACCAGACGCGCTCGCATTTCTTGGAAAGCATGCTTCCCATACTTTGGGACTTCTCCGCCATTTTCTTCTTCATCACCTCAAACGCCAGATCTGCATCCTTTTCCTTCATGGCCAGATATATGGCTGCTGCCGGGAAGATAAAGGAATCCGTGTGCATGCGCACCCCCTTCGGCAGATCCCCATGCTCCGCATAAGCCCTGTACAGCCTCTTATGGGCGTTCTTCCATATTTTTTCAGCCTCTCCCGGATCCATTCTGCTCTTAAGTTCCTCCAGGAACATTTCCTTCTCCTTCAAGGTCTTATAGGTCTTTTTCTTTAGCTTTTGCGCTTCCTTCTTTGTCACCACAGCTTTAGCCTCCCTTTCCTCACATCCCTTCAAGATATTGAAGTGCCGCCATGATCTCAAATGCCTTTCTCAGGTTTTCCTCCTCCAGATCCGAATAATACACCACAAAGCGGTGCCTGTATTTTTCTGCCTGACCGTAGCAGAATTCCGATACGGGACTAAGGCGGATTCCCTTTTCCCGAAGCTTCCCAAGCCATCTTTCATCCTCCTTGATCCCACTGATCTTCAGAATAAAATGCAAGCCGGCGGTGTGCTCCTCAACGGCAGCTCTCTCTGAAAGCGGCGACTCCCTGAGTGCCTCCAAAATCTTCTTTCTCTGCTGCCTGTAGTAATTCCGCATGCGGTTGATATGCCTCTCATAATAGCCCTCCCCGATGAATGCCGCCAGGGTATATTGCTCAAAGGAGGAGACCGCTCCGGAATAGTAAAAAAGCTTCCGGTCATATCCGTCCACCAGTTCCCTTGGCAGTACGGCATAGGCAATGCGGATGGAGGGCGCCAGTGTCTTAGTGAAGGTATTCATGTAGATGACACGGTCCCCGTCAAGACTGGCCAAAGTGGAGATGGGTCTTCCGTCGAAGCGAAACTCACTGTCATAATCGTCCTCGATAATATATGCGCCCTGTTCGTTGGCCCAATGAAGAAGCTCTCTGCGGCGTCCGATGGACATGACACAGCCAGTAGGAAAATGATGGGAGGGGGAGGTGTGCACTAAGCTGGCATTACTTCCCCATAGCTTACTGACGATCAGTCCGTTTTGATCCACCGGTACATGGAGGCATTTCAAGCCGTCCCCCTCGTAAATCTGCCCCACCTTTTTATAACCCGGATCCTCCACTGCAACGATCCTGCCCGGTCCCAGGAGCTGCAAGATCACATGATGCAGATATTCCGTCCCCGGACCGATGAGGATCTGCTCCGGATCCACCTCCAGACCCTTTGCCTTCTGAAGGTAATCCGCCAAGACCCTGCGGAGCTCGAAAACCCCTTTGCTCGCCGGTTTTTCCAGCAAGCTCTCCCCCCCGTCGCTGAGCACTCTGCGCATCAGCTTTGCCCAGGAGTCCATGGGAAAGGC
>CACXDS010000277.1 GCA_902766425.1 uncultured Lachnospiraceae bacterium
AAAAAAACAGACGCCTTTTTTGTTAGATTTTATATTGACAAAGGAATGATATTCCTTTTATACTTGTAACACTGGCACAATATATTGAAAGAAAAGAAGATCTCAAATCTATATCTGGTATCACAGTTAATCGGACATACATCATAAGAGTTTTTCTTTTTTCTGTTTGATTTCATACATATTTTTTGAGGAGGAAGGATTCAGGCTATGGGAAGTAATTATGAACATGCAGAGCATGGTGACCAGGTGAACTACGGACAGGAGTATCAGCCCAGCAGGACTGTTTTTGTTATTAAGAAGGATGGCAGTAAGGAGGCCTTTAATGTACAGAAGGTGATCAATGCTGTCGGAAAGAGCGCGTATCGAGCGCTTACAAAATTTACCGAAGCCGAGAAGAGAAGCATCTGCCAGCATGTGATCGAGAAGATCAATGAATTTGAGAGCAACGAGATTCCCATTGCCATCATGCATAATGTTGTGGAGTCCGCTTTGGAGGAGGTTAAGCCTATTGTAGCGAAGAGCTATCGGGATTACCGCAATTATAAGCAGGATTTTGTCCGTATGATGGATGATGTTTATAAGAAGAGCCAGTCCATTATGTATATCGGGGACAAGGAGAACGCCAATACGGATTCCGCATTGGTTTCCACCAAGAGAAGTCTGGTATTTAACCAGTTTAATAAGGAATTGTATCAAAAATTCTTTATGACAACGGAGGAGATTCAGGCCTGCAGAGACGGCTATATCTATGTGCATGATATGTCTGCCAGAAGGGACACAATGAACTGCTGCCTCTTTGATGTGCAGAATGTCCTGACCGGTGGATTTGAGATGGGAAATATCTGGTATAATGAGCCGAAGACTCTGGACACTGCCTTTGATGTCATCGGCGACATTGTGCTTTCCGCGGCCAGCCAGCAGTACGGCGGCTTTACCGTGCCTGAGGTGGATAAGATCCTGGAGCCCTATGCGGAAAAGTCCTATCAGAAATACTATGAGAAATATGTGGGACTCGGGATCGCCGAGGAAAAGGCGCAGGAGGTTGCACTGGCGGATGTGACACGGGATTTTGAACAGGGCTTCCAGGGGTGGGAGTATAAATTTAATACAGTGGCCTCCAGCCGCGGGGATTATCCTTTTATCACTGTGACAGCCGGGATCGGTACCGGGCGTTTTGCTAAGCTGGGCACGATTCAGATGCTGAATGTTCGCAGAAAGGGACAGGGAAAGGCCAATTGTAAAAAGCCGGTATTGTTCCCGAAGATTGTTTTCTTATATGACGAAAACCTGCACGGTCCCGGAAAGCCTCTTGAGGATGTCTTTAACGCCGGGGTGGAGTGCTCCGCTAAGACCATGTATCCCGACTGGCTGAGCCTCACTGGAAAAGGCTATGTGGCAAGCATGTATAAGCAATACGGCAAGGTTGTTTCCCCCATGGGCTGCAGAGCTTTTCTGTCCCCCTGGTATGTAAGGGGAGGAATGCATCCCGCGGATGAGAAGGACGAGCCTGTTTTTGTGGGGAGATTTAATATTGGTGCGGTTTCCCTGCACTTACCCATGATTTTGGAGAAATCCAGGAAGGAGAGCCGGGATTTCTACGAGGTGTTGGATTACTATCTGAATCTCATCAGACAGCTCCATATCCGCACCTATGCGTATCTGGGAGAGATGCGCGCTTCCACCAATCCTCTGGCTTATTGCGAAGGGGGATTCCTGGGAGGTAATCTGAAGCTTACGGATAAGATCAAGCCCTTACTCAAATCAGCTACTGCAAGCTTTGGTATTACGGCTCTGAATGAGCTTCAGGAATTGTACAACGGTAAATCCCTGGTGGAGGACGGTCAGTTTGCTCTGGAGGTTATGGAGCATATCAACCAGAAGATTGCGGAGTACAAGGAGCAGGATGGCAATCTTTACGCTATTTACGGCACTCCGGCAGAGAGTCTCTGTGGTCTGCAGGTGAAGCAGTTCCGCAAGAAATACGGCATTATCGAGGGAGTTTCCGACAGGGAGTATGTGAGCAATTCCTTCCATTGCCATGTGACGGAGGATATCACGCCGATTCAGAAGCAGGATCTGGAGAGCAGATTCTGGGATCTGGCCAACGGTGGTAAAATCCAGTATGTGAAATATCCCATTGATTATAATATTGAAGCAGTGAAATCCCTGATCTATCGTGCTATGGAAATGGGCTTCTATGAGGGAGTAAATCTTTCCCTCGCATATTGTGACGATTGCGGTCATCAGGAGCTGGAGATGGATGTCTGCCCGAAATGCGGAAGTCGAAATCTGACCAAGATCGACCGGATGAACGGGTATCTTTCCTATTCCCGCGTTCATGGCGACAGCCGTTTGAACGACGCTAAAATGGCAGAGATTGCAGAAAGGAAGAGCATGTAATGCGTTATCATAATATTACCAAGGACGATATGCGAAACGGAGATGGTCTGCGGGTCGTTCTTTGGGTAGCCGGATGTAATCATTGCTGCAAGGAGTGTCAGAATCCCATTACCTGGGATCCGGACGGCGGGCTTCTGTTTGATGATGCTGCCAAGCAGGAGATTTTTGACCAGTTGGATCAAAAGTATATTTCGGGCATTACTTTTTCGGGTGGGGATCCCCTTCATCCGGCAAATCGGCTGGATGTGAAAAAGCTGATGGAGGAGATCAAGGAGAAATATCCCAATAAGACGATCTGGCTCTATACGGGGGATGTCTGGGAGAATATTTATCAAATGCCGCTGATGCAATATGTGGATGTGGTTGTGGATGGTGAATATGTGGCGCAGGAGCGCGACACAAAGCTCCTGTGGAAGGGAAGCAGGAACCAGCGAGTGATCAAGGTGCAGGAGAGTCTGAAGCAGGAAAATCCCCTGATCCCGATCCTGCACTGCGGGGACTATTCCAGGGAGCCTGTCACTGCAGTGCAGAGCCTGCAGGATGCGCCGGTTTCCTCCTGCCTTTTGTAATTCTTGCAATTACATCTTACTATGTTTTGCAAAAAGGACGGCTATATTGATAAAAATAATCACTTTGCAGTGATTGAAGTATTTCCGGGAGGGTGGCTATGCGCAGGATCGCTCAGTTTTTTAAGGTGAGCAGGGAACAATTTATGGGGGCAATGCGGGAGGAATTCCAGGATTATTCTCCGGAAGAGGTCGATAAGATGTATGATGCGCTTTTACTGCCTCGCAGAGCAACGAAGGGGAGCGCCGGATATGATTTTTTTGCGCCCTTTTCATTCACCCTTCCTGCCGGAGCAACGATCAAAATTCCTACAGGGATCCGGGTGAAAATGGAGGAGGATTGGGTCTTAAAGGTCTATCCGCGCTCGGGTCTCGGATTTAAATATCGCTTGCAAATGAATAATACGGTTGGTATTATAGATAGTGATTATTATTTTTCTGACAATGAAGGGCATATTTTTATCAAAATGACCAATGCTTCCACGGAGGGAAAAACAGTGGAGGTTTCAGCGGGAAGCGGATTTGCTCAGGGAATTTTTCTGGAATATGGTATTACGGTGGATGATGCTGCGGAAGGAATCCGAAACGGGGGCTTTGGCAGCACTACCATAAAATAGCAGCAGGGGAGGACCTATAGATGTTTTGTATTGTAACAGATAGTACCGCAGATCTGCCTAAGGATTATCTGAAGCAGAATCAGATCAAATGTATCAACCTCAGTTATATTCTGGATGGTGTAACCTATGGAAACGGAAAGGAGTTGGATCCCAAAGACTTCTTTGACCTGATGCGAAAGGGTAAAATGCCCACAACCTCTCAGGTAAATCCGGAAGAGGCGAAGGCTTTTTTGGATGAGGTTGTAAAAACAGAAAAGGAAATACTTGTTCTCGCTTTTTCCTCAGGACTGAGCGGTACTTATAACAGTATGCGGCTTGCGGCGGAGGAAGTGAGGGACGAACATCCGGAATGCAGGATCGAAGTGATCGATTCTCTCTGTGCATCCCTGGGTGAGGGGATGTTTGTATATAAAGCCGTTCAGCTGCGAGAGAAGGGCTGCAG
Source organism: uncultured Lachnospiraceae bacterium (assembly GCA_902766425.1). Lineage (GTDB taxonomy): Bacteria > Bacillota > Clostridia > Lachnospirales > Lachnospiraceae > Acetatifactor. The sequence goes on from CACXDS010000277.1 coordinate 4,026, forward strand.
TATGGATGAGACCATTGCGTGGCTGAATGAGCATAAACTGGAATTTGTACATGTGTTCACTGTCGATGATCTGTTTCATCTCTGGAGGGGCGGCAGAGTAAGCCGCACGGCTGCGGTCATCGGTACGCTGGCAGGCATAAAGCCCATGCTGCATGTGGATAATGAGGGTCATTTGATCAACATAGACAAGATCAGGGGAAGGAGGAAATCCCTGCAAGCTCTTGTTGACTACATGGGTAAAAAGCGCGAAAACTACAAGGATAACGGGGATATTGTCATGATCTCCCATGGGGACGCTCCGGAGGACGCTGAATATGTGGCAGGATTGATCCGGGAGCGCTTTGGAATCGACAATATTTTGATCAATACCCTGGGACCGGTAATCGGAGCGCATACCGGCCCGGGTCTGATCGCACTTTTCTTTATGGGTGAAAACAGATAGGGATCGGTGAAAACAGTTGTGTGGAAAATATGAAAGCGGCATGCACGGCATGCCGTTTTTTTTCATAGCATATAGGGAAAACAAATTCTGAAAGGAATCAAAATATGCAGGACTTTACCTATGTGGAGAAGAAGGAGGAGCGTCCTCTGGCCATGGCGTATGTAAAGTGGCAGAAATTTGATAAGGTCTATGACGAGCTGGAAAAGGCCTTCCGGATCGGTACGATTTTTCCAGAGCTAAATAAACCCTTTACCGGAAGGAGGTGCGTCTGATGAACGGACAGGAGCAGCTCCTGAACAATATAAACATCGTGGATTTTACCATGGTGGATCTGGCATTGTTTTTAGACACCCATCCCAAGGACAGGAGAGCCTTGGACTATTATGCTCATTACTCCCAGATTAAAAGACAATTATGCAGAGAGTTTTCAAAGAAGTATTACCCCTTGACCATGGCGGAGGCTGATTGCGAGAAGTCCTGGTCCTGGGGAGAGGCACCATTGCCATGGGAGGGAGGATGCGTTCATGTGGAGTTATGAGAAAAGACTGCAATTTCCGGTAAATATTAAAGAGCCAAATGCAAAGCTGGCTCAGATCATCATCTCACAGTATGGCGGCCCGGATGGGGAAATGGGTGCAAGCATGAGGTACCTTTCCCAGCGCTATGCAATGCCCTACCGAGATGTGGCCGGGCTCCTGACGGACATCGGTACGGAGGAATTGGCACATCTGGAAATGGTGGCCACCATCATTCATCAGTTGACCAGGAATCTTTCCATGGAGGAAATCGAAAAAAGCGGTTTTGATAAATACTATGTGGATCACACATTAGGGATCTGGCCCCAGGCAGCCGGGGGCGTACCCTTCAATGCCTGCGAATTCCAGAGTAAGGGGGATATCATCACGGATCTGAGCGAGGATATGGCTGCGGAGCAAAAGGCCAGATCCACCTATGACAATATCTTAAGAATGATCAAGGATCCTGATGTCTGCGAACCTATTAAATTTTTAAGAGAACGGGAGATCGTTCATTACCAGCGCTTTGGCGAGGCGCTAAGGCTTACTGCGGATCGGCTGAATGAAAAGAATTTCTATGCCTTCAATCCTGGTTTTGATCGCTGTGAGGATTGCAACTGACCGGGAATAAATGTACAGATCCGTCATAAGATGAAATGAGAAACCCATGTGGAGAATACTGCATGGAATTATTAAAACTGATTCAAAAAATGCAGGAATGGGTGTGGGGAGTCCCTCTGATGACGGCGCTGCTGGGCACCGGGATCTATCTGATGATCCTTCTGAGAGGACTTCCCATTCTGAAATTACCGCGAGCAATTTCAGAGGCTGTCGGAGGAAACAGGCATTTAGATGAAGCAAAGAAAGAGAAGGAAAAAAATGATATCTCCGCCTTTTCCTGTCTGGCAACGGAATTGGCTGCCACCATCGGCACAGGAAATATTGTGGGAGTGGTTGGAGCCATCACTCTTGGGGGGCCGGGAGCTCTGTGGTGGATGGCCTTGTCCGCTGTTATCGGCTTGGCTACCAAGCTGGTGGAGAGCAGTCTGGCTGTTAAATACCGAATCAAAACCAAAGATGGAAGCTGGCTTGGAGGACCGATGGTAACCCTTGCAAGAGCCTTTCCGAATCCTGTACTCGGGAAATACTTGGGGTATGCCTATGCTCTCTTAGCCGTTTTATGCGCATTTGGTATGGGAAATATGGTACAGGCTAATTCTATTGCTAGCTCGTTAAAGGCATCCTTCTCCATACCGGTTTATGTCTCGGGCTGGATTGTGGCTTTGCTTGTTCTCTTTTCTGTATTGGGAGGGGTGCAGGTGATTTCAAGGCTGTCCACTTATCTTGTTCCGGCCATGGGTGGCCTTTATCTTGCCGGGTGTCTTGGAATACTGATTCAGGGACATGACTTATTACTCCCGGTATTGCTGGAGAGTCTTAAGGCGGCTCTTTGCCCTAGAGCAGTCGGCGGAGGAGTGTTTGGAACCCTTTCCTGTACTTTGGCTGGCAGTATCCGGTGGGGGATTTCCAGAGGTATTTTTTCTAATGAAGCAGGCTTGGGAGCGGGAGGAATCAGTGCAGCCTGTACGCAGGAGCACTCCTTTGTCAGGCAAGGGCTGATCAGTATGACCGGAGTTTTTTTCGATACTCTGGTGATCTGCATGGTGACGGGAATTACCTTCTGTTGCAGCGGTATCCTTCCGGAAATAGCGCAGGGATATTATCTGATGTCAAATGGGCGAAGGGTATCCATGGATGACGGGGCCGGGCTTATGATCGCCGCCTTTGAGAAAGCCTACGGTAGCTTGGGGGTAGCACTTTTGGGAGTCTGCATCACTCTTTTTGCATTTGCCACTATTTTGGGCTGGGGGTATCAGGGAGAGCAGGCATTTCGCTTTCTGTTTGGAGACACAGCTGTGAAATGGTATCGATTTGTCTATGGCTTTGCCTCTTTGATAGGAGCTTGCTTTACGGCGGATCTGATCTGGGGAATTTCAGACATTTGCAATGGTTTACTGGCGTTGCCAAATCTGATCTGTATTCTGGCGCTTGCCCCGGGAAGTTGTCGCGAATTATACCGTGCATTGCAGGAATTTTAGGAGGAATCATAAGTTCATATTGACATTTTGGCAGATTTGTTAGTAAACTAAAATGTTGAGGTTTGTGTTTTTGGATGCGCTTTGCCGAGAGGCAAAAGAATGTTACAGGTGGATAAATGGAAGAATTTGCAGAGCGTCAGTATGAGTATATAGATAAACTAAGAGAGATGATAGCACAGCGCAGCGCTGACCTTGGACGGGCTATGACTGCATGTGTGGTGACCTTTGGCTGCCAGATGAATGCCAGGGATTCCGAAAAGCTTACGGGTATTTTGAGGGAAGCGGGCTTTGTCATGACTGAGGATGAGAATGCCGACTTTGTGATTTACAATACCTGCACCATAAGGGATAACGCTAACCAGAAGGTCTATGGCAGACTTGGTGTCCTGAATGGCTATAAGAAAAAGAACCCGCAGATGAAGATTGCCATGTGCGGGTGTATGCCCCAGGAGGAAAAGGTTATAGCAAAGCTCAAGGAAAGCTATCCTTTTGTGGATCTGGTTTTTGGAACTCACAATCTGTACCGGTTTGCAGAGCTATTATACGAAACCTATCAGAGGCCCAAGGGCATGCTGGTGGAGATCTGGCAAAAGGAGGGGGAGATTGTTGAGGAATTGCCGGTGGAGCGCAAGTACTCCTTTAAGTCAGGGATCAATATTATGTTTGGGTGCAATAATTTCTGTACCTATTGCATAGTACCGTATGTCCGCGGCCGGGAGAGGAGCAGGGACCCCAGGGAAATCCTGCAGGAGATTGAAAGGCTGGTACAGGACGGCGTTGTGGAGATCATGCTCTTGGGACAGAATGTAAATTCCTATGGCAAGAATCTGGAGGGTGGAATTTCCTTTGCAGAGCTGCTAAGGGAAGTGGAGAAGGTGGAGGGGCTGAAACGGATCCGCTTTATGACATCTCATCCCAAGGATCTTTCGGATGAACTGATCCGGGTGATGAAGGAGTCTAAAAAAATCTGCAGGCATCTTCATCTGCCGCTTCAGTCCGGCAGCAATCGGATTCTGAAGGCCATGAACCGTGGGTACACGAAGGAACGATATCTGGAGGTGGCGGAAAAGCTCAGAAGGGAGATCCCGGACATCGCCATTACCACAGATATCATTGTGGGCTTTCCCGGGGAGACACCGGAGGATGTACAGGAAACCATTGATGTCATAAGGAAGGTCCAATATGACAATGCCTTTACCTTTATCTATTCGCCGAGAACAGGGACTCCAGCAGCCTCCATGGAGCAGGTACCGGAGGAACAGGTTCATCGGGAGTTTGATCTGGTTTTGAAATGTGTGCAGGATACGGCCAGGGCTCAGGTGGGACGATACGAGGGACAGGTTATGGAGGCCCTTGTGGAAGAGGTCAACGATGGAGGAAATGCACCGGAGGCGTTGAAAGAATTGAGTGCCTCTGAAGGGGAGGTACTCTTGACCGGAAGACTTTCTAACAACACGATCGTTCATTTTCCGGGAAGGGCGGATCAGGTTGGCAGTTTGATCATGGTTCGTTTGAAGGAATGTCATGGCTTTTATTATTTGGGAAATCAAGAGGAGTAAGAGGAACGAAAGATGGAAAAGTTAAAACCAAAGCTGTTTTCTGTGATGAAGACTTATACAAAGGAGCAGTTCGTGAAGGATGTGGTTGCCGGAATCATTGTGGCCATTATCGCACTGCCCCTGTCCATAGCACTTGCCATAGCGTCCGGGGTTGGTCCGGAGGCCGGCATTTATACCGCCATTGTAGCAGGCTTTCTGGTGTCCTTCTTTGGGGGGAGCAGAGTACAGATTGCCGGGCCTACAGCGGCCTTTGCCACCATTGTGGCCGGAATTGTGATGAAGGATGGTACTCAGGGCCTTATGGTTGCAACGATCATGGCGGGTATTCTGCTGATCTTTATGGGATTGTTTCGCTTCGGAAATCTGCTGAAATTTATTCCCTATACCATTACCACCGGATTTACCGCAGGGATCGCTGTGACCCTGTTCATCGGGCAGATCAAGGATTTTGCGGGAATCAGGTATCTGCATGATGAAAAGCCTGTGGAGACGGCTCAAAAGCTCAGTGCGCTCTTTGCAAATCTGGAGACGGTCAACTGGCAGGCTATTCTGATCGGAGCACTGGCTCTGGCCATTTTGATCATCTGGCCCAAGTTCTTTAAAAAGATCCCGGGATCCCTGATCGCTGTTGTTGTGACGGCCACTCTGGTGGAGTGCCTTCATCTGGATGTGAATACCATCGGTAAGGCTTTCGCAAACATTAAGACAGGGCTGCCTTCGCTGACTTTGAATTCCTCCATCTTTTCTCTGGAAATGATCAGATCCCAGCTTTCCAATGCGGTGACCATAGCAATACTGGCGGGAATCGAATCCCTGCTTTCCGCAGTGGTGGCGGACAGCATGATCGGTTCGAAGCATCGCTCCAATATGGAGTTGATCGCTCAGGGTATCGCCAATATCGGTTCCGCCTGCTTCGGCGGAATCCCTGCCACCGGAGCCATTGCCAGGACAGCCGCCAATATCAAAAACGGAGGGCGTACTCCTATTTCCGGTATGGTGCATTCCCTCTCCCTTGTATTGGTGGTAGTCTTTTTGATGCCCCTTGCCAAGCTGATCCCCATGCCCTGCATAGCAGCTATTTTGTTCCAGGTGGCATATAATATGAGCGGGTGGAGAGGATTTGTAAAGCTTTGCAAATCCTCCCCGAAGAGTGATATTCTGGTATTGCTGACCACCTTCTGCCTGACTGTGGTATTTGATCTCGTGGTGGCCATCGAGGTGGGTATCGTTCTGGCAGCCATACTCTTTATGAAGAGAATGAGCGATGTGACCAATGTGGAGGGCTGGAAGGAAGTGGATGACGAGAGTGATCCTGACAGTATCACACTTCGCCAGATCCCGGATCACACGGTTGTCTATGAAATTTCTGGCCCCATGTTCTTTGCTGCTGCGGGTAAGATTCTGAATATTTCTTTCAAGGAGGATACCAGGGTTTTGGTGATCCGTATGAGGAGTGTGAATGCCATCGACGCCACGGCCATGCATAATCTGGAGACACTTTGGGAGGACTGCCATAAGAAGGGGATTCAGATTGTGCTATCCCATGTAAATGAGCAGCCCATGAATGTCATCACAAAGGCTAAATTTGACGAGAAGATCGGCAAGGATAATTTCTGTGCTCATATTGACGAGGCTCTCGAGAGAGCCAAGTTGCTTACTGCGGCAAAGTAAATTCTTTTTGAGATGAGAATCATTCGGGAGTGTGAATAAAATGGGCGAAATGACGCCAATGATGAAAAAATACCTGGAAACAAAAGAAGAATACAAGGACTGTATTTTGTTTTATCGCCTGGGGGATTTTTATGAGATGTTCTTTGACGATGCCCTGGTGGCATCCAAGGAACTGGAGATCACGCTGACCGGGAAGGATTGCGGTCTGGAGGAGAGAGCACCTATGTGCGGGATCCCCTATCACGCAGTGGAGGGGTATCTTACAAAGCTGGTGAGTCGTGGCTATAAGGTGGCCATCTGTGAGCAGATGGAGGATCCCAAGCTGGCAAAGGGACTGGTGAAACGAGAGGTGATCCGGGTTGTGACTCCCGGAACCAATCTTAATATACAATCTCTGGAGGCTTCTAAGAATAATTATCTCATGTGTGTTGTCTATACCACAACGCAGATCGGGATTTCTGTGGCAGATGTCACAACGGGAGACTATTATCTGACGGAGGTGACGGATCTCAAGCGTTTTCTGGACGAGCTGATCAAATATGAGCCCTCGGAGTTGATCTGTAATGAGGCCTTTCTGGTCAGTGGCGTTGACCTGGAGGACTTGAAGGGGAGGCTGCATATTTCCGTGAATCCCCTGGAGGCGCATTTATTTGACGATGACGGCTGCAAGCGGATCCTCTTGAAGCATTTTAAGGTGAATACCTTGATCGGATTGGGTGTGGAGGATTTTCCGGTGGGTATGGTGGCGGCAGGCGCCCTGCTGCAATATCTTTATAATACCCAGAAGAACGGCCTGGAGCATTTTCGCCATCTCTATCCCTATCTGACGAATAAATACATGCTTCTGGACAGCTCCACCAGAAGAAATCTGGAGCTGACGGAGACTCTCAGGGAAAAGCAAAAAAGAGGATCCCTTCTCTGGGTGTTGGATAAGACAAAGACTGCGATGGGGGCGAGAATGCTCAGAAGCTATCTGGAGCAGCCCCTGATCGAAAAAGAAGATATGGAGCATCGTCTGGATGCCATTGAGGAGCTGAATCAGAACAGCGTATCCAGGGACGAGATCAGGGAGTATTTGAATCCGGTTTATGATCTGGAGAGGCTTCTGGCCCGGATCACCTATAAAACCGCCAATCCCAGAGATCTGATCGCCTTTCGAAATTCTCTGGAAATGCTTCCTCATATCCGCACTGTCTTAAAGGACTTTCAAAAAAAAGAGCTGACGGATTGCCGGGAGGAGATGGACGCACTGGAGGATGTGTATGCCCTGATCAGCCAGGCCATCATGGAGGATCCCCCCATTACCATCCGTGAGGGCGGCATGATCAAAGATGGCTTTGATGAGACAGTGGATATGCTGCGCAGTGCCAAGCGGGACGGTAAGACCTGGCTGGCACAGCTGGAGGAGACGGATCGGGAGCGCACCGGGATCAAGGGATTAAAAATTAAATACAATAAGGTCTTCGGTTATTATTTTGAAGTGACGAATTCCTATAAGAATCTGGTTCCGCCTGATTATATCCGTAAGCAGACGCTGGCCAATGCGGAACGTTATACCACCCCCCGTCTGAAGGAGCTGGAGGATACCATCCTGAATGCGGAGGACAAGCTCCAGACTCTGGAATACGATATTTTCTGCAGGATCAGAGATAGTATTGCTCAGGAGATCGAGAGAATCCAGACCACGGCAAAGGCCATCGCCAGACTGGATGTCTTTTGCTCTCTGGCGCTTGTGGCAGAGCGAAATCGTTATGTAAGACCTAAGCTGAATGAAAAAGGGATCATTGACATCAAGGATGGACGGCATCCTGTGGTGGAGCAAATGCTCTCAGGGGACATGTTTATCGCAAACGATACCTTTCTGGATAACAATAAGCATTGTATCAGTATCATCACCGGCCCGAATATGGCCGGGAAATCCACTTATATGAGACAGAGCGCTCTGATCGTTCTGATGGCCCAGATCGGCTCCTTTGTCCCTGCCAGAAGCGCTGATATCGGTATTGTGGATCGCATCTTTACAAGAGTTGGAGCTTCGGATGATCTGGCCAGCGGTCAGTCCACCTTTATGGTGGAGATGAATGAAGTGGCAAATATTTTGAGAAATGCCACGGCAAATTCCCTGTTGATCCTGGATGAGATCGGTCGCGGAACCTCTACCTTTGACGGACTATCCATTGCCTGGGCCGTGATCGAGCATATCAGCAATAAAAAGCTTTTGGGAGCCAAGACCCTCTTTGCGACGCATTACCATGAACTGACTGAGCTGGAGGATAAGATGCATAATGTGAACAATTACTGCATCGCCGTGAAGGAGCGTGGGGATGATATTGTATTCCTGCGAAAGATCGTAAAGGGAGGCGCCGATAGAAGCTATGGTATTCAGGTGGCTAAGCTGGCAGGTGTACCTGATATGGTCATTGATCGGGCAAAGGAGATCGCGGAACAGCTCAGCGATAATGATATCACTCAGAAGATCCAGAGCATCGCTGTGGATACCAAGGGAGAGGCTAAGTCCAAAAAAGCCGTGACCTATGATGAACTGGATATGAATCAGATTTCGCTATTTGAGACGGTGACGGATCAGGATGTGTTAAAGGAGCTGATGGAGGTGGAGGTCACCATGCTGACTCCCTTGGATGCATTGAATACACTGTATCGCCTGCAAAATAAATTAAAAAATCGTTGGACTAAGTGACAGTCGGCCTAATGGGGAGGGACTATGCCCGAGATACATGTTTTGGATTCAAAGACAATAGATCTGATCGCTGCAGGAGAGGTGGTGGAGCGCCCCGCAAGTGTGGTGAAGGAGCTTGTGGAAAATGCACTGGATGCCGGGGCAAATGCAATCACCGTGGAGATCAAGGAAGGCGGCATCGGCATGATCCGGGTGACGGATAATGGCTGCGGCATGTCCGCAGATCAGGTGCGAAAAGCATTTATGCGTCATGCCACCAGCAAGATTGAAAAGGCAGAGGATCTATCCGGCATTCACAGCCTTGGGTTTCGCGGAGAGGCGCTCTCCAGTATCGCCGCAGTGGCGCAGGTGGAGCTTATCACAAAGACGGCGGACAGTCTCACCGGAGTGCGCCTCTGTCTGGAGGGAGGAAGGGAGACATCTCTGGAGGAGATCGGCGCTCCCGAGGGGACAACCTTTCTCATGCGCAATCTGTTCTATAATACCCCGGCCCGGAGAAAATTCTTAAAGCAGGCCTATACGGAGGGGGGATATGTGACGGAGCTGATGGAGCATCTGGCCCTGTCAAGACCGGATGTATCTATTAGATTTGTGATCGGAACGCAGCCCAGATTTCACACCTCCGGAAACGGAAACCTGAAGGAAGTCATCTATCGGATCTATGGCAGGGAGATTGCCAATGCGCTGGTTCCCATTCAATGGGAAAAGAAGGGGATGAAGCTGGAGGGATATCTGGGGCAGCCTACATTGGTACGCTCTAATCGAAACTATGAGATTTACTTTCTGAATGGCAGATTTATAAAAAGTACCATCGTGGCAAAGTCCCTGGAGGAGGGCTTTAAGGGATATCTGATGCAGCATAAATTCCCTTTTTGTGTTCTGCATTTTTCACTGGATCCCGAATTGGTGGATGTGAATGTGCACCCCACTAAGATGGATGTGAGATTTTGGAATCCCTTTCTTTTCAGTGAGTTTTTGACGGAAGCGGTGGGGAATACGCTGAAATCCCGGGAGATGATCCCAAAGGATAATCTAAGGGATCCCAAGCAGGAGCAACAGGCAGTCAGAGCAGAGAGAGAAAGCATTGCCAAGGAAGCTGTGCCTGAGCCCTTTGAAAGGACCAGAAGGGGCGATTCTCTTCGGGAAGAGATCCGTTACGGGGTGGAAAAGAGCCCTGTCTGGGAAAGGGTGCGGAAACAGCCTGCATCAAAGGAGACAACGGAGGAGGATGATTTCTTTATCGAAACCTCAGAGGTTGGAGGTGCAGTAAATCCAAAGGACGAAACCGTAGCCGAAACTAAGAACGGGGGCGCATACACTTCGGATGCTGCGGGTACAGCAAAGCCGGAGAACGGAAGCAGCGCCGAAGCTAAGGATGGAGCTGCTGGCGGTTCGGAAGCTGTGGGCACAGCCAAGGCGGAGGGCGAAAACAGCGATCAATCGGAGTCCGAGGAGCTTGCTGCGGAAATGTCTGCCGGGGAGGTCGGCGCCGTTCCGAGCGGACCAAAGCCCAGAATCCAATATCCCACCATGAGTGAGCCCGGACGGAAGGAGCTGGTTAACAGGCTTGTTCTGGAAGCTTCGGCACCGGAGCCCATCATTGAAGGGGAACAGCTGAACTTTTTGGAGGAAAAGCTTCTTTCACAGAATAATCGGGATCTGTTCCGGGTGATCGGGCAGGT
>CACXDS010000278.1 GCA_902766425.1 uncultured Lachnospiraceae bacterium
CGTCAGCAAAAACGGTAATTTCCTTTTTTATGAGGAGAAGACTCCGGTCCGCGATGCCACCGGAAAGCTGGTCACCAGAAGTACAGGTGAGCTTTCGCTGGATGAAAACGGAAAGTTACGGCGCGATGAGGATGGGAATCCTATTTATGTGACGGAGCAGGTCTATGATTCCACTTATCTGCCCTGTTATTATAACGATCGCGCTAAATGGGAAGGCCTCGGTGTCGATGAATATTATTATCTGGACACATCTGGGAATTACGCAAATACCAGTGTATCCGATTATCAACCCATAAAGTCGGCTAAGGTCAGCTATATCGGCAACCAATACCTGGTGGCCGGAACCGGGAGCGACAGCGGCACATGGAGAATCGGCGGAATGATCGAGGAGCCGGAACAAGGGGTGTTTCGAGGGACAAAGGCCGGGAATGTGGTTCATCTGGTTGTGGGCTCTGAACTGAGCGGTGTGGGAAATTATGCCTTTTATGGCTGTAGCAATCTGGAGAGTATTTCCCTGGGAAATGGTCTGGATACCATCGGAAATTATGCCTTTGCCAATTGTATCAACATGTCTACCATAAATGTGGATATTAATTCCATGGTCAAGACCATAGGGGATCATGCGTTTTATAATTGTGATGCCCTGACAGATTTTACAATGCCCATCAGTGTGGAAAGGATCGGGGACAGCGCTTTTGAAAGCTGCAACAGCCTTAAGAAAATAGATCTGACGGGTCAGGGCAAAAATGTTGCTCTCTCCGAGCTGGGATATGATGTATTCAAGGATTGCACAAAGCTTGAGTATTTGGAATTTCCGTCCAACTATTCGGAGAATGACTTGGAGATTGGAATGTGGGAGGGCTGCAGCTCACTTAAATACATTCAGGCTGACAATGCTAATCTGAATTTTATCAATGATACGGACGGAAGCTATACTTTTTCGGATTTCAAGGGAATGGTTTCCGATGAGTTTTATTTCAGTGGTCTGAATGCATCGGCGTTGCATGATACGGCCTCTGCGAATTATATTGCATTTAAATACAATGACGAGGATCTCTATGAGCTGAGGGTGACGGATGATGCGGGAAGGGTGGCTACCTATCAGGTGGATTCCCAGAATCGTTTGCAGAAATGTGATATTCCTGAGGGAATGGAAGCGGTTGTATTGCCTGAAACAGTTGGCCCTTATCAGATCGAGACAATCTGGGGAAGCAGCTTCCGTAATAATTGTTACCTGAAGGAGATCACGATCCCTTCTTCCGTGAAGGAGATACAATCGGGAGCATTTAAGGGATGTCATAATCTCAAGGTGGTCTATTTTTCGGAACCGATCAATCTGACCTCCATCGGAGATGAGGCTTTCCAGACGCAGGATATTGATGCTATGGATCACAAGAGCAATTGTCCGAACAGGAATCTGGAGGCCCTTCCCAGCCTCTATTTTGTGGGGCCCATCGATCCGGCTTGCGCACCCTTTCAATACGCAATGAAGGAAGTCAATAAGCTGAATGTAAAGGATCAGCAGCGTGCCTACATTACTTATTGCAGCGGATGGCCTACTAATTTAGTGGTGCAGTACGATTATTTGACGGGAAAGAATACCTTGATCGATTATCCCACCTTTCAGGATATTTCAGGCTATACGCTTTCCTCCTTCCCGTACATAACCCAGTCTGATCTGAATGCGGCGACCCAGGCTGTCAGCGATTACATTTCCGGCAATGATATGACGGATGCGGAGCGGGAGATCATAGCTGCCGCACTTGATTTGGAGCTTCCCTACGGCATCGAGGCTGTGGCAGACAATCTTTTTACCACAAAGGAAGCGGGAGAGCTGGTAAGTGTTGAAAAGACTTTGACCGCCTATGGCCTGGAGGAGATCAAGGATCATGCGTTCCGCGGGTGTGATCATTTTACCGGGATTCATCTGATGGATACCACGGAAAAAATCGGGGATGGAGCTTTTGAAGACTGCACAAAGCTTACGGATGTTAAAATCTCCAATACGGTGAAGGATTTGGGGAGTTTACCGTTTTATGGATGCAGGGATCTGAGATATGTGGATTTTCTGAACAGTCCTTATTATAATTGTCCTTCCTCGGAGTCAGGTTTCATCTTTGCTTTGAATGAGAGCGGCGTTCCGTATAAGATTGTTGAGCTTTTACAGGGAAGAAACAATAGTAAGGTGGAGGCTGAGGAGCTGGCCGGCATTACGGAAATGGCTGAGGGCGCATTTAGAAATACTAATGTGGGTAATGTGGATCTTCGGGATTCGCTGATCTCCAGAATTCCTTCGAATGCCTTTGCGGACACCAGATATTTAAATACCATTTATTTCCCCTATAAATGGAGTAGGGTGGATGCGGATGCCTTTCGTAATTCTGCAGTGAAGTTCCTTGATATTTATGGGGAGTATGGGAATATTGATCCGGATGCCTTTAGCGGGACCACAAACAGTGACGGGCTGATGACGATATACTGTGAGAAGGACAGTGCAACGGATGTCTATGCGCAGCAGAGTGGAATTCATGTGGAATATATTGCAGCGCAGCGTTATTATACCTGTACCTTTTATGATTACGATATGACACTCCTCAATGAACAGACGGTTCAGGCGGGGGCGGATGCTGTTCCCCCCACACCTCCTGAGAGAGCAGGGTATGTCTTTGTGGATTGGACCTTTGATTATCATAATATCACGAAGGATATGTCCTTTAAGGCTCAGTATGAGACGGATACCAATTATCAAACTGTTTTGGTGACCTTTTATGACTATGACGGTACACAGCTGGGTGACGCTGTCCGGATTCCTGCGGGTTCCGATGTGACCAATCCTCCCAGCCCCACCCGCACAGGATATACCTTTGTAGGATGGTCCGAGAGTCTGACAAATGTGCAAGAGGATATCAATCCGCATGCGTTATATGAATATAATGACGGGAAGTATACGGTCAGATTTTTGGATACCAATGAGACCACAGTACTTTATACCATGAAGGTCAGTCCGGGAGAAGACTGTATTTTGCCCATCGCGCCGACAAAAGCCGGCTTGACCTTTGTAAAGTGGACGCCTTCTCCTGTAAATGTCACAAGAGATATGGATGTTGTGGCTGTTTACGCGGACAGTAGCGGAAATACAAATAATACCACAAATAGCAATGGAAATGTAAATAACAACACAACCGCAACGCTTTATACCTTGACAGTGAAGAACGGTCTGGGGACGGGGAGCTTCGTTGCCGGTGCCAATGTGGTGATCAAGGCTCAGGAGGCCGGAACAAATCAGGAATTTGTCAGCTGGACAGTGGATCCTTCTGACACAGTGATCACAGACAAAAATGTATCCGCCGCCATCATCACTATGCCGGCCAAAAATGTGACTGTAACTGCAAACTTTAAGGCAAAGAGTTCAAACGGTTCGTCTTCAGGAACAGGGACAAGCACCGGGACCAATGGAGGAACCGGTACCTCCGGACAGGCAAAGAGTACCGGGACGACGGTAGTGATCGATAAGAACGGTCTCTCCAATACAGGTGTTGTGGCGGCAGCGGTGAACGGATCCTCTGATAATTTCACCATTAAGATCAAAGAGGACGCGAATGCCTCTGAGCTGGCTATGAGGGCTTTGATGGCAGAATTTGGGGATGATCTGAGTGGGATCAAATATTTCCCCATGGATATTACCCTTTTTGATTCCACCGGGAAAAATATTGTAACGGATACCACGGGGCTTTCCATCAGTATCACATTGCCATTGCCGGATTCCATGCTGGATTATGCCGGAAATAACAAGGTGGCAAGCGTTTCAAGCGGCAAGCTGGAGAAGCTGAATGCAAAGTTCACGACCATCTCAGGTGTACCCTGTATCACCTTTAAGGCAGAGCACTTTTCTCCATATGTGATTTATGTCAACACAAAGAGTATGTCTGCAAGTCCCACCTATGATAGAACACCGAAAACCGGGGACGGGATTCATCCCAAATGGTTTTTATCGGCAGGACTGGCCTGCGTTTCTATCTTCCTGTTTTTAAAGAAGGATAGAAGGTTAAAGAGGGTACCTGTAAAGGGGAAAAAGTAAGCTTTTTTGATTGGGAAATAGTATGGTAAAGGGCAAAGACATGAAACGAATGAGACGAAGCATCGGCGCTTTGCTGATCATTGCAGCGATCATCGTCATGCAGCTTCCTGTCGGAACGGCGGAGGCTGCGGACTCCGCCGCCTTTCGTTATGACGGCTCCACCCTGTTGTCCTATCAGGGAACGGATAAGACGGTGACAATCCCCTCGGATATAACGGTGATCGGAAGCAGTGCCTTTGAAGACAATTTAACCATGGAAAAGGTGGTTTTTCCAAAAACGCTTAAGCGGATCAAGCCTTATGCGTTCTGGGGATGTAACGGATTGAAGGAGATTCAGTTTGGAGCGGGACTAAAGGAAATCGGAGATTATTCCTTTACCAGCTGTCAGGGCTTGGAAGGCTTGAGTATACCATCCAATATTACATCTATCGGTATCCGGGCCTTTGCGGATTGTGTTCATCTGAGCTCGATCACAATACCTTCGACGGTAACCTTTATCCATGAGACAGCCTTTGACGGATGTAAACAGTTAGTGATCCGATGCGAAGAGGGCAGCTACGCGGATAAATACGCCAGAGATTTTTACCGAAGACAAGCTTTGATGGAGGAATACGAGGGGATTGATGCTCCTGATGCCGGCGGGGATGCGACTGATACTTCACAGGAAGAGGCAGAGCGTGGAACAGTGGAGGAACTGCTGGGCTCCACAAGTGTGGTAGGAAATCAGGCTGTTTTTTTGATCGACAACAGAACGCCCACTGTCTATCAGGGCTTCATTACAAGGGCTTCGGATATGGATTACCCGGTCAAGTATCGCTTGGTAGGGGACTCTGTGATTGCTGATCAGGCGTATTATAAGGATCAGTCCCTGCAAAATATTGTTTTGCCGGAGGGAATCCGGGAGATCGGAGAATTTGCCTTTGCCAGATCTGCCGCAGAGAGTCTGTACTTGCCGGAGGGAGTTGAAAAAATATCTTTTGGAGCTTTTTATCATGCGGATCAGCTTCGTAATGTAACTCTTTCCAATACCGTTCGTAAGGTGGAGCCCTATAGCTTTCAATATACTGCGTGGGTGGATGATTTCATGAATTCCGGTGCGGAGCAGGGAGATTTTCTGATCAGCGGCGGAGTGCTGGTGGCCTATCGGGGACAAAAGGAGCAGGTAGAGATTCCGGAAGGGGTACGAGTGATCGCTGCGCAATGCTTCCAAGGCAGGAATGAGATCCAAAAGGTGCTTTTTCCTTCGAACCTGACTGATATTGGGGAGGCGGCCTTTGAGGGGTGTGCCAACCTGAAAGAAGTGGAGTGGAAAAATGGAATATTGACCATCGGAGACAGAGCGTTTTCTGGTTGTCCGTTGGTGGAGGTGACTGTTCCGGGAACTATAAAGGAGCTAGGGCTTGGGGCGTTTGAGCAGAGCACGGAGCTTCGTCTGCTGGGCAAGGAACCTACAAGAACCCATGAGACCTCCGCAGAAAGACTGACTAATGAATCATATCGTTTCGCTGAAGCAGACCCATCGGAGGGACTTTTGCAGGGGGGCAGCGTTTTGACAGTTGGCATGACAGGAGCCAGGGCAAATCTGTCCGGTGCTGCGAGACCATATGTTATAAATCTCTCTATTTTAGCGGATGAGGATGCCCGCCAGCGGGCGGCATTGGCCATGGCAGAAAATATTGGCCGGAATATGCGGAAGGATGCGGTCATTCTTCATCTTGCTCTGACCGATGACAGCGGCATACCCATTACAAGATTGGGGAAACAGCTTCTGGAGCTGGGGATTCCTGTGCCGGAGGGGTTGGAGGGAAGAGAAATCTCAGCATATCAATATGATCGAAACGGTCAACTGGAGCCGGCAGCAATAAGATATGTCAGGTCAGGGGATCAGGAGTTCTTGCTGTTGGAGATGACAAAAATCTATGATTATGTACTGGAAGGGGCGGAGAATATGCTCTCGGAGGATATGCTGGAGGATTTGGTTTTCACAGACAGATCTGATGGGGAGAAAAGAAACATCGCTCTTGCCGGTGAAAGTAAAACCGGCAATGCTATAGCAAAGGAGGTAACGAAAGCTGTTACACCCATAGCTGTTATGAAATGGAGCTGCGGTGCGGTATTGTTGTTTGCCGGATTGTTTCTGGCACTTTCCAAGGTCCGATGAGGGATTGAGATCTTAAGTGGTATATCGAACAGTGTGTCTGTTTATGGAGGAGTACAGAGTTTCCTTTATTGTCCTTCTCACATAGTATGATAGATAAGTACTATGTGAGGAGGATTTTTATGTTTCGCGTCAGGACACAATTGGGATTGAACAGCTCATATCAGGCGGAGTCTTATTATAGATCGGTCCATCCCAAAAGAGTGGTCATCGGTGTATTGGACAGCGGTGTCAGCTACCATCCTGATCTGCAGCATGCGCTGTTGGCCTTTCGGGATTTTTCGGGACATGTCACAAGGGATGGGAGGAGATACAGGATCCATACGCCCTATGATGATTACGGACATGGAACACATGTCTGCGGAATTCTTTGCGGAAATGGGGGGATGTCGGACGGACGCTATGCAGGAGTATTTCCCGGCGGAGGACTGGTGGTGGGCAAGGTTTTGGATGAACGCGGAGAAGGGCGGGCAGAGGATATGCTTGAGGGGCTTGCCTGGATCTTAAATCAAAAGGATAGATATGGAATCAGAATCCTGAATATATCAGTGGGAATCTCAAAGCTTCGTGAGAAGGAGAAGCTCAAAAAACTACAGGATCTTCTCAGGAACATTTCCCGGGAAGGAATCCTTGTGGTCTGCGCTGCGGGCAATCAAGGACCTGCCGACGGAACGCTCTCTGCCTTAGGCGAACTGCCGGAGGTGATCTCTGTTGGGTGCAATGATGGGCCGTATTATCGGGGGGATCCAAGGAGATGTGAAAGATACTGTGGAAGAGGGCGGAGCAGGGCTGTACCGCGAAAGCCGGATATTGTAGCGCCCGGTACCTGCATTATTTCCTGCAGCAAAAATTATGAAAAGGGAGGACAATATGCCTATGAGGAGAGAAGCGGGACCTCTATGTCCGCCCCCATCGTTTCGGGATGTCTGGGAAGAGCACTACAGATCTGTCCGGAATTGACATCGGTTCAGTTAAAAGGGCTTCTGACATCATCGGCCCGTGATTTAGGGGAGCCTTGGAATAAACAGGGGTGGGGGATGCTTCAGCCGAAAAAGCTGGAAGGTCTTGCATACAAAATGCTTTCAAAAGAAATTTCAGAAAAAAAGAGAAACAGCTTGACACATTTCGTATGATTGCATACAATCATACACAAGAGCAATTTAGAGACCGCACAAAGGAGTGGAAAGAGATGAATTATGTAAATGATCCAGAGGACGGTATGTTTGTCAATCGTCCGGTATCCATGAATGCAAAGAATAATCTTTTGCAGATCGAGGAGCATATGTATATCCTGGACGATGTGGAAAAGCCCAATGTATTCCGCAATATGTTCCCCTATTCCGAGATCCCGAAGATTCCTTTTAATGACAGAATCGTGCCCCATGATATGCCGAAGGATATCTTTATTACGGATACCACCTTCAGGGATGGTCAGCAGTCCAGAGCGCCCTATACCACGGAGCAGATTGTCACCATTTATGATTATCTGCATAAATTAGGCGGGCCCAACGGCATGATCCGGGCCAGTGAGTTCTTTCTATACAGCAAGAAGGACAGGGATGCGGTCTATAAGTGTATGGAGAGGGGGTATAAATTCCCTGAGGTGACCAGCTGGATCCGGGCCAGCAAGGAGGATTTCAAGCTGGTAAAGGAGATCGGTATGCCCGAGACAGGTATTCTGGTCAGCTGCTCCGATTATCATATTTTCCTAAAGCTGAAAATGAACCGTCGTCAGGCCATGGATCATTATCTCAGCGTTGTCAGGGATTGTCTGGAAGAGGGCATCAGCGTTCGCTGTCATCTTGAGGATATCACAAGAGCTGATATCTACGGATATGTGGTTCCCTTCTGTCTGGAGCTGATGAAGCTGATGGAGGAGTATAAGATTCCCATTAAGGTACGGGCCTGTGATACCATGGGGTATGGCGTGAATTTTCCCGGCGCTGTAATTCCCAGAAGTGTGCAGGGGATTATTTATGCGATCCATGTGCATGCCGGAGTGCCCAGTGAGCTCATCGAGTGGCATGGGCATAATGATTTCTACAAGGCAGTAGTGAATTCCACCACGGCATGGCTTTATGGCTGCTCCAGTGTAAACACATCACTTTTTGGTATCGGAGAGAGAACAGGTAATACCCCTCTGGAGGCTATGGTGTTTGAATATGCACAGCTGCGGGGAGACCTGAATGGTATGGATACCACGGTGATCACGGAGCTGGCTGAATATTACGAAAAAGAGATCGGCTATCACATCCCGGAGAGAACCCCCTTCGTAGGAAAGAATTTCAATGTGACCAGAGCCGGGATTCATGCGGATGGCCTTTTGAAGAATGAGGAGATCTATAATATTTTTGATACAGAAAAATTCTTGAACAGACCTGTGCTCTGTGCTATATCCAACACCTCCGGACTGGCAGGTATCGCCCACTGGATCAACACCTATTACAAGCTCAAGGGGGATAAGCAGATTCAAAAGACGGATGAGCTTGTGAAGGAGCTGAAGGCTTGGGTGGATCAGCAGTACGCAGATGGTCGTGTGACGGTTATGACCGATAAGGAGATTATCGCACAGATCGATAAGGTATGTGCGGAAAAAGGATATCAGATTGGGTGACGGGAAAGGCTTGGTTTAGAGAGTATGGGTTACGATGTAAAGAAGGAAGTGACGGACAAGTACTCCCTTCGAGGCAGGGTGTTCAGCCGACTTCGGGAAGATATCCTTAGTGGAAAATATGAGGAAAACGAAGAACTGAAGGAGGTGGCCATCGGCGAGGAGATGGGTGTTTCCCGTACCCCTGTCAGGGAGGCGTTTCGACAGCTGGAATTGGAAGGCTTGATCCAGATCATCCCCAATAAGGGGGCTTATGTCACCGGAATCACAGAAAAGGATGTGCAGGATATCTATATGATCCGTTCCCTTTTGGAGGGCCTCTGCGCCAGGTGGGCCACCGAGCATATCACCGAGGAGCAGCTGGAGGAGATGGAGGAGAATGTATATCTTGGAAAGTTTCATGCCCAGAAGGGACATCTGGAGCAGCTGACCGAGTTGGACAATCGATTTCATGAGATCATGTATGAGGCTTGCAACAGTAAAATGCTGGAGCACCAACTGAAGGATTTTCACCAATATGTGCTTCGGGTCAGAAGAAAGACCTTGAACAGCAAAAAACGTGGACCTCAGTCCAATCTGGAGCATGAGGCAATCTTAAATGCCATTAAGTCAGGGGATGGGGAGCTGGCTCAGAAGTTAGCTCACGATCACATTATCAACGCCTACGAAAACATGGTAAAATGCGGATTGCACGAGCTTTTTGCATCGGGATCGCAGGAATAAATGCAGGAATGAATATAGTTAAAAAAATTGATCAGGAGGAATGGAAATGGCAAAGATTCAGATGACAACCCCTTTGGTAGAGATGGACGGGGATGAAATGACCAGGATTCTCTGGAAGATGATCAAGGACGAGCTTTTGCTCCCCTATATCGATCTGAAAACGGAGTATTATGACCTTGGACTGGAGCACAGAAATGAGACGGATGACCAGGTGACCATCGACAGTGCCAACGCCACCTTAAAATATGGGGTTGCAGTAAAGTGTGCGACCATTACCCCCAATGCAGCCCGCATGACGGAATACAATCTGAAGGAAATGTGGAAGAGCCCCAACGGAACCATCCGCGCCATTCTGGATGGTACTGTTTTCCGTGCGCCGATTCTTGTAAAGGGCATTGTTCCTTATGTTGCAAACTGGAAGAAGCCTATCACCATTGCGCGTCATGCCTATGGAGATGTCTATAAAAACACCGAGATCAAGGTTCCGGGAGCCGGAAAGGCTGAGCTGGTATTTACTGCGGAGGATGGTACGGAGACGAGAGCATTGATCCATAATTTTACAGGCTCAGGCATTATTCAGGGCATTCACAATACAGATAAGTCAATTTCCAGCTTTGCAAGAGCTTGCTTTGGATATGCCATCGATACCAAGCAGGATCTCTGGTTTGCAACCAAGGATACCATCTCCAAGAAATATGACCACAATTTTAAGGACATTTTCCAGGAGATTTATGAGAAGGAATATAAGGCGAAGTTCGAAGAGCTGGGCATCGAATATTTCTATACGCTGATCGATGACGCCGTTGCCCGTGTGATCCGATCCGAGGGCGGTTTTATCTGGGCTTGTAAGAATTATGACGGAGATGTGATGAGCGATATGGTGGCTACTGCTTACGGCGACCTTTCCATGATGACCTCCGTACTGGTAAGCCCCAGCGGCGTTTATGAGTATGAGGCGGCACACGGCACGGTACAGCGCCACTATTATAAGTACCTAAAGGGAGAGGAGACCTCTACCAATTCCATCGCAACCATCTTTGCATGGACCGGGGCACTTAGAAAGCGCGGTGAGATGGACAGCATTCCGGAGCTTGTCAGCTTTGCGGACAAGCTGGAGCAGGCCTGCATCAAGACAGTGGAGGACGGCAAGATGACCAAGAGTCTGTCCATGATCTCCACCTGTGAGAAGCCTGTGATCTTAAACAGTCTGGACTTTATCAAGGCCATCAGAGAGACCTTGGACAGTCTGCTGTAAAAGGTTTTACTCCAAAATAATCCATCCAAAAGCCAAGAAAATCATTGACTTTTTTTTCGGAAATCGGTACGCTATTAATAGATTGTAAACGGTTACAAAAATACTATGATATAGCAGGAGGGATACCAATGGAGTTTAAGAACGACAATGGTGCACTTGTATTTAAGCGTGCAGGCGAGACGGTTCGAATCGAAGCATGGGGGGAGAATTCCTTAAGGGTTCGTGCTACCATGTTGCCGGAGTTTACGGGGAATGACTGGGCACTCACGGAAAAGCCTTCCGTGACCACCGGGAAGGTAGAGTTTTTTGAGCGCGATCACTGGGTGGGAGACGGCAATATCGACAAGAGAGAGTATGCTTCCATCACCAACGGCAGGATTCGTGCCGAAGTAAATTTTGTGGGTATCATTTCATTCTTTGAAGGAGAGAAGCTTTTGCTTCGTGAGTATTATCGCTCCTATGATGGTACCATTTCTCAGGGAAGCCGTTGCTTAAAGCTGGTGAATCGTGAGTGGAAGGGTATCATCGGCGGCACCGGATATACCCTGAATCTGAAATTTGATGCCAACGACGGCGAGAAGATCTATGGCATGGGCCAGTATCAGCAGTCCTACATGGATATGAAGGGTTGCGTTTTGGAGCTGGCACAGAGAAACTCTCAGGCCTCCGTTCCGTTCTATATCAGTAACAAGGGATACGGCATGCTCTGGAATAATCCAGCAGTGGGGCGGGTATCCTTTGCCAATAATTATACCGAATGGATAGCAAGATCCACCAGACAGATGGACTACTGGATTACCGCAGGGGCTACACCTAAGGAGATTTTGACCACCTACACAGGGGTCACCGGCAGAGCTCCCAAGTTCCCAGAGAGTCTCATGGGACTATGGCAGTGCAAGCTCCGCTACAGAACTCAGGAAGAGGTTCTTGAGGTGGCGCATGCCTACGAAAAAGAAGGAATCAAGATTGATATGATCGTAATCGATTTCTTCCACTGGACAGTGCAGGGCGACTGGAAATTTGACAAGACCTATTGGCCGGATCCCAAGGCAATGGTGGATGAGCTTCACTCCATGGGGATTAAGGTTATTGTTTCCGTGTGGCCCTCTGTGGACAGGAAGAGTGAGAATTTCTATCCCATGATGGATCGCGGACTTCTGATCAAAACAGAGCGCGGTGCAGCACAGACCTATGATTATCAGGGAGATTGCGTGGAGATCGATCCCTTCAATCCCGAGACCAGGGAGTATGTATGGGAGGTCTGCAAGAAGAATTATTATGATCTGGGCTTTGATGGCTTCTGGCTGGATAATTCCGAGCCGGATTACGGCGTATATGATTTTGAGAACTATCGTTACAGCATTGGCCCGGCTCTGGAGTGCAGCAATCTCTATCCCCAGATGTACAGCCGTGTGTTCAACGATCCCATGAAGAAGCTGGGAGATGGTACTGTTGTAAATCTGATGAGATGCGCATGGGCCGGTAGTCAGAAGTATGGCAATGTGATCTGGTCCGGTGATGTTCCCAGCACCTTCTACTCCTTTAAGGAGCAGGTGATGGCAGGCTTGAATATGGGCCTTGCGGGTATTCCATGGTGGACAACGGATATCGGTGGCTTTATGACGGATGATGTGAAGGATCCCGATTTCAGGCAGCTCCTGATCAGATGGTATCAGTTCGCTGTATATTCCGCAGTGCTTCGTATGCACGGCGACAGAGGTCCCTACAATATTCCGGCATTGGATGACAGGGATTGGGGCGGCGGATATCTGCACACCGGTCAGCCCAACGAGCTTTGGAGCTACGGCGAGGATAATTATAAGATCATGCGCCACTACTATGAGATCCGTGTCGGCATGCATGATTATATCAAGAGTCTGTATGAGGAGGCTTCCGCCAACGGAGCTCCGTTGATCCGGGCTATGTTCTTCGAGTTCCCGGAGGATGAGAAATGCTGGGAGTTGAACGATCAGTACATGTTCGGAGCAAAATATCTGGTGGCACCCATCTTTGCGTTGAATCAAGTGAAGAGAGAGGTTTATTTGCCCGCAGGCCAGTGGAAGCTGACCTCCGACGGGAAAGTATATGAGGGCGGACAGACAGTGACTGTGGATGCTCCCATCGAATATATGCCCGTGTTTGAAAGAATCTGATTTTGGCTGTATTTGGCTGAAGGAGGTCGCAGAAGCGGCCTCTTTTCTGTTATACTATTGTAACATTGAAAAAAGCGTGATAGAATATGCGGAAGGAGGGGCCCGGCCGAAGGCTGGGAGGATGCCTTCGCTTCAGCGGAATATATGACTGGAACATATGATTAAATATGCGGAAGGAGGGGGATAAAGAATAACATGGATAATCCAAAGAGTTTTAAATCTGGATTTGTGACCCTGATCGGTCGCCCCAATGTGGGAAAATCCACTTTGATGAATCATTTGATCGGCCAAAAGATTGCCATTACATCTTCCAAGCCTCAGACGACTCGCAACAGAATCCAGACTGTTTTGACCTTGGAGGAGGGACAGATCGTATTCCTGGATACCCCGGGGATTCATAAGGCGAAGAATAAATTAGGGGATTATATGGTGAATGTGGCGGAGCGCACCTTGAACGAAGTGGATGTGATCTGCTGGCTTGTGGAGCCCACCACCTTTATCGGTGCCGGCGAGCGTTATATCATTGAGCAGCTGCAAAGGACAAGGACTCCCGTAATCCTGGTGATCAATAAGACGGATACCGTAAAGAAGGAAGAGATCCTCACTTTTATTGATGCTTACCGAAAGGAATTGGATTTCGCGGAGATTGTGCCGGTTTCGGCGCTGAAGGGGGATAATACGGATGTATTGGTGCAATGCATCTTGAAGTATCTGCCTTACGGAGAGCCCTTTTACGATGAGGACACTGTGACGGATCAGCCCATGCGTCAGATTGTGGCGGAATTGATCAGGGAGAAGGCACTGAGGTGTCTGGAGGAGGAGATTCCCCACGGTATAGCGGTTACCATAGAGAGCATGAAGGAAAAGGGGAATATCTGCCATATAGACGCCACCATTATCTGTGAAAAAGATTCTCACAAGGGAATCATTATCGGTAAGGGCGGTCAGATGCTCAAGAAGATCGGATCCAAAGCACGGCCTGAGATCGAAGATCTGATGGAGATGCAGGTCAATCTGCAGCTCTGGGTCAAGGTAAAGAAGGATTGGCGGGACAGCGATATTCTGATGAAGAATTTCGGCTATAATCCCAAGGATGCCAAACCGCAAAATTGAGTCCAGCATTATATCCGACAGTAAATCCGGCAAATGGAAAGTTTCGGTATTTATCCTATCAAAGCATAAGTTCCTCAAAATCACTTAAAATATTCCTAAGGAGGAGCGGGTGATGAGCGAGGGTGATCAGGACAGGCGGAAAGAGGAAGCTTTAAGGAGCGGGAACAGGGCATTGGAATCAGACAGAAAATGTCTTGAGGTATGGAACGGACGGGATTATCGGGAAAAGAATACACAGCAGCGTAGAGGAAATCCATCCTGTGAAGCACGGGACCGGGAGGCATGGGAATGCTTCGCAGGCTCAGGAAGGGTTCAGGATTATCTGAGGTATTGCCACCATGAATCTGAGCTGGGATAAAGCGGCATTGACTTTTGGAGGAAGAGCTTAGTCGGGTTTTTTTACAAGAAAGAAGAAAGGGAGGTTGTCTGTGTGCAGGAATACTTGTTTTTGACCGGATTGGTTTTGAAACAGACAGCCTCCGGGGAATATGACAGACGTGTGGTCCTCCTCACAAAGGAGAGGGGAAAGGTGGTGGCGTTTGCCAGAGGGGCGAGAAGACAGGGAAATCGTCTGGCCGCAGCCACCAATACCTTTGCGTTTGGCACCTTTAAGCTGTATCCGGGAAGAGAAGCCTACACCATGGATGACGCGGAGATCAAAAATTATTTTCCTGAGCTCATGGCAGATTTTGAAGGGGCTTACTACGGTACTTATTTTGCGGAGATCGCTGATTATTATGCAAGGGAGAACAATGATGAGAGGGCGATGCTAGGCCTTTTATATCAATCCCTGCGGGCGTTGACCGTTCCGGCCCTGCCCAGACCCTTGGTGCGCACGATCTTTGAGTGTAAGGCCATTGCCGTTAACGGAGAATATCCCGGTGCGCCTGTTGAAAAGGAGCTTTCGGAATCAGCCAGATATGCCTTGAATTACATAGGGACGAGCAGAATAGAAAAGCTATATACCTTTACTGTGACGGAGGAGGTTTTAAGGGAAATGCAGGGAGTGGCAAAGGAGTATTGTGACCGCTTTATGCACCATCACTTTAAAAGTCTTGAGATTCTTGAAACTCTCTGTTGAAATTTTGGGATTGATTCGTTATAATATATTGGATTATTTATAAAGGCATTGGATAGTTGGTGTGGATATGGGACAGAACAAAATGCGTCCTGCCTGTTGTGTGAGCCTTTTTCTGGTCCTGTTCTTCCTCGCAGGCTGCGGCGGAAGCAAGAGCTGGAAAGCTTGGACGGATAGCGGATTTGCTGTTGAAAAGGACGGACAAGTGATTTATTGTGTCGTAGACAGCTTTGACAAGGGCTTTTACGATATTGATGAACTCACGGGCATGGCAGTGGAAGAAGTGGCACTGTTTAACGGAAAAAATCGAAGCGGAGAAGGGACGCCTGCCAGTGTGGAGGAGGTTGCCGCCATAGAAGGAAGCGACGGACTGGTACGAGTGGTATATCGCTTTGACAAGCCGGACACCTATGGAGCTTTTCTGGGGGAGAGCCTTTTTTACGGTAGTTTGGAGGAGGCTGTGGCAGAAAAGCTGATCTTTGAAGGGGAAGTTCTCTTGAACGGGTCGGAGACCATTGTGCTGGATGAAAAAAATCGCACCAGATTTTCCGGTAATCATGTGATCGTCACCAGCTCCAAGA
Organism: uncultured Lachnospiraceae bacterium; assembly: GCA_902766425.1. GTDB lineage: Bacteria > Bacillota > Clostridia > Lachnospirales > Lachnospiraceae > Acetatifactor. Next base: position 15,751 of record CACXDS010000278.1, read on the forward strand.
CGATGATCCGACCGCCCTATGATGTCCTCTGGTACTGCGATGGAGTGGAGATTTTGGAGGACAAAAGTGTGAACGCAGCAAATTGTACGGATACCGTGGTGCTGTTATTAAAGAAATAGAGACGACTTCGAAATATTAATAAGAAGATGAAGGAAGCAATTAAGAAAATAATAAAGATAAGAGGGAAATGGCTATGGAAAAGACAATGGAAAAAATCGTGGCGTTGGCAAAGGCAAGAGGATTTGTATATCCGGGGTCTGAGATTTACGGCGGACTGGCGAACACTTGGGATTACGGCAATCTGGGCGTTGAACTGAAGAACAATGTGAAAAAGGCCTGGTGGCAGAAATTTGTTCAGGAGAACCCTTATAATGTGGGCGTAGATTGTGCAATCCTGATGAATCCCCAGACCTGGGTGGCCAGCGGACATTTGGGCGGTTTTTCCGATCCTTTGATGGACTGTAAGGAGTGTCATGAGCGTTTCCGCGCTGATAAGCTGATTGAAGATTTTTGCGAGGAGAAGGGCATTAAGCTGGAGGAGAGTGTGGATGCCTGGAGTCAGGAGAAGATGAAGAGCTTTATCGAGGAGCAGAATATTCCCTGTCCTTCCTGCGGTAAGCATAATTTTACCGATATTCGTCAGTTTAATCTGATGTTCAAGACCTTCCAGGGCGTGACGGAGGATGCCAAGAATACTGTTTATCTTCGTCCCGAGACAGCACAGGGTATCTTTGTAAACTTTAAGAATGTCCAGAGAACTTCCAGAAAGAAGCTTCCCTTTGGTATCGGTCAGATCGGGAAATCCTTCCGAAATGAGATTACTCCTGGCAACTTCACCTTCCGTACCAGAGAATTTGAACAGATGGAGCTGGAGTTCTTCTGCAAGCCCGGTACGGATCTGGAATGGTTCCAATACTGGAGAGGGTTCTGTCGTGACTGGCTTTTCTCCCTGGGAATGAAGGAGGAGGAGATCCGACTTCGTGATCACAGTCCCGAGGAGCTCTGCTTCTACAGCAAGGGCACTACGGATATTGAATTCCTGTTCCCCTTCGGCTGGGGCGAGCTTTGGGGTATTGCTGACAGAACGGATTATGATCTGAATCAGCATCAGAACACCTCCGGTCAGGATATGACCTACTTTGATGATGAGACCAATGAGAAGTATATTCCCTATGTGGTGGAGCCTTCGCTGGGGGCGGATCGTGTGGTTCTGGCCTTCCTCTGTGCAGCCTATGACGAGGAGGAGCTGGAGGGCGGCGATATGAGAACCGTGCTTCGTTTCCATCCGGCGCTTGCACCTGTTAAGATCGGTGTGCTGCCCCTGTCTAAGAAGCTGAACGAGGGTGCGGAGAAGATTTATATGGAGCTCTGCAAGAAATATAATTGCGAATTCGATGACAGAGGAAATATCGGTAAGAGATATCGCAGGCAGGATGAAATTGGCACTCCTTTCTGTGTCACCTATGACTTTGATTCCGAGACGGATGGCTGCGTGACTGTCAGATTCCGTGATTCAATGGAGCAGGAGCGAGTTGCCATTGCCGACCTTGACGCATACTTCGCTGATAAGTTTACTTTCTGATGATGTTCTGATGATTGAGAGGAATGTATGATGAAGAAATTTACATCCACCGAGCTGAGAAAGGCTTGGAAACAGTTTTACATTGACAGAGGGCATAAGGATGTTGGGGCTGTGTCCCTGGTATCCGACGGATCCACAGGCGTTATGTTCAATGTGGCAGGCATGCAGCCTTTGATGCCCTATCTGCTGGGAGAAAAGCATCCCATGGGGACAAGGCTTTGTAATGTGCAGGGCTGTGTTCGTACCAACGATATTGATTCTGTGGGAGATAAGAGTCATGGCACTTTCTTTGAAATGATGGGAAGCTGGAGTCTTGGCGATTATTTCAAGAAGGAGCGCTGCCAGTGGAGCTTTGAGCTATTGACAGAGCTCTTCGGCTTTGACGCAGATCATCTGGCTGCCACCGTATTTGCAGGAGATGAGAATGCTCCCAGAGATGAGGAGGGAGCTCAGTTTCGTATTGCCTCCGGATTCAAGAAGGAGAATATCTATTATCTTCCTGCGGAGGACAACTGGTGGGGCTTGGAATACGGACCCTGCGGCCCGGACAGCGAAATGTTCTATGTGAAGGATGTGCCTCCCTGCGGCCCTGACTGCAAGCCCGGATGCCATTGCGGGAAATACACAGAGATCGGAAATGATGTGTTCATGCAGTATGAGAAGCATCATGACGGTCATCTGACTCCGCTGAAGCAGAAAAATGTGGATACGGGATGGGGGCTGGAGCGTATTCTGGCTTTCCTGAACGGAACGGATGATGTGTATAAGATCGATCTTCATGCACCTGTCATTGCATACATCGAAAAGGCCAGCGGGATCAAATACGATTCGGACGAGAAGCTTACCAGATCCATGAGAATTCTGGCGGATCACACCCGGACCAGCGTGATGCTGATCGGGGATGAAGCAAAGCTCCTGCCCTCCAATGCCGGAGCAGGTTATGTACTTCGTCGTTTGATCCGGCGCGCTGTAAGACATGCGAGAGCTCTGAATCTTCAGAAGGAGCATATCCTGAAGGTGGCGGAAACCTATATCTCCGTCTATGCCGAGAGTTATCCCGGGATCGCCGCAAAGCAGGAGTTTATCCTGACCGAGCTGGGTAAGGAGATTGAGCGTTTTGAGGCAACTCTGGAAAACGGTTTGAAGGAGTTCAGGAAGATCCTGGAGCAAAAGCAGGGCGAAAAGAGCTCTGTCATCGACGGAAAATCCGCTTTTTATCTCTATGATACTTTTGGATTCCCTATTGAGCTGACTCTGGAGCTGGCGCAGGAGGAAGGCCTATCCGTGGATGAGGAGGGCTTTGCCAAGGCTATGGAGGAGCAAAAGCAAAAGGCAAGGGAAAACCAGAATTTCTCAGCCAAGCTGAATGTGGGTACCGGACTGTTCGACGATCTGGCAGAGAGTATAGTTACGGAATTTGTAGGCTATGATAGGATCCAAAATAATACCGAGATCGTTGCTCTTTCTGATGAGAACGAAAGGAAGAATGTACTGGCTTCCGGAGAAAACGGAACAGTGGTGGTGAATTCCACAGCATTCTATGCCACCATGGGCGGTCAGAAGGGTGATATCGGTGTGATCCGTGGAAAGAATGGCGTCTTCGAGGTACAGGAGACTGTTAAGCTCCCCGGGGGAAGAGTGGGCCATGTGGGGAAAATGCTCTCCGGGCAGCTCTCTGTCGCCGAAGAAGTTTCCATGGAAGTGGATGCGTTGACCAGAAGCAATACCTGCAAGAATCATTCTGCTACCCACTTACTGCAGGCAGCCCTTCAGAAGGTGCTGGGAGGAGATGTGCATCAGCAGGGTTCCTATCAGGATGCGGATCGAACCAGATTTGACTTTAGCTGCTCCAAAGCCATGACGGAGCAGGAGCTCTCTGAGGTGGAAAAGCTGGTAAACGAAAAGATTGCTGAGGGCATTCCTGTTACGACACAGGTAATGGGAATCGAAGAGGCAAAGAAGAGCGGTGCCATGGCACTCTTTGGCGAAAAGTACGGGGATACTGTTCGCGTTGTTTCCATGGGGGACTTTTCCAAGGAGCTCTGCGGTGGTACGCATGTGAAGAATACATCGGATATACAGTCCTTTAAGATTCTCTCCGAAAACGGCGTAGCTGCGGGCGTCCGCAGAATCGAAGCCCTGACCGGGGAAAATGTGCTGGAGTACTATAGAAAGCTGGAGGAGACCTTGAATCAGGCAGCTCAGGCGGCCAAGTCCACTCCTGCCAATCTGGCGGAGAAGATTCTGCATCTCCAGGCACAGTTGAAGGAGCTTTCCGCAGAAAATGAATCCCTGAAGTCCAAGCTTGCCCAAAATTCTCTGGGGGATGTGATGAATCAGGTAAAGGAGGTAAAGGGCTTGAAGCTTTTGGCTGCTCAGGTCTCCGGCGTTGACATGAATGGTCTCCGGGATCTGGGAGATCAGTTAAAGGAGAAGCTGGGCGAAGGCGTGGTTGTGCTTTTGTCCGATCTGGATGGTAAGGTAAATATGATTTCCATGGCTACGGACCGAGCTGTAAAGGCCGGCGCACATGCAGGAAATCTGATCAAGGGCATTGCGGCTCTGGTTGGCGGTGGCGGCGGCGGACGCCCCAATATGGCACAGGCCGGGGGCAAAAATCCGGCGGGGATTCCTTCCGCCATTGAAGAAGCGGCAAAGGTTTTGGAGGCCCAGCTCTAATCAGAAAAAAACTGTTGACGAAATGGAATTATGTGGTATAATAATCACATGTGCGTGATTAGTCATGTCACAAAAAAATAACCCAATCAGTCAAAATGCTTGCGGGACTGAAGGGAGGGTGGGTGTAAAGCATGTCAAACGTAATCGTAAAAGAGAACGAGACTCTGGACAGTGCTTTGCGTCGCTTCAAAAGAAGCTGCGCGAAGGCTGGTATTCAGCAGGAGATTCGTAAGCGTGAGCATTACGAGAAGCCTAGCGTGAAGCGTAAGAAGAAGTCTGAGGCTGCTAGGAAACGCAAATATAACTAAAAACAAAATCCCCAGCCGGTCACGACTGGGGATTTTCATGAAAAAAATGGAACAGTGATCATGTAAAAGATAAAAATATAGGGAGTGATGTTATGATCTGGCTGGAAGAAATCCGTAAACTGGATCCGTATCATTTCTTTGCTTTATTTGCCGTATACAGCATGATGGGATGGCTTATTGAATCCATCTATATGTCATTTTGCAATCATAAGATTACCAATCGAGGCTTTGCCAAAGGACCTTTTTGCCCTATTTACGGGTTTGGGTGTCTGGGAGGATATCTGATCTTTGCACCCTTCAAGGGGAGATATCTTCTGGTTTATGTCTGCGGATGCATTGTGGCAACCACCTTTGAGTATATTGTGGGGCGGCTTATGATTCATTTCCTCGGTGAATTGTGGTGGGATTATAAGGAGAAGCCCTTTAACTTTCAAGGGATTATCTGTCTGGAAAGTACATTGGCATGGGGGATCTATGCATTGGTAGTGGTGCATCTGCTCCATGGATTCATGCTGAAGGTTGTGGATCGCATTGATAAGCGAATGGGCATTCTCATGCTGATCGTGCTTTATTTTCTGGTCTTTATTGACTACATGGCACAGCTCAGTCAGATTTTCGGCTGGCCGAAGGTACTGGGAGGTCAGGGACTTAAGGCTACTCCCGATGTGGGCAGGGCGGCTGTGGTGAACGGCCATGTGCCGGAAAAGAAAGAAAAAGCAGAAAAAGAGACGGACAAAGTCGAAGAAATATAGTTCTATGATTGGCCACGCTTTCATATTCTGAATTAGTCGGAAATGGAGGTGTGGCTATTTTGTTGAAAAAGGATAAAATTCGAACTAGTAGGCTTCTTTATTGCAGACTTTTCCTGATGAGTTTGCTTCTGATTACAGTGATTTTGGATATCCCCATGCCACAGGGTGTCAGAGCGCAGGTGGAGCTTTCAGCTCCCTCGGCGATACTGATCGAGGCATCCACAGGGCAAGTGATCTATGAGAAAAATGCGGATGACAGGTTAAGTCCTGCCAGTATCACTAAGATCATGACCTTGTTGATCACCTTTGAACAGATTCATGCGGGGAAGGCGGACCTAAAGGATAATGTTCTGGTGAGCGAGCATGCAGCTTCCATGGGTGGGTCCCAAGTCTATTTGGCCCAGGGGGAGAGTCAGACCCTGGATACCATGCTGAAATGCATCGCAGTGGCTTCGGGAAATGACGCCAGTGTGGCGGTGGCAGAATACATAGCCGGAAGTGAAGAGGCTTTTGTCAAAATGATGAATGACAAGGCTGCCAGCCTGGGAATGACGGGAACACATTTTGTGGATTGCTGTGGGCTCACAACCTCGGATGAACACTATACTACCGCAAGAGATGTGAGTATCATGTCGCGGGCACTGATTACAGAGTATCCTGAGGTCTTCGACTATACCACAATCTGGATGGAGGATATCACCCATGTCACGCGGCAGGGGAGTAGCAGCTTTACTCTGACCAGCACCAATAAACTCTTAAAGAGGTATCCCTATACCACGGGATTGAAAACCGGCTCTACGCAAAAGGCAAAATACTGTATCTCTGCCACGGCCTCCAAGGATGGGATTGATTTGGTCGCTGTGGTAATGGGAGCGCCGGATCCCAAGGCAAGATTTTCAGAGGCACAGACGCTTCTGACCTATGGTTATTCCAGCTGCCGGCTTTATCGTGATGAAGAACCGCCTAGCCTGCCGCAGATTTCGATCAAGGGCGGTGTGGAGGAAGGCGTACCGATCCGGTATGCAGGAGTTTTTTCCTATTTGGATCTGGAGGGACTCTCCTTCGATGAGATCACCTGTGAGCTAGAGCTTCCGGAGAGTGTTGAGGCCCCGGTGAAGGAGGGGGATGTGGCCGGGCAGGCCGTTTATTCCTATCGAGGCGTAGAACTGGGAAGGATGCCTATTCTTTATGAACGAACCGTGGAAAGGGCCGGCTTTGGAGATTACTTCAGGTTGGTCTGGAAAGCGTGGTTATTTTCTTGATGAAATGAAGAAAATGTGCTAAAATCAGCCTATGTGTTTTGCCAAGAATTTTGGAGGGAAGCATGTGGAGCAATGTATTATTAACTATGATCGGAATAGCTGTTTTGTCACTTTTCTGGATCACGCTCTATGACAGCAGTCATTTTGAAGTGAGCTTTTATCGGGTATCGGATCCCAGGATCAGGAAAGTCTGCAGGGCGGCAGTAATAGCGGATCTTCACAATAAAAAATATGGTCGGGATAATATTCAGCTTTTGGATCGTATTCGAAGGGAGAAGCCGGATTTTATCCTGATTGGGGGAGATATTCTCACGGCAAAGCCAAGGGCGGAGCTTAGAACGGCACTGGATTTTGTGGGGGAGCTGGCAAAGGATTTTCCGGTGTTTTACGGTGTGGGAAATCACGAGCACCGATTGCGGCTTTATCCGGAGGTTTATGGTGATATGGCGGAGCGCTATGCTGAGGGGCTTAAGGCGCTTGGGATCTGCATGATGGAAAATCAAAGTGTTCTTTTGGAACAATACGGGATCGCTGTGACAGGCAGTCAGATCAGCGAAGAATACTATCAGAGATGTAAAAAGATCAGTATGGACAAGGATTATCTCACTAGTATATTGGGGAAGGCGGACAAACAGCATTTTCAGATTCTGCTTGCCCATAATCCGGATTACTTTCCGCAGTACGCAGCCTGGGGGGCGGATCTGGTGCTTTCGGGACATGTTCATGGCGGTGTAGTCAGAATTCCGTTTTGGAATCGTGGATTGTTTTCTCCGGCAGTAAAGCTTTTTCCGAGGTATGACGGAGGATTGTTTTCTGAGGGCAGTAGTACAATGCTCTTGAGCAGAGGACTTGGAAGTCATACGATACCTTTTCGTTTGTTTAATCCGGGGGATCTGATCTTTCTTGAGCTTTTGCCCGGAGAAAGCTCTCCTATGACAAAAAAAATTACAAGCAGAAAGCTTGATCGCAAAAACAACAGGTGATAAAATGGCCATTTCAGTTAAGCTGGAGAAGTTTGAAGGCCCATTGGATCTTCTTCTCCATTTGATCGAAAAAAATAAAATCGATATCTATGATATTCCCATTGTGGAGATCACGGCTCAATATCTGGATTATGTCAGGCAGATGCAGGAGGAAGACATGAATATTATGAGTGAATTCCTGGTGATGGCCGCAACCTTGCTTGACATTAAATGCAGGATGCTCCTGCCTGTAGAGGTGGGGGAGGACGGGGAGGAGGAAGACCCCAGAGCGGAGTTGGTGCAAAAGCTTTTGGAATACAAAATATATAAGTATATGTCCCTGGAGCTCAGGGACAGGCAGGTGGATGCGGCAAAGAATCTTTATCGGGAACAGCATATCCCGGAGGAGGTGGCAAAGTATCGTCCTCCGCTGAATTATGAGGAGCTTGTGGGAAATCTGAATCTGGGCAAGCTGCAGGAGATCTTTAAGTCCGTGATCCGCAGGCAGGAGGACAAGATCGACCCCATCCGCAGCCAATATGGAAAGATTGAAAAAGAAGAAATCGATATGAGCGAAAAAATGCTCTATGTGGAGGCCTATGCGAAGGAGCATGGCACCTTTAGCTTTCGCAAGCTGCTGGAAAAGCAGACAAGTCGTGCGGAGATCATCGTAACCTTCCTGATCATTTTGGAGCTGATGAAGACAGGGAAGATCACAATCTGTCAGGAAAATCTATTTGATGATATTATGATCACCTCCCATGTGGGAGCTGCGATTTCAACGAATTAAGGGTGGACTGTGAAGCATAGATCCAACAGGAGGCTGTGTGATACGGAACATGATCATATGGAATAAAATTTTATGAGATGAATGAGAAGAAAAGGGAGAGAACTAGGACTCTGATAGAGGAGAGTATGAATAGATGAGCAAGAAAAAAGAGACAAACGAAGAATTGGATGAAGCTAAGCGTGAGGGGCTGGAAGGCGTAGAAAGCATAGAGGGCATGGAGAGCAGGGAGGAGGCTTCTGAGACTGCGGAGAATACTGATCAAAAGGAAGCGGAAGCCGAGCAGGCAGATTCGCAGTATACTGAAGCAGAGAATGCAGAA
>CACXDS010000279.1 GCA_902766425.1 uncultured Lachnospiraceae bacterium
GATTATTTGGCCGGAGCAATCGATGCAAGGATGCTGGATGAACATCTGAAAAGCAGGGTGTGGTTATTTATGGAGGAATCAAAGTAGCATGAAACATATTATAGAAAAGTGGATTTGTTTTGTGATGATTATTTGTTGTCTGGGTGGGTATTCCGGGAAGGGCAACATGATGCAGTCTGAGGAACCATGGCAGGGAGAAGGGTTTCAGGCTTCTTCAAAAGTGGACGATGCAGAAGGGTATTATGTAGTCCGTTTCGGATTCAGCTGTTCTTGGATGAACTGTGACAATCAATAAAAATATTATTGCAAAGGCGTCCCGGCTTGTCCGGGGCGCTTTTCCTGTATATTGAATCGATTTTCGTTGTGGAAAATTTATAATCGTGGTAAGATAGGCATGGGTAAAATGATTTATGAGCTTTGAACGGCAGGGAAATAAATCGTGTCGGAGGAGGAAACATGCGTGTAATCATTGTGGGGGCCAGTAAGGTGGGATTTGCTCTTGCAAAGCATATCTGTGAGGAAGGGTATGATCTGGTGGTGATCGACAGGGATCCCGCCTGCGTGGATGCCATCACGGATTCCTTTGATTGTAATGGGTATGTGGGGAATGGAAGCAGCCCTGAGCTACTGAAAAAGGCGGGGATCGCTTCCGCAACGGTTCTGGTGGCGGTGACAAAGGATGATGAGACCAATATCCTGTGCTGCAGCGTGGCCAAAAAGCTGGGAGTAAAGCGGACCATAGCGGCGGTGCGTGGCCCGGAGTACGCGGAGGATAAGGATTTCTTTGCGGACAATATGGGCGTCGATATGCTGATCAATCCGGATAAGGCTGCGGCAGGGGCAGGAAATAAGATGATCCGATATGCGGAGACCGTGGAGCTGGAGAAATTCGGCGACGGGAATGTGCATGTGGCCACAGTGGAGATCAAAAAGAATAGTATCCTGAGCGGAGTGCCCATGACGGAGGTGCAAAAGCGTCTGGGAGCCCAGATCCTGGTGTGCGCCATCGACAGAGAAGGGAAGATTTTCACCCCCAAGGGGCAGCATGACATCAGGCAGGGGGATAAGATCACCTTTGCCGCTGTGGGGGAGGAGATGGATAAGGCTCTGGTGCAGCTGGGGATCATTGAGAAGGTCTTAAAAAAGGCTGTGATCGTGGGCGGTGGTAAGGTTGGATATTATCTCACGGAGCTGTTAGTGCGGCAGAAGGTGCAGGTGACACTGATCGAGAATGAACCGGAGCGGTGTCGGGAGCTTTTGGAGGCTTGCCCCAGGGCGAATATCATAGAGGGGGACGGCACGGATTCCGAATTGATGGAAAAGGAATTGAAGGCTGCGGATGCCTGTGTGGCCTGTACGGGAAAGGACGAGGTGAATCTGATCATTTCCATGTTTGCAAAGTCCTTTGGGCTGGACCGGATCGCTGCGGTGATCGACAATTTTGATTATGAGGTAATGCTGAAAAAGAGCGGTATCAATCATATCTTCTCCACACAGGATGTGGCGCTGATCAATATTATCAAGGATACGAGACTCCTTGCAACGGCAGCAAAGAATACAAATGACACAAATGTCATGAAATGGCTCTACACCTTAAACGGCGGTAGGATCGAGGCCGCGGAGTTTGAAGTGGGAAAGGACTTTGCGTTGACGGATGTGCCCTTTAAGGACAAGAGCTTTAAGCTGAAGGCGGGAGTGCTCATCGCAGTGATCATGCGGGGGCAGGAGGTTATTGTGCCGGACGGGAGCTCCTCCATCTGCGAGGGAGACAGGATCATAGTGGTATCCGCAGAGCATAAGATCGGAAGGCTGCAGGAGATCATTGCCTGAGGGCAGGAGAGGTATAAGGAAAACTGCACGAGCGGGGAGATGCATGGATAAGGATACTTGTGCGACCGGGCGAAATGTTGTTTGGAAGGGGAGGGAGAGAATGGGTTTTGAGGAAGAGGTTAAGGAGATCATTGCGAGAGGGCCGGGAGACTTGAAGGATCCGGACTATCGTTTTGATGCCTTCGGAAATGGGAAGGTGCTTCTCGGAAAGAAAAAGGGGCATTTGCCCGCCATGGGATGGAACAGCTGGAATGCCTTTGGAAGCGGCAATACGGAGGCGCTGACCAAGGTAATGGCGGACAGACTGGTGGAGCTGGGACTGGATCGGCTGGGATATGTTTATGTAGTGCTGGATGACGGCTGCTATAAGCCGGAGCGGGTCGATGGCAGGATCGTAAATGAGGATGTGAAATTCCCCTCCGGCTTCCGGGCCCTGGCGGATTATCTGCATGGTAAGGGGCTGAAGTTCGGCATGTATAATGACATCGGAACAAATCTCTGTGCCGGCGCCGCTGTGGGGACTTGTGGACATGAGCGGACGGATGCCGGATCCTATGCAGAGTGGGGCGTGGATTTCCTGAAGGTGGATAATTGTTATTATCTCTGGGACAACGCCACATTCTCCGATGGAGCAAATGCGAGATATGTCTATGCCCCCGAGATCCGGAGCATTTCTGTCAAAGGGGAGGGCGTGGAGCTGAAGCTCTCCGCAGTGGAGGATGGTGAACTCTGGGGGGAGAGGGCTGAGAAAAAAGAGGACTATGTCACTAATATCGGTACTTTTGACGGGACGGGCCCCTGGGCTTCTCCGGTGGGGATCAGAAGCGGCGAGCTGCGATTCCGGGTGCGGGTGCCGAAGGATGGAGAATATGACATGAGCGTCACATATTGTCCCGGCAAGGAGGAGGGCGTTGGCGCCTGGCTCCAGGTTGCTGTGGGGGAGGGCGAGAGCGCATCGCTGTTTTATGACGGATTTCTGCCGGAGTCGGGGGAGATATGTGAGCAGGAGAATACTGCTTCGCCAAATGCTACAAAGGCAGAGAGCGAGGACGGAGAGAGCGAGACGGCACGGAAGTGCTTTGTCTGCTCCGAACCCATCAAGCTGCGGCTCAAGGCGGGGGAGAACCTGATCCGGCTGATGAACCACAGGCGTCAGGAGAATACCCTGCATTCCTATGCGGCTATGCTGGAGGGGTTAAACGAGGCGGATCCGGGTCATGATATCCTGCTCTCCATCTGTGAGTGGGGGAAGACACAGCCACAGAACTGGGGCTATAAGGTGGGAGATTCCTGGAGAATCCTAAATGATATCACCTTCCGGGTGGGCTCCGATGGGGATCCCGGCCATGGCGCATGGGAGGAGGATTATACCACCAGTGTGACCACGCAGTACAATAAGGCGGTGATCATGGACGAATTTGCCGGGCTGGATAAGGGCTGGAACGATCCGGACATGATGATGATCGGCATGGACGGACTGAACGAAGTGATGTGCAAAACCCACTTTACCATGTGGTGCATGATGAACAGTCCTCTGATGCTTGGAATGGATCTGCGCCGGATGGAGAAGGGGGATGCGCTCTGGAGGATCGTGTCCAATGAGGCGGTGATCGCGCTGAACCAGGATGCTCTGGGAGTGCAGGCAAAGAGGATTTATGCTTCAAAAATGACAGATGCTTCAGGCACAGAGGGAGGCAGGGCGGATCAGACCTATATCAGAGACAATGACAGAGTGGATATTCTGGCAAAGCCCTTGGCAGACGGGGGAGTCGCCCTCTCCTTTTTCAATTTAAGTCAGGAGAGAAAATCGGAGGGCTATAGCGTGACGGCGGCTCAGATCTTGGAAGGGATCGGAGCAAAGCTCCCCGGCCGGGAGGCATTCGCTAAAGCGAAGAGCTATATTGTGACGGATCTCTGGACGGGGGAGAGAACCCGGAATGAGAGCGGAGTCTTTGGGGTGGAGGCCCTGGAGGGCTGCGATAATGTGACCATCAAGGTGATGCCGGAGACTGATCAGTCGAAGTGAGAGCAAAGAGGTGAGGGGATGGAGCGGAATCTTACCACGGAAGAGTTTGCAACGCTTTTGTGGAGGAGCTTTTGTGAAGCCGAAGGAATAGCGCTCTGCGGCGAAAGGTGCGGCGAGGACCGTTTGCAAATGTCGAAGGGCAGGGATAAAGTGCTCCGCGGCGGAAGGGACGGCGAAGTGCTTGTGCGGATGTCGGAATTCGGTGTGGATCGAAGGACGGAGGAGGCTGACCTGCGAAGCTGCACGGACGGGATGCATGCGGGGGCGAGCCATGGTTGGCTGAACGCCCGGGATCTGGCTGAGGCAGGGCAGACTGTGAGTCGGAGCGCAGTGGCTAGGCTTCTGCATGAATTCATGAGGCGGGAGCTGGGAGAGCAGGATGTGGAGTTCGGGAGCGCTTCCAGGGGACTTAGGGATTTGTATGACTGCAGAACCTGCGTGAATCATGTGGCGCAGGTGGTGGAAAAGGGGATTATGTCACCTGTGAGCCCCGGGATTTTCGGAATGCGGGAGCCGGTGACTCTTTCCGAAGCAAGGGAGATGATCCAAGGATTGCTTTCGCCGCTGCGGCGTGAGCGGGTGCGGGGCAGGGAAGCAACACAGGAAAGTCCGGAAAAGGCCGGAGTTTTCCGGACACAGGAGCAGGCCTTAGAGCTTCTTAGAGAGCATCCGGAGGCGCTTTATATTGATGTGAGAACGCCCTGGGAGTTTGAAAACGGACATTCCGGCAATGCGGTCAATATACCATTGCTTCAGCTGCTGAAGGACGGCGAAACGGTTTGCAAGGACAGGGAGCGATATATCATGTTGGAATGCGACGGGGGCTATCGCAGCAGGGCCGCTGCGCAGTGCCTTGCTGATCATGGCTTTGCCCATGTATATTATACCGCAGGGGAGTGGGAGCAGAGCAGAGCGTAATAAGGCATTGGAGCATGCGGTTATCGCCTGCCTGCGTAAGGTTGCAATGCATGGATGGTTATAAATATGGATGGTTATAGATAGTGAAGAACAGGAGTTGGGAAGATGGCGGGAACTGTGATGCACCTTGTCATAGCGGACAGGCTGATGGATGCCTTCGATATTCGGAATCCGGGTTATTTTTATTGCGGAAATCTGGCGCCGGATGCCATTATGTCTAACAAGCATTATACAAGGGAGATGAAGCGCCATACCCATTTTAAGGATGGGATCCGTCTGCATGAGCTCAGGCAGCCGGAGAAGTACCGGATTTATCTGGAAAGGCTTCAGAATTTTTATGAAAGGTTTGTGCTGCAAGGCTCCGAGCACTTTGAGATTTATTTCGGCTATTTTACTCATATGCTGGTGGATGAATTGTATCTGCTCCGGTTCCGGGACGGCTTTGTGGATCAGCTTCTTGCCCGGGGGAAGGAACCAACGGACGAGGCATTCTTTCAGCTCTACACCAAGGATGTGGATCTGGTCGACTGGGAGCTGGCGCGGACCTATCCCTTCCGGTATCCGATGCCGGAGACATTGCTGCTAAAGGAGCCATATGAAATCCCCGACTATGTGACCTATGAGGATCTGATGGCCAGCAAGGAGTTTATCATCCAAAAGGATTTTCTACAGAGCCATTCCGGGGAGGAGCTCAGCGTGATGACACTGGAGCAGAATCTGGAGTTTATCGAGCTCAGCGTTAGGGAGCTTCCCCTGATCCTAAAGGATCGGTATCCCGCCACATATCGCCAAGTCGCAAGAGCTGAAAAGAGCCGAAATACTCTGAGCCGAAAATCAACGCCTAAAGAGTACTAAAGGCGAGTGAACAGGCCGGAATGACAATGCGCAGAATGCCAAAGGCCAAAATGAGTAGGCCGGAATGTCAAAGGGCAAAATGACTTAGATCAGAATGACAGAAAAGACAGAATCACAGAAAAGACAGAATCACAGAAAAGACAGAATCACAGAAA
>CACXDS010000280.1 GCA_902766425.1 uncultured Lachnospiraceae bacterium
AGCGGGATCTCCTGCAAACATCTTTGTCTTCTTCAAAATGATACCGGAAATGACGATGGCTGCCACGCCTACGAAATAAGCACTGGTCGCCACCCATGCGCTGCCGTCAAAAAGGGCGCCGGCGATCAGTCCCACGATGGGCATCTTTGCGCCGCAGGGAATAAAGGTGGTAGTCATAATGGTCATTTTTCTGTCTCTGTCATTCTCAATGGTACGAGAAGCCATAACGCCGGGCACGCCACAGCCCGTGCCTACCAGCATGGGAATGAAGGACTTACCGGACAAACCGAACTTCCGGAAGATACGGTCCATGATGAAGGCGATACGAGCCATGTAGCCACAGCCCTCCAAAAAGGCCAGAAGCAGGAACAACACTAACATCTGAGGCACAAAGCCAAGCACTGCGCCCACGCCGGCAACGATGCCATCCAGGATCAGTCCGCTGAGCCAGTCAGCACAGCCGATGGATTCCAAAATCCCCTCCACTGCCGGGGGAATGATTTCTCCAAACAGGACATCGTTGGTCCAATCGGTGCAGAATGCACCTACGCTAACCATAGCTATGTAATAAACCAGGAACATGACCACTGCGAAGATCGGCAGAGCCAGAATACGATTGGTAACGATCTTATCGATCTTATCGGATAGGGTGAGCTCCCCCGCCTTAGCCTTCTGGTAGCATTTTCCGATCATGGAGGTGATGTAGGTATATCTCTCATTGGTGATGATACTTTCTGTGTCATCATCCATCTCCTTCTCCAGCCTGCTGATGATGGAGGAGACATCGGGAACGGACTTTAACTGACTTCCGATCTTGTCATCCTTTTCCAGAAGCTTAATGGCAAAGAAGCGCTTGCACTCCTCCGGCACGGAATTCCCGAGAAGAGCCGCTGCATCCGCGATGGCTGTCTCCACGCTCTCCGCAAATCTGTGCTGCACCACCGGGGCCTTTTTTCCATTGGCTGCGGCAACCGCCTTCTGCACCAGAGTATCGATATTGGTATTCTTCAGAGCAGAGATGGAAACCACCTCGCATCCCAATTCCTTGCTCAGCTTATCCAGCTGGATCTTATCTCCGGCCTTCTCCACCAGATCCAACATATTCACGGCCACTACCACCGGAATTCCCAGCTCCAGGATCTGAGTGGTCAGATACAGGTTACGCTCTACATTGGTACCGTCGATGATATTGATGATGGCATCCGGTCTCTCACCGATCAGATAATTTCTGGCAACCACTTCCTCCAGAGTATAGGGGGAAAGGGAGTAAATGCCGGGAAGGTCCATGATGGATACTTCCTTATTGCTCTTTAATTTACCCTCCTTCTTCTCCACTGTAACGCCGGGCCAGTTACCCACAAACTGGTTTGCGCCGGTCAATGCATTAAACAATGTGGTCTTACCACAGTTAGGATTACCCGCTAAGGCAATTGTGACTGACATCTTCTTTCTCCTCCGCTTACTGTTTCATTCACTTCAATGTTATCGATAAAAGTCCAAATTCGACTACGCTATCTAAAATTAGATAGCACTAACCAAATATCAAAAAATTACTCCACCTGAATCATCTCTGCATCCGCTTTTCTCAGGGAAAGCTCATACCCCCGAACTGTCACCTCCACCGGATCTCCCAGCGGTGCCACCTTGCGGACATATACCTCCACGCCCTTGGTGATTCCCATATCCATGATGCGCCTCTTTACGGCACCCTCTCCGGTCAGCTTTTTCACCTTGACGGTCTGACCTACTTGCGCTTCTCTCAGTGTCATAGCCTTTCTCCTTTTCTTCTCCCTGAAACTCACTTCACAAAAATGCCATGCTTAAATCATGATATGGGAAGCCATATCCTTTCCGATAGCGACGCGGGACTCCTTGATGTTAACGATCACATTGCCTCCCACCTCGGACACGACTGTGACATTGGCTCCGGTGACAAAGCCCAGTTTTTCCAGAAACTTCCTGACCTCCTCTTTTCCACCGATCTTTTTGATCTCGTTCACTTCTCCCTCTTTTGCAAATGTCAACGGCATCAATACGCACTTCCTTTCCACTTAAGTTGCCCTGTCAGCATGTTAGTTTATTGATATTTGAGTTTTAATTTCCTTTCCTGCGTTAGTATAGTCTAACTTTTATCTTCTGTCAAGGATAATTTATAAAATAACAAATGAAAGGCTGGCCTGCCGCCCCTCTGAAAACTGCTCAGTTTCCCGGAATACTGTCCGCGACGCATACCGCTCCAAAACCCACCTTTTCATTGGGATAAACCTGCTCACCGCGTATGGCCTGCGCCCCCGCCCTGAAATAGGCCTTCAGTTTCTCGCCGTAGAGATAGGGATCGTTTCCCCTGACAATTCCCCATTCCATGAGGAGTGCTGCACTCCCGCTCACGATCGGTGTGGCAAAGGAGGTGCCTGTCACCCCCACAAAGCCCCCAAAGGGATCCGGCGCCAGAATATTCACTCCCGGCGCCACCACATCCGGCTTCACCGTTCCCAGCCCCAGGCGTTCCCCTGTTAAAAGATCCGTCCCGTATCCCCTGCCGGAAAAATCCGCATACGCCTCAAAGGCGGTGTCATAAGCTCCCACTGTAATTACCTTGGCCGCTGTGGAGGGAATGGTGAGCGTGACATCGGGGGACGGCTCCAGGAAGTCCGTTCCCGCGTTTCTGGTCACCGCAGGGGGAAGATAAAAAAAATACTGCCCAGTGACTATTTTTACCGGTTCCAGAATAAAACGCCAGATTCCCTCGGAGAGATAGCTTCCTCCCCCCTCCGGCAAAAATTCCAGATAGATCTCCTGCGAGACGGAATAGGGAGTGGGCTCCCCGAAATAAACCAGAATTCTGGTATTTTCCACCCGAAGGGTATATCCTCCTCCGCTCCCGTCCCCCCGCTCCGGCAAGAGATTTACTTCGCTCCCTCCCGGTGTCCGCAGACTGATCCGAAAGGTATCACTGTAATTCTTCCAGAGCTGAACACTTAAATGTCGCTCAAACCTTCCGATGGCCAGATCCACCGTCTGCCTGCCCGTCACCTTTCCCATCACATGCCCCGCGGCATTCCCCTCATTCCCGCTTCCCACACAGATCACTGTCCGTCCGATCTCCGCCGCATTGTCCAAAAAGCGCTCCAAGAGGGAGCTCCCGTCATGCGCCCCATAAGTATTTCCAAAACTCAGATTGATGACAAGGGGCCTTCCAAGCTCCAGCCCCTTCCGGATACAGTATGTCACGGCCCGCAGGATCTCCGTGGTCTTGGAATAGCCCGCAAGTCCACCGCTGTCCCCGCCCAGCTTCACCACCAAAAGCTGCGCCTGCGTCGCCACTCCCCGGTAGCCTCCTGTCAGGGAAGCTGCAGCTATTCCCGCCACTGCCGTTCCATGTCCGCTCACATCAATGGTTGGGATTCTCGCCAATGCCTCTGCCTCGGGAAGCTCCAGAGCCTCATTGATTCTGGCCTCGTCAAACTCCGCTCCCTCCTGAAAGCCTGCCGGCGGCCCCGGAAGATTACTTTGTGATCCCACCTGATCCGGCAGCTCCCCCGGATTCAGTGTCTGGTCCCAAATTGCGAGAATTCTCGTCCTTCCGTCCTCCCTGCGAAATTCCCTCCGCCTATAGGCGATCCCGCTGTCTATGACCGCCAAAAGCACCCCTGTCCCATGCAAAAAGGGCTCTCTGTCCACCACTCCTGCAATGCAGGCTCGGCCAGAGGGCCCCTCTTGACTAAAATAAAAATTCTTGGGTTTCTCCACATATTCAATTTGAGGATTAGCGGATACCGCCTCCACCAGGGACTCCGGCACCGTTAAAATGGCATAGCCTGCGATCAGCGGCTCCACACTGACAGCTGCTCTCCCCTCTCCGAAGGCTGCGGATAGTCCTGCGGGATCCCCATTATATTTGACGATCAGCTCCCAGGTTCTGCTGGCTGTATCATAGCCCACATTCAGATCCCGGGTCTGTTTCCTCACTGCCTCCGTTGTCTCCAGGGCAAGATTTAATTGATTTTCGAATTTTTGTGACATCGGGATTTCCTTGGGCGTTCTCACTTTAAATCTATGCACGAGCTCCGGCTTTCATCCCTCCTGCCCGATCATACATCTTCTTTTAGGGATCCGCCCTCCGCCATGCTCCCCTCACCCTCAGACACCGTCTCCTCTACAAAATACATTCTGGCGCTGTAATCCGGGAAGTACCGAATCTGCTCATTATATCCGGTGCCGCCATAGGGCTGCTTCAGATGCACACCGCTTCGCATGAGTGCACTGCCGCTCATGACATAATCCTCCGTCTCCCCGTCCATCTTCACAAATTTAGCCACCATATTGTGAATCAGCGAATCCTGCTTGATGTGAATCGGCGCCACCGTGTTGACCAGATCCCCAAAGCCCTTTACATTGTACTTCAGCGGTCGATTCGTGAAATGATAGACCTTCTGCGGATCCAGCCCCTTGCCCCTTAAGCGGTAAGAATGATTATTGGGAATGGCAAAGCGCTGCAGCAGCATAATCAATTCCCTGCTTTGATCCTCGGAAGCCACAAACCACTCTTGGATATTCCCGGCAGTTTCCTTCAGGTTACTGATACCACCTTTCTTTTCCCAGTCATTCCCCGCAGTAAAGCTCCTGCCCCGATACCATCTGCCGTACTGCAGTACCGAACGCCATTTTTTGTAGATTTCGATCTGTACCTTGATAGCCTCCAGATCTTCCCTTCTCATATCCGCCAGATTGCACTCATATCCGAGCACGCCACAGGAAGCCACCGCAAATCTGGTCTCCAGCGGTGTCACCCTGAGGGTCTGATGATTGGGGCAGGAGGAGACATGCGCCCCCATAACGGACTGCGGATATCCGTAGCTGTAGCCCGATTGGATCTCCGCCCGGCACATACTGTCCGTGTTGTCACTCGCCCAGATCTGAGGAAAATAACACAGGATTCCCAGATCGAAACGATTGCCGCCGGAAGCGCACCCCTCAAACAGGATCTCCGGGAATCTTTCCGTCAGTTCCCGCATACAGCGATAAAGGCCTATCTGACAGCGATGCGCCACCTCTCCCTGCCTGTCGGCAGGCAGCGCCTGAGAATATACATCACTGTAGATCCGATTCATATCCCATTTCACATAGGATATATTGGCGCCGGAAAACACGCGGCTCATCTCCTCGATGATGTAATTTTGCACCTCAGGATTACCCAGATCCAAAATCCGCTGATTCCGCCCTTCACTGTGCGGATATCCGGGGATCTCCAGTACCCATTCCGGATGGGCTCGGTAGAGATTACTGTCCACATTAACCATCTCCGGCTCCACCCACAGCCCGAACTGAAGGCCCATGGCATTGATTTTTTGAGCCAGTCCCTTCAGTCCCCCGGGAAGCTTCTTTTTGTTCTCTGTCCAGTCTCCCAGGGAAGAAGTATCGTCATCCCGCTTTCCAAACCACCCGTCATCCAGAACAAACAGCTCAATCCCCACACTCTTGGCAGTCTCTGCCAACCGCAGAAGCTTTGCCTCATTAAAATCGAAGTAAAACGCCTCCCAGCTGTTCAGGAGAATGGGGCGCTCTCTCTTTTTCCAATATCCCCGTACAATATGCTCCCGCACAAATCGGTGCAGCTGCAGGCTCATCCCGTTTCGTCCTGCTGCGCTGTAGGTCATCACTGCCTCCGGCGCCTCCAGGCACTCACCGGCATCCAATTTCCAGGAAAATCCCATCGGGCTCATCCCGGTCACCACTCTGGTCTTTCCGAAGGGGCTGACCTCCATGGCCTCATAATGATTCCCGCTGTAGATCAGATTAAAGCCAATACACTCCCCCTGATCCTCCCCGGTCTCCGAACGCTCCAGCCAAAAGAAGGGGTTGGTGCGATTGGAGGAGGTACCGGTGGCAGAGGACAGCACCAGCTTTCCTCCTGTCAGCATCTGGGCATTTCCGTGCATCTCCCTTGCCCAGGCTCCCGTAAAATATCTCGCTGTATAATCATCCCCATCCAGATCCGTAAGCATGCTGGACAGGCGCGCCACCATGACCGGCCCCTGCCCCTCATTTGTCAGGCGCACAGCTCTGGTGATCACATCACAATCCTCATAAGTCCAATAAAACAATTCCAATTTGAGCTTGCGCTGACCATCCCTCATCACAATGCAGAGCTGCTCAACCTGATCGGCTTCATCATAGGAACCGGGCAGGGTCAGAAAAGCCCTCTTTCCCTTTGAAATCTCATAGCTGTCATAAACAAAATCCAGCGTCCTGACCCCATCCGCCCCTATGATCTCCACCATGGGCTCCCGCACATCTCCCCGCCCCACGGCCGACATCTCCAGCGCAGAGTATTCCGGTGAAAAGCTCCTGTCCTCCTGACTGTAGCACAGGGAATTTCCCGGTGCAAAGGTCTGCTTCTCAACAAGCGCCTCCAGCTCGTTTCCCTTTTCTGTCAGAAGCTCCACACGCTCCCCGTAGTACAAATGCTCCAAAAGACCATTCTCCCTGGCCCGAAAGGCATAGGTTGTATTTTCCGTGGATAATTCGAAACACCCATTTTCATATCTGATCATTCCATCGTCCCCTTGTGCATTCTGTTCCGTTTTCGCTTCCATCCCGCCTTTATTCCGTCTTTATTCCGCCTTTATTCCGTCTTTATTCCGCCTTTATTCCGTCTTTATTCCGCCTTTATTCTGCCTTTCCCGGTGCCTTGGACTTCAACTCCTTGGTGATCTCCTCCACCTTCTCCTCCGTCAAAATGAACTTTCTGGAAAATACGACGATAGCGATGAACAGCCCGATGATGGGAATGATGGTCATGGTCATCCGAAGTCCCAGCTTTGCGGACTGTGCCACATCCTTTGCGAAATCGATCACCTGCTCCGCTCCGGTGGTATCCCCCTGAGAGAGATGATTGAGGGAGAGACAGATGGAGGCAATGAATGCCGCCACGCCGGAGGCCAGCTTTACCACAAAGGTCTGCATGGAGAAGATCACTGACTCATCTCTCCGCCCATTCTTCAGTTCGCCGTAATCCACCGTATTGGCAAGAAAGACAGTGGTAAGAACCTGCAACACGCCATTGGCCGCAAAGATAAAGAAGCCCGGAATAAAAAGAATATATACGCTGGACATATTGATGAAGGCTATGGCAAAAAGCACTGCATAACCGATAATGGCGCTGGCCAGCGTGATATAAAAGATCTTTACATTAGTAAACTTCCTGCGGAGCAAAGGATAGGCCACCATCATGGACAAAATCTGGATAGCACCCCCAAACATATTAAACAGAGTGTAGCTGTTGTACCAGCCGGTACCGCCGAAATCATATTTGAAGAAATAAATGACCAGATTGGAGGTAATATAAATGGAAGTATTGATCAGCACGA
Source organism: uncultured Lachnospiraceae bacterium (assembly GCA_902766425.1). Classification (GTDB taxonomy): domain Bacteria; phylum Bacillota; class Clostridia; order Lachnospirales; family Lachnospiraceae; genus Acetatifactor. The sequence continues at coordinate 7,371 of CACXDS010000280.1, forward strand.
TGGCGATCACAATGGTCATGGCCTGATCATTGGTGATGAGTGCCTTGAACATCTGTCCCACGGAGGGAGACTCCATATTGACAGTGGATTTTTCCTTGATGGCAAGACAGGTGATGGTAATAAACACCACAAAAAGGATCGCAATGATCAGCGCGTACCACTGAAAGCCAACCCGCTCATTACTGCCGCCAATGGCATGAACGATCATCATGGTAAAAATGGTCACCAACGCAGACCCCACACCTGCACAGGAACGGGCCAGAGTGGTCAGACCCTCTCTCTCCTTGCCGCTCTTGGTAAATGCCGGAATCATGGACCAGTAGGGAATATCCATCATGGTATAGGTCACGCCCCAAAGGATATAGGTGATGGCCGCATAGGCCACAAGCCCCGGGCCGTCCAGTGCGGGGGGCGCTGCAAACATCAGAAAAAGGATCACAGCATTGGTCAGCGTACCGATCATCAGCCAGGGGCGGAACTTTCCCCATTTGGTGTTGGTCTTTGCAACAATGACCCCCATGATGGGATCATTGAAGGCGTCAAAAATTCTCGCCACCAGGAGGATGATTCCCATGGCAACGGCACTCACTCCTAAAATATCCTGAAAATAATACAGAATATAGCTCGCAGACAGCATATAGACCATATCCTTTCCCACAGCTCCCAGGCCGTAGGATGCTTTTTCCTTTAAAGTCAGATTCATACAGATTCCTCCTAATTAAGTCCGCTGTCGCGGACGAATGCTTCGCTATCTCGAAGCCCATACTGGCGATGAAAATTCTGTCATAGATTCATCTCCATAATTTTCATCGGGGCTTCTCGCTTCGCTCCGCAGGTTTAAGTCCGCTGCCGCGGACATATGCTTCGTTCGCTCTTTTATATGTATTATATTTGAATGGTGAAGGGTAATTCCACGGGGGCACAGCCCTCGGACCTCACTAATAATCTGCCTGAGCCGCTCTTTCCCTTAGTCCTTACATAAGTACCTGTCATACCTCCCTGGAAGGATACCAGCGTAGGCCCGACCAGCTCAATCTCACCCTCCGCCTCCAAGGTCACGGGATCATTGCAAAAGCTCAGCAGATTTCCGAATTCGTCCTGCATCTCGATGCGAATGGCCGCCATATCATAGGTCTGATCCTCCTGGAGGTCCCTATGGTCCACTCTGCAGGAAAGCTGCCGCCCATGCATGGGTTGCTTTTCCACTGTCTCCACCACCTTGCCATCCTTGATCGCCTCAAAGCGATATGCCGTGGAGGTACCTCCCCAGTCACCCACATATTTATTGTAAAGTACTGTGGCCTGATCAAAATTCATATGATCCACCGCGATCAGCTTTGCCGCCGTCACCTTGGCGTCCAAGGGCAGCTTGTTCAGTCCCACCCGCGCCACTGTATTCAACAGCTTTTTCACATCCCTGGCCTGTGCGGGCTTCATACCCTCTTTCTGCTCCAGCACATCCCCCACAAAATCATCCACCACCAGCGGGCCATGGGGTAGGTTGGGATAAGGGGTATCCTCTTTTTGGTACTCCCTGACAAACTCACCGTTTTTATACATTCTGACGCTGTCCGCGTTGGTAAAGAGATAGATCAGCCCTCTGTTGCAACCGGGATGCTCTCCGATATCCATGGAAGAGCTGGGTACCAAAACCGGCGTTTCGTCCTGCTGACTGCCATACACCGCAGCTGCCAGCTTGGGATTGCGGAACATATCCATGACGCCGTGATAGCACACCCGGTCACCGCTTCCGAAATCCTTGTGGGTGTTATAGTCAAACATGCACCAACCGAAGGCGCCTGCAATATCCTCCTGTTCAAAGACAGCCTCCAGCACATTGGCATGGCGCAGTGCGTGTTCCACTCGTTTTTCCTCGCAATCATAGGCCTTTGTGGGGAACATATGACCATTGTGCTCTGTAATGAGATAGGGCTTCGACATATCTGAGGTCACATTTTTCTTGGGTTCGCACCCCTTATTATTTCCCTCATGCACAAATTCGTTATAGGTATAGACATCCTCCAAAAGATGACTTTTCTTAATGGCCCTCACTCCCCCGGTCTGTCTGGAGGGATCCAGCCTGTGGGCTGCCTCATTGGTTCTCATATAGAATTCATCGTCATCCACGGATTCATTGATCCTCACCCCCCAAATGATGATGGAAGGATGATTGCGATATTGCAGGATCATATCCTCCGTATTCCTGACTGCCTGATCCTTCCAGGCCGCATCGCCGATGTGCTGCCAGCCCGGCATCTCCGTAAATACCAAGAGTCCCAGCTCATCGCACCTGTCAAGGAAATAATGGCTCTGGGGATAATGGGAGGTTCGGACTGCATTGACCCCAAGCTCCTTTTTCAGAATATCCGCATCATTTACCTGAAGGGATTTGGGTGCGGCATACCCGATATAGGGATAGCTCTGATGTCTGTTCAGTCCGCGAAGCTTAACCTTCCTTCCGTTTAAGTAAAAGCCGTCCCGCCGGAATTTCGCGCTGCGAAACCCGAAGGTCACCACCCTTTCATCCAGCATTTTCTCCCCTTGGAAGAGACAGGTCTTCAGCTGATACAGCGCCGGATCCGAAAGCTCCCAGAGTGCGATCTCTCCCAGCTCCTCCCTGCCATCCACATTCCAATCTGTCACGCAATAAATCCCCTCTTCTCCTCCGAAACGCCCTGCCCTCTTTTTGCTTCGCGCTCCATCCTTATCCGAAGCCGCCTCCTTCTCACCGATGGCGATATATTCCCCCTGATCCTTCCGTCTTACATACTGCTTCACAGTGTATTTCTCGCTCTGAGGCGCATTGATCTTGATCCTGCTGCGCACCCGATGACCGGTGAGCTGCACCGTGGTGACAAACACATCCTCCAGATAGGCTTCTTCACAGACCTCAAGATAGACATCACGGTAAATCCCACCAAAGGTCATATAATCAATGACAAAGCCAAAAGGAGGAACATTCAGACTCTCCCTGCTGTCCACCTCCACAGCCAATATGTTTTCTTCACCGATTTTCAGCTTTCCAGTCAGCTCGATGGTAAAAGCAGTATATCCACAGTGATGCTCACCCACCTTCTCACCATTCAGGAACACTCTGCAGGCATGACCTACCCCGTCAAATGTGAGAAGGATCCGTTTCCCCTTCCACTCCCTCGGTGCCTCCAGTACCCTGCGATAGCCGCATACCATTTGGTACAGACTCTCATCAAAATAATGAAGCGGGGTCTCCCTACAGGTATGGGGCAGCCTCACCTGAACCAGCTCCCCAAAGTATTCCTTCTCTGTCAAAGCCTCCGTAAAATGCTCCGTAAATCCCCATTGATCATCCAAATATATCCGCTTCCCCAACTTTATTCCTCCGTTTCTGTTCCCCTCTGAAATAACCCTTCAACTATCTTGTGGCAATTCCATTCACCAGAATATCCACCACATGATCCAGTGCCTCGCCATAGCTCAGATTGTTAGCGATCAAAATATCCCTCTGGAAGAACTGCTCCAGCGCCGACTCCAGCATCATTTTTACCAAGCAGATGGGAAGAGGCCGGATCACACCTTCCCGCATTCCCTGCTCCAGAAGTGCGATGGTATTCTCCCAGCCTGTCTCCAATCTTTCCTCCACCCTGCGATAAGTAGTGGGATACTTTTCCTTCAGCTCATAGAGCTTTCGAAGATCGATCTCCCGATAGCTCTCCGGCATCACACCCAGGATTTTTCTGATCTTCTCCAGCGTAGTGAGACCCTTATCCTGCATTACTTCCTCTTCGCTGGCCTTGATCTGATCGAAGAGATAATCCACCATCTCCAGGAACATCTTTTCCTTATCGTCAAACACCTTATAAATAGTCTTTTTGCTGATCCCCAGCTGTTTTGCAATGTCATCCATGGTAAATTTCAATCCCTTTTGATTAAACACCTCCATGGTACCGTTTAAGATCATCTGTCTCACATCATCCCGCATTTTCTCTCCTCCTTATCCTTCCCTGTAGTTCATCTGAGCGAAAGGGTCGGGATAGCGTTTCATCTTTTTTCCCTTCCGATTCACCAGATATTCTCTGTAGTTTCCTATCACAGCTCTGCCTGTCATATTTTATTGTGCTTTTTTTGCCTGATTTTTTTGCCGAAAGCTCTTAGAACAATGATTTATTCTCTGAATTGACATGTTGTCAGAAAGGAAACGGTTTCTTGTGTTTTGGTTTCCTTTTCTTTATTATAGCAAACGCGTTTCCCCATCGCAAGAAACTTCTTTACCGAAATTCGTTTTCTGTTTTTGGATATTCTGCACAAAGAAAATCCTAAAAAGAAAATCTTAAAAGGAAAATCTTAAAAGGAAGAAATCCAAAAAACTAAAAAAGCAATCAAAAAGGAGGTGTCCCCTTCAGAACACCTCCAAGCTTCGTCACCGTCATCAAATAAGAACTCTTCCAAATGCTTTCATGTTCACTCCGCAAAAAACATTTGCATGAGCCTTTGCAAATACCATGTATCCTTTGTGCCGCCAGTCTCCACCGCGGAATGCATGGAAAGCTGTGGCAGTCCGATATCCGCACTGGGAATGGATACATGCGCCATGGATATATTTCCCAGCGTACTGCCGCCGGGCACATCGGACCGGTTCACATAGGTCTGAAAAGGCACCCCCGCCTTCCTGCACAGACTCTTAAGCCTTGCTCCCGTGATCCCATCCGTGGTATATTTTTGATTGCTGTTGTATTTGATCACAATTCCCCCGTTCAATACCGGACGGTTGGTGGGATCAGCCTTTTCCGGATGATTGGGATGCACCGCATGGGCGTTATCCGCAGAGATCATATAACCGGATGCGATCCATTGTCTAAGCTCTGACTGCGTCAGGTCAAGAGCCTCCCCCATCCGCACAAGCACATCCTCCAGGAAGGTGGAATCCGCTCCCTGCTGGGATCCGCTCCCCACCTCCTCATTGTCAAAGATTGCACAGAGGGAAATATATTCCCCCGTCTTTGCATCGGCATGCGCTCTTGTCAGAGGATAGGCACATTGCAGATCATCCAGTCTGGGGGAGAGTAGCATCTCTCCCTCTGCCCCAAGAATATGTCCCCCATCCCTCACATAGAGGAAGAGATCATGCCCCAGAAGCTTTTCCGGCTTCACATCCGCCGCCTGCGCCAAAAGCCTTAAAAGAGTGTTTCCGCTCTCCTGCCCATGCTTTGCCTCTGTGGCAGCTTTTGCAGTATTCTCGACTGCAAACAAGGGCTGCAGATCCACCTGTGGATTATATTCCACTCCCTTATTCATCTCCCGATTCATATGGATAGCCAGATTGGGGATCACCAGAAGATCCCTGTCCAGATTCACCAGCTTCGAAACGATCTTCCCCTCTTTCTCCTCCACAGCTAATCGCCCTGCAATGGAGAGAGGTCTGTCCAGCCATGTGGAATAGATCATTCCACCGTACTTTTCCACATTTAAGGTCACATAACCCCCGGCACTCCTCTCGGGATTTTCCTTGATCTGAAAGGTGGGCGAATCGCAATGGGCCGCTGCAATGTGAAGCCCCTTCACCTTCTCCTTCTTATTCGGCAGCCGAAACGCGATCAGAGAAACGCCGTTTCTGGTAACCACATAATTCTTACCCCATTTCAGCTTCCACTCCTTCTGTTCCTCCAAAGGCAGAAAGCCCCGTTCCTCATATTTTTCTTTCATGCTTTGGATGGCATGATACTTGCTGGGACACTTCCCGATCCAGGCCAGGAGCTCCTCCGCGCACTTTTTCATCTCATCCTGTATTGCTTCACTCTTGATCTCATCCATCATTTCTCTTGCCCCTTTGCCCGATATACAATTTTATCCGCCATATCCTCGGCGGCCTCTCTGCCGCAAAAGATCTCTGCAATGGCCAGCGCAAAATCAATGGAGGTCCCCATACCGCGGGAGGTGATCACCTTTCCATCCACTTCCACAGGACCTTTGGTCACGAGTGCTCCCTCCAGATGACTTTCAAAGTCGGGATAACTGCAGGCCCTGCGCCCTTTTAAGAATCCCCTATGCCCAAAAATACTTGGGGCGGCACAGATGGCTGCAACAAATTTTCCCTCTTGATAAAACTCATCCACCTTAGCCATCAGAGGGACGCAGGCCTCCAACCCCTTTGTTCCCTTGCCTCCCCCCGGAAGCACCAGCATATCATAGGCTGCAAAATCCACATCTGCCAAAGCCTTATCCATTCCGACCATAATGCCATGGGAACCAAGCACACTGCTCTCACCATAGGCGGAGACCATCTCCACCTCAATCCCGCATCTGCGGCAGATATCCACCACCGTCAGCGCCTCGATCTCCTCAAAGCCCTCCGCAAAAAAAACACCGATCTTACTCATATCATTCCTCCTAATTCAGTCCGCTATTGCGGACAATACTTCGTTATTGAAGCAAAATCTTATCCTAAATGGAAAAGATATCTTCCCCGTCCTTAGGGGTGTGCTTGCTCACCGGATCTAAGAACAACGGGGACAGTGCAAAAAAGAACCCTCCCAAAAGGATATTGGCCAGTATGGCACATCCGATGCCGATGGCCAGCTGCCCCAGGGCAAATCCGATGGCAATGATCACAATGTCGGGAAGCAGTCCGAAATATACAAAGAGAATCTGCACCATCTGCTTTATCATTTTCCCTGCAGAGGTGGGTACGGACAACCCGATAAACACTCCCACCGTGGTGGAATAAAAATCCACGGAAAGAATGGGAAGGATCCACAAAAGGCTGATCAAAGGATTGCTCCCAATGATCAGAGAACCGACGATCATGGGCAGGATCAGATCAAGCGCCGCGTTTGCCGTTCCCGCCATGAGAGAGTAAAAGAGCTTTGACCAGGTACTCTCCGGTATCATGATAAAATAATCCATTTTGGTATCCGCCTCCAGCGGATTTCCCAGGGATCGGAAAAATACAAGCCCGGCCATTACACCTATCAGAAGCAAAGGATCGCTTGTCTCCATCGAATAGCGGCAAAATAATCCCACCGCCACTGCAACCACCAGATAGAATTCCATGGTCTTAGTCAGAAAGCCAAAATGTGCAAACCGAAAACGGTTATACATAGCCTTGAAGAAAAATACATTTGCCCCGGCACCGTGACGCATACCATCTCTTTTCAACCGATCGCTCCTGTCCTTCTTGCGCTGAATGATCACGCCGGAGGACTTCTCCGACTGCGCTCTCTCCATGACCGCAGCTACCTCCTCCGCCTTCGTCATGGCATCCTCATAGAAATCCACCTTCAGGTGCCAAATGATCCAGATCAGCAAAGCAGTTCCCACTGCCACTGCCCCAAGACACAAAAGAGCTCCCGTTGCATTTCCGTCCACACTGAATCTGCAAAATGCCTTTAACCATCCCCAAAGCGGAATGAATCTGGAATATTTACTATTAAAAAACGCCGAGCCGGCTGTAATATAGTCCAGCCCTTGGCTCTTCTGAAACAGCAAAAACCCGCCTACGATCAAAAGAATGCAGGCGTATAGGATCGGTCTCAAAAGTCTCTTAAAGGTATCATAGATGGAACCCAGCAGATAAAACAGTAGCTGCAACAATGTTCCCAAAAATGTAGTCAGACAAAAGGCCAGGATCAGAGCCAGTGCCGCCCATATTCCAAGCCCCATATTCAGCACAAGATTCGGCAGCTGGAACAAGAGATATAGTCCAATAAAGATCATCTGGCCAAATTGGGTCGCAACCCGGAACATCATGACCGACTGCGGCCTCATGGGCGAAGGGAAAAGCAGGGTCACATCCGCCGGCAAAAAAATCTTTCCGGCATTCTTGTCCGCATTCATCACAGAAAAGCCAAAGGACAACAGGATCACCGCACCTGCGATCAGCTCCACAAAATTCGAATAACCGATCGTGCTTTCGATATAATTCGGTTTCTCCGGCAGTTGCTCCTCCTCATCCTCCTCCGAAAGCTCCAGCTCCTGTTCCTCCACGATCTCCGTGCCCTGACCTTTTTCCTCCACCATATCGGAAATGGAGGCGGCCAAAAGTCCTATCCCGACTCCCACAGCAAAACAGATCAGGATAAATATCATCACCCAGGTCTTAAAGATTTTGCGTAGCTGATTGATAAAGGAATGCAGGGCATAATACAGAAACATTCTCATCCCGCTCACTCCTTCCTCTCTGCGGCAGCGCTGCCACCTTCGGTCCCGGAGCCCGTCTCCGTTGCACCGTTGTTCCTCGCCCCCACAGTTTGCGCTCCTGCAGCGCCCGAATTGCCATTCCCCATCCGTTCAGGCTGTAACGCTTCTGCATCTCCACTCCGCATATCCTCAGGATTTGTTCCCTCCGTTACATCAAAGAAGAGCTGCTCTAAAGTCCTGCCGTCCCGATCCAGCTCCTCTCGGGTGACATTCGCCTTGATCCTTCCCCCCTGCATGATCAGCGTACGATCCCAGAGCATATCCACGCTGTCAATAATATGGGTGCTGACAAGAAGCGTTTTCCCCGCGCCCCTCATCTCCTCAATCATCTCCTTTAGCTGCTTGATGGCATGGGGATCCAGCCCGATCATGGGCTCGTCCAGAAGAAGCATCCCGGGATCCGGCAAAAGCCCCAGACACAGATTTAATTTCTGCTGCATTCCCTTAGATAATTCATCCCCGAATTTTTTCTTTTTCTCCAAGAGTTCAAATTGCGTGAGCAAAGTCTCCGCTCTGTCCTTATAATCCGACATCCGATAGGCGCGTGCCAGAAATTCCAGATGCTCCGATACCGTCAGATTCGGATAGAGAGCAGGCATCTCAGGGATATATCCCAGAATTCTTCTCGCATCGGTGGATTTATTGGGGAACCCTCCGACAGTAATCTTACCGTCATACCGAAGAAACCCTATGATGGATTTCATGATCGTACTTTTTCCGGCACCATTGGGCCCCAGCAGTACCGTTACACTCCCGGGATCCAGATGAAAGCTTACATCATCGCAGGCAAGTACCTTGCCATATTTTTTTGTTACATGGGACACATCCAACATTGTTTTCCTTCTCCTTCCTCTTATGCCTGGGTGGCGCCCGGGTCTTCCCTCCGCTCCCCCTCCTGCCTTCAAGCTATAACTTTTTAATGATATGATCATTCTCCATTCGTTCATGCGATATGGAAAAAAGCCAAACTCATTCTAGCATATATATTTCCAAAAGAAAAGCAGTTTCCTGATCATCATCCGTTTTTATCTTTCGAAATAATCGTTTTCAGTTTGTCTTTTTGGGGGATGAAATGTCGAGTTTCTTGTTGCAATGACGAAATTTGCGAGAATCTTAATTATTAAATTTCTATTTTCACTGTTCAGAAGAGAATTCTTATGCTATACTTAATTTGTAAGAAATATACTATTTTTGTGGGATAGTTTCCCCTGAGATACAGAAAGGTTCACAGCATGGAAATTGAGCGTAAATTTTTACTGAAGAAATTACCGGATAATTTAGACCAGTACCCTCATCACCAGATAGAGCAGGCCTATCTCTCCGTTAATCCCGTGATACGTGTCCGCAAGGAGGATGACGATTATTATCTGACTTACAAAGGAAAGGGTATGATGACCCGCGAAGAATATAACCTCACCTTGACGGAGGAGGCCTATTACCATTTGCGTGCCAAAGCGGACGGACATATCATCTCCAAAAAGCGTTACCTGATCCCCTTGGAAAATCCGGGATTTCGGGAGGGCTTTCCCGCTCCCCCCGCCGATTATGCTCTGACCATCGAGCTAGACATTTTCGACGAGCCCTTTTCCCCTCTCACCATTGCGGAGGTGGAATTCGGCAGCAAGGAAGCCGCAGAAGCCTTTGTTCCTCCGGATTGGTTCTGGGAGGATGTGACCTACAGCCGTGAGTATCACAACTCCTATATGGCAATGATGGACTTCGAAGGGAACACCTAATTCTATTTGTTATGTACGCTGTAATCGCAAAGCGCTTGAGCAACTGCCCAAGCGCTTTCTTTTATTCCCGTTTTTTACTTGCTTTGTCTTACTAACTATTTTCTTACTATTTATCTCTCCTGCGATCTCCCATAGGTTCTGGCCAGATGATAGATCTTCTTGGCCAACTCATCCGTAGCTGCGCCGGGATTCATGCGCCACTTCCAGTTGTCTCCTAAGGTGGAAGGCATATTAATCCTCGCCTCATTCCCCAACTCCAGATAATCCTGCATGGGAATGATGGCGGTGTCCGCCACACTGCTGACAGCCGCCCGGATCATGCCCCAGAGTAAATCCTTCTCATCCTTTGCATTCAGATAATCCATGAGAAATTCGTTTTGTTTTTGACTTCTGCCGCGGATCCAGCCAAGGGTAGTTTCATTGTCATGCGTCCCCGTATAAACGACACAGTTTCTGGTATAATTGTGAGGAAGATACAACCCCTCGCCGTCCGGTCCCTCGTCAAATGCAAACTGTAACACCTTCATACCGGGATATCCCGTCTCATCCAAAAGCCGGAACACTCCTTCCGTCAAGAGCCCCAGATCCTCTGCGATCACCTTCTTATCCGCAAGCTTCCCTCTTCTGCCGGTACCCTTATTGCTTCTGTCCGCCATCTTTCTGGTGAGCACCTCAAAGAGCTCCGCACCGGGTCCCTTCTCCCAATGACCACCTGCTGCAGTCTGATCCCCATAGGGCACAAACCAGTACTCATCAAAGCCTCTGAAGTGATCCAGTCTCACAATATCATACAGATTATAGCAATAATTCAGACGCTGATACCACCATGCATAATTCGTAACCTTATGAAAATCCCAGCGATACAAGGGATTCCCCCAAAGCTGACCCGTTGCCGAAAAAGCATCGGGAGGACAACCAGCCACACCTATGGGGCGTCCGGTCTCGTCAATCTGGAACAGCTCCGGATGTGCCCATACATCCGCGCTGTCCGGCGCCACATAGATGGGAATATCTCCGATGATCTCAATTCCGGCGCGATTAGCATAAAGCTTCAGCTCCTTCCACTGCTTGCTGAACATATACTGCTGGAATTTATAGCAACGGATCTCATCCGCCAGCTGTCTCTGGTATTTCGCCATGGTCAGAGGCTTGCGCAGGCGCAGATCCTCCTCCCAGTCCATAAAGCCCATGCCGGGAAAGGCATCCTTTAGCGCCATGAACATGCAATAATCATCCAGCCAAAAGGAGTTCTTTTTGATGAACTCCACATATTCCTTCTGCGTTTCGAGACCTTTTTCGATTGCTCTCTCCCAGGCCTTCCTAAGAAGTGCAAAGCGCCCTTCGTAAATCTTTCCATAATCAATGTAATTCCGGTTGTCACCAAAATCCACACTGTCACATTCTTTTTGCGTCAACAGTCCATCCTTTACCAGCAGCTCCAGATCAATAAAATAGGGATTCCCCGCAAAGGTGGAGAAGGACTGATAGGGCGAAGCGCCGTACCCGGTGGGTCCAAGCGGAAGGATCTGCCAGAGCTTCTGTCCTGCCTTTTTTAAGAAATCCACAAATGCATAGCTTTCTTTTCCGAATGTGCCGATACCATACTTCGACGGAAGGCTGGAGATCGGCATCAAAATACCCTGTTTTCTCATGTAATACTCCTTTACCAGATTCATTTTTCTCATGGTGGATCATTCTGTGCATTGCACACTGCGATCCTATATGGAAAACATGGCCCTGCACTTACCTAGGCGCCACATGTCCCTTCATTTCCTCTTTGTGCTGATACATCAGCTTGTCGGCCCTCTTTGCCGTGGCGTTCAGATCATAATCCATGCGATTGTCATACCTGGCATAGCCGCAGGCAATACTGATCTTAATATCCGGACTGCCTTCGTTATATGCGGCGATCTTACTTTCCATGGCTGCCTGCTGTTCCCTGCAAGCTGTTTTCCCTCCCTGGGGAACCAAAATATAGAATTCATCGCCGCCCATACGATAGCATTTACCGATTGTACCAAAGGTATCCTGAATAATATGAGCACTGTCGACAATATACTTATCGCCCTTTTCATGTCCCAGATTATCATTGCATTTCTTCAGATCGTTCAGATCCAGCACTGCCACCGCATAATTATCCGGAGTCACCGCATACTGATCTGTGTCAGTGATGAAAGCCGCCCGATTAAACAAACCCGTCAGCTTGTCATGATAGGCGAGATCCTCCACCTCCTGCACGCTCTCATTGGAAGTGATCAGTGTGCAGGATTCCCTCAATACAGTGGCACTTTGTGCGATCACATAGACCAGCATTCCAAAGATCACCACACCCGAGCTGTCCGTTCCGCCGCCGAAAAAATACACTCCCACATCCACAATGAAACCGACGATCACCACCAACATGCCAATGAGATTCCTCTTGAGCTTGACATTCCATCCTACTCTCTTATACTCCTGATAGACCAGATAGGACAGAATAAGAATTCCGATCAGCATGGTAAGCAGAATAAAAGAAAAAAGCTGCCGGAGATCCAAGATATTAAAATACTGTAAGAACATACAGAGGTAAACCGCCACTGTACTGATCACGCAGGGCACCATCCACAGCTTATCGTCCTTGGAGCTGTGCATTTCCCGGAAAAAGCAGACAAAAGGCATTATCATCAGTAACAATGCCACAAAGGGCAATAACGAGAACACAGGCAATCCATGAAAGATGATTTTGGATAGCGGCGAATCGCAGGCTTTCCATAAGCCAAGCAAAAAAGCGAAAAAACCCAACCACAGCAGGTTTCGATCCACCTCAGAATTGTTCCGGTTATAAATCACATAACCCATCAGAAAAAAGCCGAAGATCATCAGCACAATACTGATCCCGACCGGAAACATCTCCCTGACAAAAACATCCCAGATAATACTGCTCTTTGCTCCCAGATAGACATCTGGAAAATCGTAATGGATCCCTCTGTAGGCAGGCGTCAGTTCTATGGTGATATCCTCATCACTAAGCTCCTCCGTCAGAAGAACATCATTCCACACACAGCCTGTTGTCTTGGTGAAGGAATTTCTGGAGGATGCATTCATACTGTAGATACATTTATCCCCATAAAAAACTGCAACGCTCTGGTGCACTGACTGAAAAATCAGATGACAATTCTCCCCGGATATCTCGTTCAGATGCACATGACCCAATGTGCGATAACCGCTGACAGTATCGGACGGCACCCTTTCATTCGGCAGATTCTGAAACTTGACAAACCCCAGGTTGCGTGTCCCTGCATCATGCACTTCTGTTCTATAAGCGAAAAAGCTGAAAACAATAAATACAGCCAGACTTGCGAAAATCACAAGATATGCTTTTTCCACAATCTTTGCCATAGACCGTCTCTCCTCACTAAAGTCTGCACCGGAATCGCTTCGCCCGCTCGTTGCACACATGTCACCCTCGCATATGCTTCATGCGGAATTTTTCTTCGTACATCATTTTGTCAGCCCGTCTGATGGTGGCATGGATATCCTCATCCTCCTTGGGATCAAAAGTAGCATAGCCACAGGCAATTCCCATATGAATATCTCTGCTTACTTCATTAAACCGATCTACCTTTTCCAGCATGCGATGGTAGCGTTCCCCACAGGAATCCAGCGTTTCTCCTATCAAAATCGCTCCGAATTCATCGCCGCCAAGCCGATAGCACCTGCCCTGACTGCCAAAGCAGTCCATAATGATCTTGGCGCTCTCCTTGATGTAGATATCCCCCTTCTCATGCCCCAATTCGTCATTACATTTCTTCAGATTATTCAGATCAAAGGCAACGATCACACTGTGATCCCTGTCAAATTCCGGACTGCCAAGGAAATCCATATAGGCTGTCCGGTTAAAGAAGCCTGTCAGGGCATCATGATAAGCAAGTCTTTTATACTGTCTGGCATGCATTCCGTTTTCCATACCATGTCTGGATATCTTGAGACGGTTTACCACCAAAATTCCCAAAAAGATCAGGAATAAAACTACATTAAACGGAAAAGCCGTAACCCCGCTGGTGAAGTAATAGGTAAAGGTATCCACCAGAATCCACACAAAGGCAAAGCAAGAAACTACGGCCCCTGTTTTATTGCTCTTGTTCCATCCCACTTCCTTTACGGCATGCCAAATGGAAAGGATGATGCAGACAAAGGAGACCGCCAAGCTGGCTTGAACCAGCCACAAGCCCTCCCAAAGATCCATGATCCCCGCCAACTGAAGCACCAAAAGCAGAGCAATCGTTGATAGACCAAAGCAATCCGAAAACAGCCAGATCTTTGTTTTCTTCTCCACCATCATCTGGTCCCTCACCAGCTTAGTGATCATCAAGGGAACCAGCATCATAATGATGAATGGGATTTGTGAGAATACAGGAAAATCCTTTCCAAAAAGCGCTACAAAATCACTGTCAAAAATCTTCCAGATTCCGACAGAAATAATGGAAAGTGCGTGACATACGGCAGGTTGAACGCCAAAGTCCTCCCTCCTGCGATTCAGAATTGCCACATAAAGCTGGGCAATTCCAATAAAAATGACCGCAATGCAAAGGAGCAGCACAGGCAGATTTGAATATATGATATATTTTATGATTTCATATCGTGCCCCCAAATAAAAAGAAGGCACTCTATTGATTGCTTTATAAATCGGATACAATTCAATCTCAATCTGTGCACCGTTGACGCCCTTTGGCAGAACGACCTCGTTATAAACACAACCGGGACTCTTCGGCGCAAAGAAGCCGGATCCCGAATCCAGAGAATAAAGCTCCTGCCCGTTTAGGATTACCTTTACCTTCTGGTGTCTCGTGAGGAAAAAAAGCGAATTATAATCATCTGCAATCCCCTTTAACCGAAAAAGGATGGTCGTTTTCATCCCTGTGGGAGCCGCAGCATCTTTTGTCACAGATGTCGAGTAATTGTTTATTTCTGTGTATCCCCTCAGGGCCTCCGTCCTCTGGATGTTCAGACGAAGGTTCATCAGTCCATACAAAAACAGTAAGAAAAACAAGATGACGGCCACGCCGTACATTCTCATGATCAACTTCTTCATAGGAACCCCTTACAATATTCCTCTGGAAAGCTATTCAACCTATACGGGAACATAAATTCATGGTTATTATATCATGTTTTTCCCTTTTCTTGCAAGTCATCATTGTAAAATATATACAAAATATGCCGCATATCCCGCCAGCATCAATAATCCTCCCAGGCGTCCAAGCCTACGATTTTTGATCGTACACAGGAACAGAAGTACAACAGCCGCCACAGCCACAATGGAGTCCACCAGGAAAGCCTCGGAATACTCCACAGAAGTGATCAGCGCAGTGGTACCTACCACAAACAGGATGTTAAAGATATTGCTGCCCACAATATTTCCCACAGCAATGTCCGTTTTTCCCTTCAGTGCAGCTGTAACGCTGGTCACCAGCTCCGGCAGGGAGGTTCCGAAGGCCACAATGGTGAGGCCGATCAATCTGTCCCCCATCCCAAAGATCTTAGCAATAGCAGAGGCGGCATCCACGGTGATATCACTGCCGAATACGATCATGGCCGCTCCCACCAAGATCATCAGAAGCATAAGCCACACCGGCTTCTTTTTCCCCTCTTCCTCTTCCTCCTGATTCTTCCCGCTCTTTGCCATTTTCAGCAGGTAGAGCAGATAAACGATCATCAACACCCACAGAACAATCCCTTCCGTTCTGTTCACCTGATGGTCCATGAGTCCCAGAAAAGCCAGCACAGCTGTGACTGCGATGGTAAATGGAATTTCGATGCATACAGTGGATTTCTGGACGGGTATGGCACAGATCACAGCCGTCAGACCCAGGATCACCAATACATTCATGATATTGCTTCCCACCACATTTCCGATGGTGATGCCTGCGTTTCCCTTTATGGCGGAGGTAATGCTGACTGCTGCCTCCGGAAGTGAGGTCCCCATGGCTACGATGGTAAGACCGATCACCAGCTGTGGGATTCCCAGCTTATCCGCTATGCCCGCGGCGCCGTCCACAAACCAGTCCGCCCCCTTCATCAAAAGGAAAAAGCCCACCACCAAGAGTGCCAGCTGCAACAGAATTTCCATGTCAAAACCCCTTTCTCAAATAATCGAATAAAAACCTCTGTCAAAAAAAGACCTTCAGCACATGAGATCATGTGCTAAAAGTCTTGTCCTTCCTCCTTACGGCGAAGCGTGTAACCACGGCTAATGCCTCCATCCCGCATGATCAGCCCATTTGAATGTCACTGCTGTCATCACTGCGCATCATGCAGATCTTACCGCCAAATCCACGCCGACTCCGGCGATGGCGGAATCATCTCAGCTCATCATGCATCTTACGGAAGAGTGCCGGGGTATGTTGATTACACGATTACAACTACTCCCTCTTAACTATCTTGTAGGTTACCATTTTTCCCCTGTAATGTCAATGTCAAAAATGAATGAATCCCCCCGCCTTATAAGTCAAAGATGAACGAACCCTCCCCGCCTTATAAGTCAATGCTGAACGAACTCTCCCAGCCTCAGTCCAATGCGCTGACAATCCGAAAGCTGCTCCCCTCCTTCGACTTCTCCACCTGAATCTGCTGATCGATCTTCTCCTTCAGCTCCTCCCGGTGGCTGATGATCCCCACCAGCTTATTGGACTGGGACAATTTTAACAGACTCTCCATGGCATATTCAATCGATTTTTTGTCCAAGGTACCAAAGCCCTCATCAATGAAAAGCGCATTCATCTGCACGCCACCCCGGTTGGAGGCAACCGTATCCGACAGCCCCAGTGCCAGACTAAGGGATGCCTTAAAGCTCTCGCCACCCGACAGATCCTTCACCGATCTGATCTTTCCGGTGTGGTAATCCATAACCTCCAGATCCAAAAAGGCATTGCTCTTCTTTCCGAAGTCCTTGGTCTGACGACAAAGCTCGAATTGGCAGTCACTCATCGGGAAAAGTCGCTCGTTTGCAGCCTTAATGATGCTGTCAAATCCTGTTGCCTGAACATACTGCTCCAGTGTGATCTTCACGCTTCTTGAGGTTCCCCGCACCAGATCATGCACATTTGTCAATGCTGTGAGATGCTTCATTTCCTGATCCAGTACAGACTTCATTCCTTCTATATTTGCCTTCTTCTCCCCATTGTTCCTGAGTCTGTATTCCAGATCATTCTTTTTACCGGACAGCTGACTGACTTTATCCTCCTGCACCGCGATCCGCTCACGCAGCTCTTCCTCATCCACCCGTTCTTTCCCATCGGCATCCGCTGTTGCCTGCTCCAGCTGACTTTTGTTCAAAGCCACCCTGCTTTCATACTCCGCAATTTCCTTTTCCGAGAAGGAAAGCGAAGCCTCCGTTATGAAATACTGTAGCAATTCCTCCACCCCGGAAAAAGCATGCTGCTTCAAGAGACTATCCAGCTGTACATACAGTTCCTTTTCCTCCGCTTCCTGCACAGACTTTTTATCCTCCAGGGTCCGAATGGATGCTTTGACCTC
>CACXDS010000281.1 GCA_902766425.1 uncultured Lachnospiraceae bacterium
CTTAGAAACACCTTCCTGCTTTCCTTCTATGGATTGTGCTTCGGATTCCCGATGCCGATCATCCTGGCGCTCTTCTTCAACGAGGTTCGCTCGGATGTAGCAAGAAGCGTGTTCCAGGTAATGACCTATCTGCCGAAGTTTATGTCAACGGTTGTTATGACTTCCTTGACGATCATGCTGGTAAAGGGAGCTTCCTCCATGAACGGAATGGGCGTTGTATCTCAGGCTCTTGTGTCTCTGGGACTTATCAGCAACGACATGGGTGCGGCAGGCTTGTTGAACCAGCCGGGGCTTTTCAGAGCAATCTATCAGATCACAGGTATCTGGGAGGGCGCGGGTTACGACAGCATCGTATTCTTTGCTGCGATCATTGCTATCTCGCCTACCAGCTACGAGGCGGCTCAGATCGACGGTGCGGGAAAGATGGCTCAGATGAAATATGTGGTACTGCCCAGCATCCTTTCCACTGTGGTGATCATGCTGATCACCAGGATCGGACATCTGCTCAGCGTCGGATACGAGAAGGTATTGCTGCTTTACAATCTGAATACTTATGTTACCGCCGATGTGGTTTCTACCTTTGCACAGAGATATGGTATCTTATCCAACAACAAGGGTATCGCTTCCGCGGCGGAGATGATGAATAACCTGATCGGAATGCTCCTGGTGATCGGTGCCAACACCATCGCACGGAAGGCTTCCAATACTTCGCTCTATTAAGATGACCTGCTGTAGAAAAGGAAAGGCATGGGATATTCATGAAAAGAAAACTTGAGATTTCAGAATTGATTTTTAAGATCATCAGCTATACATTACTAGCGATTTTTGCACTGGCCTGTCTGTATCCCTTTGTGTATGCGATCTCTTCCGCACTGTCGGGATACGATCCGGTTATGGACGGAACAGTGGTGCTGTTCCCGAAAGAGCTGCAGTTTGAGGCCTTTTCCAGAATGTTTAACGATAACCTCTTCTGGAATTCCTATTCCAACACCCTGTTTCTTGCCTTCTACGGAACACTTTGGGCCTTGGGCGTGGCAATCCTTGGCGGCTACGCACTCTCCAAAAAGAGACTGCTGTTCCGCAAGACCTTCAACTTTTTCCTGGTGTTTACCATGTGGTTTTCCGCTGGTCTGGTTCCCCAGTATCTGAACTATCTGGCAACGCAGCGTGTGTTCGCCAAGGTGGGGATCAACGATGACAAGTGGCTGGTGGTTATCGCCATGGGTATGGCGGCAATGAATATCATCCTTCTTCGAAATGCTTTCGAAGGAGTTCCCTCGGAGATCGAGGAGGCTGCCATTGTGGATGGCGCCACAGAGATGCAGGTGCTGGGAAAGGTTTACATTCCCATGACCAAATCCACTATCGCAACAGTGGCACTGTTCTTTGCAATTTCCAGATGGAACGGTTACTACTGGGCAAGACAGATGATCAGAGACTCCAATGAGCATCCCCTTCAGGTATTTATCCGATTGAAGCTGGAGGAGTATCAGGATCCCGAGCAGATGGCGGGCTGGAGAGAAGCCTATGCTTCGGATTCCGTGATCTACGCCTTGATCGTATGCTCCGTTATCCCGATCCTCATTATTTATCCCTTCATTCAGAAGTATTTCGCAAAGGGTACAAACGCCGGCGGCGTGAAGGAGTGATGAGAGCTTTCCTGTTTTAATTTGGTTGTTTTCCGGATCCAGCGCAGATCTCGGATGGCAATAGATCAACGATGTGCAAAGAATAAAAGGAGGAAATTATGAAAAAAGCAGTTCTAAAAAGAACAATGGCTTTTCTGTGTGTGGCAATGATGACTGTCAGCGCTTGTGGAAACAGTGCGATCGATGATGCCATTAAAGAGGCTGAGAGCGTAGCCAGCAGCCAGTCAGAGGAGTCAAAGGCAAGCGAGGCATCCAATGCCGGCAATGGCGCCGGTGAGGAGACCACTCCCGTTACCGTGGAGCTCACCTACAAGGATGGCACGGTACTGAGAATGGCATGTGGTTACAACAACGCCAAGACAGGTCTTCGTTTTGACGCAGATGTGGCAGGCGATGGCGTTACCTTGGCAGACGGCGTGACCTATCACACCGGCGACTTCAAGCCCACCTGGGTAGAGGTACAGAAGGTTCTGAACTTTACCATTGAGGACAAGTACGAGGGAGATAAGGATACGGATAACTTCACAAAGTGGACCGCAGATGCAGGTACCCTTGCTTCCATTGATATGTTCTCCGGTAGCGCAGCACAGCTGCAGCAGGGCGGTGCGGCAGGTCAGGTTGTCAATATCGCAGAGTATCTGGATATGATGCCCAACTTGAAGGCATTCCTGGCTGACAAGCCCATTGTACGTATGGCACTCACCGGCTCCGTTGACGGTGATGACGCAGGTGCTATCTATGGTTCCCCTTATTTTGATGGTCTTGACGATATCGAGAAAATGCCTCTGATGCGTGCAGACTGGGTTGTAAAGCTTCTGGATGGCGAGGGCGAGTTCTCCGCTTCCAAGAGCGACAAGACCAAGGCTCCTGTTTATCAGCCCTACATGCCTACCAGCGGCAAGGTAGAGGTTGAGGTGGTTAAGGCAGATGCTTCCGGCGTCGAGAAGATCACCAAGGATTATGACGCAGCAGGAAATATTGTTGCTAACATGAACGCTAAGGGTGCTATGACCGGTGTTGAGGCAGTTAACATGCTTCGTGAGTACATCGACAAGGCCTACAATGGCTACTATGGTACCACCAGATCCAATCTGTTCATCGGACAGAACGCTGCATGGGATGCAGATGAGATGGTAGCACTTCTTCGTTGTGTTGTTGCCAACTCCGCAACCCTGAACGCAGACGGCAAGCAGGTACAGGGTCTGTTCTCCCGTGAGGAGGCTAACAACTCCCGTCGTGCAGATCTTTATCGTCTGGCAGGCGTGCTCTTCGGTGTAAGAGGTCTTGAGTCCCGTCAGGATTTCCTGTACTTTGACAAGGCAGGCAACCTTCATGACGCTCGTAGCGAGGAGGCAACATATACCGCACTTCTTCGCATGAACGATATGGTAAAGGAAGGCATTATCTCCGCAGACTTTGTTGCATCCTCTTCCGATATCAACACCAAGAGTGATAACTATCTGAAGGATGACTTCGGTTTCATGAGCTATGACTACAACCAGACCCAGACCATTTTCAACGAGAATGGTACTCTGCAGGATGGCGAGAAGTACATGGCAGTTATGATCCCTGTAGCAAGATGGGATGATGGCACCGGCGAGAAGTTTATGAGATTTACCGAGTCCTGGAGATCCGCTAAGACCGGTGGTTGGGCAATTTCCAAGCCCGGCGTAGGCGATGATCAGGATAAGCTCTATGCAGCACTGAAGCTGATCGACTATGCATACAGCAAGGAAGGTCAGATCCTTATGAGCTATGGCCCCGCAGCATTCCGCGATGATGCAAACACCTTTGATTTCTTTGGTCAGCAGATGCCTCACATCTCTGATAAGAACTATGAGGATCTGTGGAAGCTGGCAAAGGGTAACTACACCAACTTTGCTCGTCAGTATCTCGGATCCACCCTGTCCTTCAACAAGACCCAGGCATTCGAGATGGAGTGTACTACCGCAGTTGGTAAGGAAGGTCTTCAGAATGTTTCAAACGCTATTTCTCTTGGACTGATCAAGCATCCTACTCTGACCATGGAGAGCAATATGTGGTACACCATCGTTCCCACTGTTCTTCCTACCTCTGAGACGGATAATGATACTCTGAAGGGTTACACCGAGCTGAGCGGAAGCTTCTCCACCAGCAAGCTTGAGAACAATGTACTTCTGAATGTGATCATTCGCGGTACCACCGCTGAGAACGATACCGCTACCGGCGTTGCAGCAAGCGCAGCAGCAAGCCAGATCATGAATGATTGGCATGGCAAGCAGTACCTGGCTATCAAGCAGCAGGCATGGGAGAGCCTCAAGGATTACGCTGAGAGCAACTTCTAAATGATCAGCTCCCAATTGGGAGCATGGATCGAAAAAGTAATATTAGCTTCGAAGTCAGAAGCTTGAATCGAAAAGAAATGAATTCGGCCCTCGGGCCGTGGATGCAACCGGGATCCGGAGAAATCCGGTTCCCGGGATGTCATCCAAAATCCGTAGAGACAAAATATCGGAATTACAAAAAATTCAAAAGATTAGTAAGAGTGCAGATATTTGTAAAACTGTAACAAAGCAGTAAGAGCTGTATGAAAAGCTGGAAAAAGCAGAAGAATTGATGAATTGGCAGCGGGGAAGAGAATATGTATAAAAAGCAAATGGTCTTTCAAAAAATTTTATGTTTACTGAGTATCATATCCGCGGGAATCGTGTTTTTCTATTCCCTCGGTATAATGACAGACTTGTTTGACAGCTTGTATTCTACTATGCGAAAGAAGGATCTTACGCAGACCACCGTGCCGGGATCTTATATTTACTATGAGATGCAGGGCTTTAATCAGGTATTTGTGAAGGCTGCCATCGGGCTTATTCTGGTGACGATAGTTTTGTTCCTCACCAATACCAATACCCGCAGAAAATATTACATCGGAAATTATATCGCCACAGCGCTGAATGCGGTATACGGAATCGGCTTTACCGTATGGGCACATGTGCAGATTGATTTTTATAGAAAAAAGTTTTTACAGATCGATTTTGCGGCTCTGAAGGAGCATGCGGAGACCTGGGATACACTTTACACCGAATCCACCTTCTGGTTTGATATCCATTACCTTGTATTCGGTATTGTGTTGGTGCTGGAGGTGCTTCTGGTGGTGAATCTCTTCTGGAAGCGAAATCTGATGAAGGAAGAGGCCGAGCTGATCCAAAAGGGGAAAGGAGCAAACAAATGAGTGACGAGAAATTCAGACTAAAGCTTGAGTTCGTTGAGAATTCCTTTGTCAAGGTTGACAGAATGCGCTATGAAAAGAATAAGACAAGCTCTAATCTGGCGATTTTGGCCATTGTGTTTAACGCTCTGTTCTTTGTCAGCATTTATAAGTCGGATGTGGGAACCTGGTATTATTCCATTTTGATCGGTATATCCATTGTCTATAATCTGCTCTTTATGATGATTGTGTTCCTGATCTCCGAAGGCAGCAAGAATTACAAGATCAATTATTCCTACATTGCCATTGTGGTCGGCGCATTGCAATTTGTGAGATTGTTTATTTATCCCAGACTGGCTCACGGGGCAACAACCCAGTCAACGGGCGAAGTGGTACAGGTTATGCTGGGAGCACAGTTTGTGCGCTGCATCATTTATTTGATCGTATCCGGCGTTTGCCTGATTGCATCAGCTATTATCGGAATCAAAAAATGCAAGGCACTGGAGAAACATTTGAAGGCAATCGATGGCTTAGTGTGATCGTTTGCAGAGAAATGAAGGAGAGAAGGCTACATGGCTAAGTTAACGCTAAGTCACATTGACAAAATCTACGACAATAAGGTGCAGGCAGTTTATGACTTTAACATGGAAGTGGAGGATGGAGAGTTTATCGTATTGGTAGGTCCCTCCGGCTGTGGAAAATCCACCACTCTCCGTATGATAGCAGGTCTGGAGGACATTACAAACGGAAAGCTTATTCTGGATGGTCAGGACATCACGGCTGCTCCGCCCAAGGATAGGGATATGGCGATGGTTTTCCAGAACTATGCGCTCTACGGTCACATGACTGTCTATGAGAATATGGCATTTTCCTTGACCCTTCGAAAGGAGGATCCCAATTTGATCCACAAGAAGGTGCTTGCTGCAGCTGATATTCTGGATCTGTCATCCCAGCTGAACAAGAAACCCTCCCAGCTGTCCGGTGGACAGAGACAGCGCGTGGCCATGGGAAGATCCATCGTGAGAAATCCGAAGCTTTTCCTGTTTGACGAGCCTTTGTCCAATCTGGATGCAAAGCTGCGCAGCTCCACAAGACGTGAGATTCTGCTCCTGCACAAGAGGCTGGGAGCAACCATGCTCTATGTAACCCATGATCAGACGGAAGCCCTTACCTTGGCGGATCGGATTGTCTGCATGTCCATGGGAAGAGTACAACAGATCGGTACTCCCCTGGAGCTGTACGATACTCCGGCAAATCTGTTCGTGGCGAGCTTTATCGGATTGCCTCCCATGAATTTCTTTACTGTGCTGGTAAGCGGCGATGAATTGATTTCTCCCTTCTTTACGATATATATGTCCCCTGAGCAGAAGCAGCTTCTTTCGGAATATCAGGGTAAGCATGTCACATTAGGTGTCCGCCCGGAGAATGTGGAAGAGGGCGGAGTGGTTCCTTTGGTAGTGGGTACCAATGAGAATCTGGGAATGAACACCCTGGTACACGGGCACTTCGCGGAGGGAAATCCGGAGAGCAGGATCACCTGCAAGTTCAAGGGCTGGTGTGATTATAAGAAGGGTGATGTGGTAAAGGTAACCTTTAACAAGATGCACTTCTTCGATAAGGAGACTGGAAACCGAATCGTAAAAGCATAAGGGGGTTCTTATGAAAGAATTTTTCCGCAAAAAATTAGTGGCATTAAAGAGAAAACCGCAGACAATTGCTTTTGTTGTGCTGATCGTATCCTTTCTGATCTATTCCCTGAATCTGAGGAATATTTCGGATACCACAGCGCAGATCAATACCAAGGGAATGGGTCTTACAGGATTTGCGACCATGCTTTTTTCCATGCTCTCGCTCCTTACCTTTCTGAATTCCTTCCCACACAGAAAAAATGTGAATATTCCCATGCTGGTGATGTTCTTTGCAATGCAGGGGATCATTCTTTTCTGCGATAACTTTTATCTGGGCAAGATCAATGGGAGAATCGCCGTTGAGATCGCTGGAGGGAATGATGTGGTGTCCTGGCTGGCCAAAAATATGTATGTCTATAAGGCGTACCGCATGCTGAATACACATATTTGGTTTGTGGTGGCTACAATCGCACTGGTGGTACTTCTTCCGGTATATTCCAAGCTCTTAAAGAAGATCAATACCTCCATTGATGTCGCGGGCAATGAAGGCATGGGCGAGATTGAGATCGCAAACGAGAATTAAGGTGGAGGTGCCATGGCTTCCGACAGAAAAAAAGCTACATCGGGAAAGCAGGGACAAGAAGAGCGGGACAAGAGTGCAGCGGATTATTATAAGCTGAAGACAAAGTCCATTGATGATCTGGTGAATGCGGATGTTAGTAATTCGCCCAAGGTCAGTCCGGAGGAAATCGCAAGATACAGCGGACGGTCAAAGGCCAAATGGAAGATACCCGGCTGGGGAAAAGCAATCTTTATCAAGTTTTGGTTTTATGCAGCAATTTGTTTTTTCTTTATCTGGGGACTGGGAGGCTATTTGAGTAACCTTTTGGATCAGCTTTTTGTCATCGGAGTGGCCATAGGACTGATCACGGATATTTTGACCAACAATGCGCTTCGTTTTGTGGAGACAACGGAAGGAGAGAACAACAGATGGATGCTCTTTCCGAAAAAGAGTTACCTCAGTTTTTTACTGAATATCATCTACGGTTTTGTGATCACATTTTTTGTATATACGCTTTATAACATGGTGAATCTGGCGGCCATGAGGCTGACCGGGAACGAGGATCGTCTCTTCCTCACAGTGGAGCCGATCGTATTCGGGATTTTCTGCGTGCTTGTTGATCTGATGTTTATCGGTATGAAACATTTACTGTTTCGGATCGTAGAGGATGCAAAGAAATCGAACAAATAATTATGTATGTCAGACACCGCGGCAGCGATCATTAATCAAAGGAGAAGGAATATGGCATATCTGACTTTGAAAAATCTCAACAAAATTTACCCCAACGGCTTTCACGCCGTACACAATTTTAATCTTGAGATCGAAAAGGGTGAGTTTATAGTATTTGTCGGCTCCTCAGGGTGCGGAAAATCCACAACCCTCCGTATGATCGCGGGACTGGAGGATATCAGTAGCGGAGAGTTTTTGATTGATGGAAAGAGGGCAAACGAATTGGGACCTCGTCAGAGAGAGGTGGCAATGGTATTCCAGAGCTACGCACTTTACCCTCAGATGACAGTGTATGATAATCTTGCATTCAGTTTGACCCTTCAGGGTGTGGATGAGGATGTGATCGAGCAGAGAGTGGAGAAGACGGCTAAGATTTTGGGCCTGACCGAGTATCTGGACAGACTTCCCAGGGCTCTTTCAGGCGGTCAGAGACAGCGTGTTGCCGTTGGCCGCGCCATAATCCGTAAGGTGGGTATTTTCCTCATGGATGAGCCCCTTTCCAATCTGGACGCAAAGCAGCGTGTGACCATGCGTTCCGAGATCACTCAGATCCATAAAGAGATCGGAGCCACCACCATTTATGTCACCCATGACCAGACCGAGGCCATGACCATGGCTGACAGGATCGTGGTGATGAAGGATGGATATATCCAGCAGGTTGGTACGCCCCATGAGCTGTATTTTGATCCGGCAAATGTGTTTGTGGCAGGCTTCATCGGCGAGCCTCCCATGAACTTTATCAAGGATACGGTAAAGAACGGCAGTATTTCCTTTGGAGATCAGAAGATCGACCTCACGGCGAAGCTGGGGGATAGGCTGAAGTCCTACGAGGGGAAGGAAATCTATTTTGGGTTCCGTCCGGAGTCCATTCTTCTCGGGGAGGAAGCGGACAGCTATCACATCTCCTGCAATGTGGAATTGACGGAGATGCTTGGCGATAATACCAATGTTTATGTCACCGCAGGGCAGGAGCAGGCGATCCTGAAGGTGGATCCCCATGATACCCCTGCTATGGATGCACAGATTGTTTTCTCCATCCCTTACAAAAATGTATATCTTTTTGACGGGGAGACGGAAGCAGTCATCAAATAAGAAAACACGATTCGGGCAAGAATTACTTACAAATAATTAAGATGGGCAAGATAGCTTCTTCCAAAGATGAATCATTTCGCGAATATGTAATATCGGCACACCCGCTTCATGTTCTGTTCGTGGTGTGCGGTCCCTTGGCTGTATATGAAGCTATGCAGCAGATCTTTAAGATAATGGATTCCCTGATGGCAGCGCACATCAGTTCCAACGCTGTCTCGGCTATTTCCAGCCTGACTCAGATCACGGCCATGGTGACTGCGATCGGAAGCGGACTGGCAGTGGGTGGCTGTATCAGAATATCGGAGAGCTATGGGCAGGGGGATTACGAGATGGTACGCCGTCGAACCTCCACCCTATATGCGGGGGCAGTGGTGGTCAGTGTTGTGATGGCGCTGGTTCTCATACCCTTTGCAAGACCATTCTTAAAGCTGTTGAAAACGCCGGAGGAGTTGATCTCCACCGGCGTGGGTTATTTTAGGGTTGAGATTTTAAGCCTGATGCTGAGCTTTTTCAATACGGTTTATGTGGCCATTGAGAGAAGCAGGGGGCATGGCAAGAAAATCCTGAACTTGAATCTGGCTGTGATCATTATCAAATTAGGCCTTTCTGCTATTTTTGTCTATATTTTTCAAAGCGGAGTGATCATGATCTCCGTGGCCAGCTTGATCTCCCATGCAGCTTTGACGGCATATGTGCTGATCGCTATGCCGAAGGATGAGGGAGCCTTTCGTTTTGCCTTTTCCGCCATCAGCTTTCGAAAAGAGACAGTGGCGCCTGTACTCAAGGTATCCTACCCTGTGGCAGCAGAAAAAATGCTATTTGCGGCAGGAAAGGTGATCGTCAACGCTATGTCCGCCTTTTACGGAGCACTGACAGTGGGGGCGCTGGGAATCTCCAATAATATCGGAGGCCTTACCACAAACTGGCACAGCGGCATGATGAGCGGGGCCTCTTCTCTGGTCAGTCAGAATCGCGGGGCAGGAAAGTATAAAAGAACAGTTCGGATCTTCTGGTGGCTGTTAGCGGTCAATGTGACCATCGGTCTGATCGGCATGATTGCAGTTTCCTTTACCCTGCCTTGGCTTGCCGAGATTTTTGCGCAGTCCAAGAATCAGTTTGATCCGGAATTTCGGAATATGATCGTGAAGATCCATCGGTATGAGCTCTGGGGCTATGTGATGCTGGGGATCAATTCCAGCGTGAATGCGCTTCTCCTGGGCTACGGCTTTGCAAAGCTGACCATGCTGCTCAATGTGGCGAGGGTATTTGTTTTCCGTGTGCCGGTGTTATGGTTTTTGCAGAATTTTACGGCGCTTGGTACTGAGGCAGTGGGCGTGACAATGATGGTGAGCAACGCTGCTACAGGACTGATGTCCCTGGTGGTTTTGATCCCGGTTCTTCTATGGATCAAAAAGAGAGACAGGGTGGAGGAGAAGGAAGTTGGATAGGATCGGATATATCGGAGACAGCACTGTGACCTTTAACAAGATGAATACTTATCCCCAGGCGGGACTTTCTCAGGGGCTTTTGCTCTATCTGAAGGATGATGTATTCCTTCGGAGCTTTGCCGTGAACGGCAGGAGCACCAAATCCTTTATAGATGAGGGGAGACTGGATGTGGTGGAAGCCTGGTTGGAGCCGGGGGATTTCCTCTTCATACAGTTCGGCCATAATGATGAAAAGCAAAATGATCCCAGCCGTTATGCGGCTCCCTTTGGTGCTTATCAGGATAATCTGCGGAGCATGATCGGTGTGGCAAGGAAAAAGGGGGCGACTCCTCTTTTGATCACTCCCATGGCAAGGAGGCTTTTTTCGCCTGAGGGAGAATTCCTCGGAGGAAGTCATGGAGAGTACCCCTCTGCCATGAAACAGGTGGCCAGGGAGGAGAAGGTAGCCTGCATCGATCTGAATATGGCCAGTGAGGCCTATCTGGCAGTAGTGGGGGATTATGCCTCCAGACCCATGTTTGTGTATCCCAAGGATAATTCACACATGACCAATTTGGGTGCGGCGGTTATGGCTGGCTTTCTGGCAGATGGGCTTAGAAGGCTTGGAGAGCCCTTCTCCAAGCTGCTTGTTCCGAAAGAGGGCGCAGTAGAGGAGGAGCCTTGGAAAAAGGAAGAAAAGCTTTCAGCCGTTGACTTGGCTTTTCAAAGTGAAAAGAACGAGTAGCGGAGCGGCGTGACAGGTTTAGGGTAATTTGATAGAATTGTAATCAGCATAATAATCAGAGTGGAAAGTCACATAAATCATATTACAACAGAAAGAGAGGGCATTTTATGACGGACCAGGTCAAGGAGCAGATTCAGGAGTATATTGATTATCTTCTGGAAAATTCGGACGCGGAGCATCCCATGTGGAATAAGGAGCTTGTCAGATGGGGCAAGCAGAACAAATGGAACTATATCGACGGCTGTATGATCACGGCCCTTCTTTCTCTCTATGAGATCACCGGGGAGGAGAGATACTATACCTTTGCCAAGGATTTTGTGGATTACTTTGTACAGCCTGACGGTACGATCCGCACCTACGATATGGAGGAGTATAATCTGGACAATATCAACACGGCAAGCAATCTCTTTTTCCTGTATGACAAATCCGGGGAGGAGAAGTATCGGCTTGCCTTGGATAATGTGAGAAAGCAGCTGGACGGAATGCCCCGTACCAAGGAGGGGAGCTTCTGGCATAAGGCTATTTATCCCAATCAGGTATGGCTGGACGGTCTGTATATGGCGGAGCCCTTTTACATGAAGTATGAGACGAGATTTCGCAAGATGGAAAAATGCCAGGATGTGATCCATCAGTTTAAAAATGTGGAAAAATATATGAAGGATCCCAAGACCGGCCTTTATTATCACGGCTATGATGAGAGCAGGGAGATGTATTGGGCGGATCCCGTGACGGGATGCAGCCCCAATTTCTGGCTCAGGGCGCTGGGGTGGTTCTCTCTTGCATTGGTAGAGACCTCCCAGGCCACGGACGAGACACTGTATTACGAAAAACGCTATCTGCAAAAGCTCTTTGAGGAGTTGGTAGACGCGCTGAAGCCCTTCCAGGATGAGAGCGGTATGTTCTATCAGGTGGTAAACAGAAGTGATGCCAAGGGGAATTATCTGGAGACATCCGGCACAGCGCTTATCGCCTATGCGATCCTGAAGGCTGTCAGACTGGGATATCTGGCGCCCAGATACAGAGAGATGGGAGAAAAGGCCTTTAACGGAATTGTAGAAAAGTATCTCTCCAAGAATGAGGATGGTACCTTAAAGCTCTCCGGCATCTGTCTGGTGGCGGGACTTGGCGGAAAGGCTCACAGAGACGGCTCTCTGGAGTATTATTTCAGCGAGCCCGTGGTGGAGAATGAGGCAAAGGGTGTGGCACCCTTCCTGCTGGCATATACGGAGATGCTGAGGATCTGAAGGCTGACTTAGGCAAGATGATCAGCTTGAGGCGGTCTGGGTTATTCCATAAGCAGAAATCCGGATGCAGTGTCCGAAGAGTGCAAATTCGGATATAGTATTCAAAGAGTGAAAATCCTGATGAGGAATGCGGAGATAATAAAATGGATTTTGAGATCATAGCTGTTTTTAACAGGAGTGTTACCATAGAGCGCAAGAACACGGAGCGCTTTGAAACCACGGATCCTTGTGGAATACTGATTAACGGAGAGGTTTACGCGCAGACCAATCGGAATGTGTTCACGATTGATGGTCTCATTCCGGATACAGAGTATGAGATCTGTGTCACTCCCGGCAATGAGAAAAAATCCTTCCGGACAAAAAAAGAAAGCTATCTTCTGAATGTGAAGGCCTTTGGGGCAAAGGGAGATGGTGTGACGGCGGATACGGCTGCAATTCAGGCTGCCATTATGGCTTGTCCGGCAGAGGGGACTGTCTATTTTCCGGCTGGTACCTATTTTACCGGACCCTTGTTCATGAAAAGCCACATGACGCTTTGGGTGGATGAGGGGGCTAAGCTCCTTGGGGATCCGGACAGGTCCCATTATCCGATCCTGCCCGGAGTGGTTCGGAATTTGTACCACAATGACGAGGAGTACCCGATCGCTTCCTGGGAGGGAAATCCTCTGGACAGCTTTGCGTCCCTCATCACCGCCATCGATGTGGAGGATCTGGATCTGGTTGGACGCGGTACCATAGACGGAAATGCAGATCAGAGTGACTGGTGGGAGAATGTCAGGGTGAAGAGAGGAGCGTGGCGGCCGAAGACTGTTTTGTTTTCCGGCTGCAGGAATGTGAGGATGCAGTCCCTTCTGGTCAGAAATTCACCGGCCTGGACCATTCATCCCTATTACAGTGATCATGTGCAGCTCCTGGATATGAAAATATGGAATCCGGAGGAGGCGCCCAATACGGACGGGGTGGATCCGGAAAGCTGCCGGGATGTACTGATGCTTGGCGTGCAGATCTCCGTGGGGGATGACTGCGTTGCCATCAAGAGCGGGAAGCTCTATATGGCTCAGTATCACCTGAAGGAGACGGATGGCATTGAAATCCGGAATTGTCTCTTTGAAAAGGGGCATGGTTCCGTGACTGTGGGCTCCGAGGTGGCGGGGGGCGTGAAAAATGTCCATATCAGTCAATGCCTGTTTCTCGGCACGGACCGGGGCGTCAGGATCAAGACCAGGCGGGGAAGAGGAGAGCGTTCCGTGATCACAGGTATGGTTTTTGAGAATATCCGTATGGAAAAGGTCTTGATGCCGGTGACTGTGAATATGTTTTATTTCTGCGATCCCGACGGGCACACGGATTATGTGCAGAATCAAGGTTATTTGCCCGTGGATTACCGTACGCCGAGGATCGGCACCATTGAGATCAAAAATGTGACCTGTACGGATGTCAATGCCAGCTTTGTCTGTGCCTATGGTCTGCCGGAGGCGCCCATCGAAAAGCTGACGATTGAGGACACAAAGGTTTCCTTCCTACCGGAGGAGCAGCGTTCTCCCAAATGTCCCATCATGATGGATCACTTTGAACCCATGTCGGGAAAGAGCCTCTTTGTGCGAAATGCAGGGGAGGTGGTCTGCCGGAACGTGACGATCGAAGGAAGTGCAGATCGGGAGCCCGAGGTGATCCATGTCGAAAAGCAGGAGCTGGAAGGGCTGAAGTACATTTAGAAAATGGTCCGCGTAGCCGGACCTTGATAGGGGATAGGGATATGCAGTTGGGAATTCGTTTACATGATGTGAAAAAGAGCTCCCTGGAGGAGAGGGTGAGGATCGCAAAGGAACAGGGCTTTGCCTGTGCACATGTGGCTCTTAGTAAATTGATCGATGAGTATCCGACGGATGACGGCGCTCTGACTCCCGGCTTCGCCTGTTATCTCAGAGATTTGTTTCGGAAAAATGACATGGATATGGCCGTTCTCGGATGTTATCTCAATCTGGCAAATCCCAATCCTGACAGCCTTCGCAAGATCCAAAAGAGATATCTGGCGCATCTTCGCTTTGCCTCCCTTTGTGGCGTGGGAGTTGTGGGGACAGAGACCGGAGCGGTCAATGAGAAATATCAATTTGAGGAAGCCAATCACTCTGAGGAGGCTCTGAAGATCTTTATCGAGAATCTTCGCCCTGTGATCGAGGTGGCGGAGCGAATGGGTGTGATCTTTGCCATTGAGCCCGTTTATAAGCACATTGTATGGAATCCAAAGAGGGCGAGGCAGGTTCTGGATGCAGTCAATTCTCCGAATCTGCAGATCATCTTTGATCCAGTGAATCTTTTATCCATGGAGAATTACGAGGATCGGGAAGCAGTTTTTGAGGAGGCTATGGAGCTTCTGGGAGAGGACATTGCCATGATCCATATCAAGGACTTTGTGATCCGGGACGGCATAATGGATTCGGTGGCGGCGGGGACGGGCCTGATGAATTATGACAGGATCATGAAATTCATCAAGGAGCGCAAGCCCTATGTGCATGTGACACTGGAGAATACAGTTCCGGAGAATGCAGTGCAGGCAAGGAAATTCATACAGGAAATCTGGGAGAGGTCATAGGCCTCTCCTTTTTGAGTATGTTGTTTTGGGACTTTACTTTTGGGGGCAACGCAGGATATAATCATATCTGTAAGATCATGATTTGAATGGAGCAAAGAGATGAATTATAAAATGCTGATCCAATACGATGGCAGCCGGTTTTACGGATGGGAGCACCAGCCGGGGCAGGAGATGACTATACAGGGGAAGCTGGAGTCGGTACTCTCCCTCATGGTGGATGCACCTGTGGAGGTCATTGGCGCCGGGCGGACGGATGCTGGGGTGCATGCCAGAGGAATGGTAGCAAATGCGAAATTTGAGACGGACAAATCTGTGGAGGAGATCAGGGATTACATGAATCATTATCTGCCGGATGATATCTGTATTCTGGAGGTAAGGATCGCCGCGGATGCCTTTCACAGCAGATACAAGGCGAAGGGCAAGACCTATCAATATACCTGTTATCTGGGAGATACAAAGCCTGTATTTGACAGAAAATATGTATTTGTCCTGGAGGAAAAGCCGGATCCGGAGGCCATGAAAAGGGCAGCGGGATATCTTTTGGGGACTCATGATTTTGCCAGCTTTTGCGGCAATGCCAGAATGAAAAAATCCACAGTCCGTATGGTGGACCGGATCGATATCGAGCAGCAGGGGGAGCGGCTGACCTTTACCTATCACGGATCAGGATTTCTGCAATATATGGTGAGGATTCTGACAGGGACCCTGTTGGAGGTTGGCTTTGGAAAGCGGGATCCGGATTCCATGCCCAAGCTGATCGAAGCCAGAGACCGGCGTCTGGCAGGATTTACCGCACCGGCTAAGGGACTGTGCCTTCTTAAGGTGGATTATTAAAGAGGTAGTAGCTTTGGATAATATGAATTTATTTGACTATATGAGAAGCAATAATATGGAAAAGGAAGCGCCGCTGGCTGCCAGAATGAGGCCCAGGACGCTGGACGAGGTGGTGGGGCAGGAGCATGTCATCGGAAGGGATAAGCTCCTTTATCGTGCCATTAAGGCGGATAAGATCAGCTCCGTCATCTTTTACGGCCCGCCGGGAACCGGAAAGACCACTCTTGCAAAGGTGATCGCCAATACCACCAGCGCCGTCTTTACGCAGATTAACGCCACAGTAGCCGGGAAAAAGGACATGGAAGAGGTGGTAGAAAAGGCGAAGCAGGAGCAGGGAATGTATGGCCGGCGCACCATTCTGTTCATCGATGAGATCCATCGTTTTAACAAGGGGCAGCAGGATTATCTCCTTCCCTTCGTGGAGGATGGCACGGTGATCCTCATCGGCGCCACTACGGAGAATCCATACTTTGAGGTGAACGGAGCACTGCTTTCCAGATCCATCATTTTTGAGTTAAAGCCCCTGGCCATGGAGGATGTGGAGAAATTGATCGAAAAGGCCGTCTATGACAAGGAAAGGGGCATGGGGGCCTATGATGCGGTGATCGATGAGGAGGCTAAGAGCTTTCTGGCAGATCTGTCCGGCGGGGATGCGAGACATGCCTTGAATGCAGTGGAGTTGGGTGTGATGACAACGCCAAGGGGAGAGGACGGTAAGATCCATCTGACCTTAGAGGTATGCCAGGAATGCATTCAGAAAAGGGCTGTCCGCTATGATAAGGGCGGCGACAATCACTATGACACCATATCGGCCTTTATTAAGAGCATGAGGGGATCGGATCCGGATGCGGCCATCTATTATCTGGCCAGAATGCTTTACGCCGGGGAGGATGTAAAATTTATTGCGAGACGCATTATGATCTGTGCCTCAGAGGATGTGGGAAATGCGGATCCCCAGGCGCTGGTGGTGGCAGTGAATGCGGCTCAGGCTGTGGAGCGGATTGGCATGCCGGAATCCCAGCTGATCCTGGCGCATGCAGCGGCTTATGTGGCCTGTGCGCCGAAGAGCAATGCATGTACCAATGCAATCTATGCGGCGATGCAGGAGGTGGAGAGTAGCGGCAATCTGCCCATCCCCACCCATTTGCAGGATGCCCATTATAAAGGAGCGGCGAAATTGGGAAGAGGAACGGGATACAAATATGCACATGATTATCCAAATCACTATGTGGAGCAGCAGTATCTGCCCTATGAACTGAACGGAAAGGAATTTTACAGTCCCACAGGAAATGGATATGAGAATAAGATCAAAGAACATATGAAGAAGCTGAAGCAGGAGGCGAGAGAAGGAAAGAAGGAATAGGCTCAGAACAACTCCCGCATGATAAATTGATATACGGTCTGATTCTTTTTCTGCCAATTATCACAGATATTTTCCGCCATTTCCTGAGTAGGCACGGAAAGCGTCAGATCGATCAGAGAAATTCCTCTGTCCTTGGCCACCAGCCGGGTTTCAAATTCCCCGCTGGTGGCTTTGTAATAGTCGGCCAGAACGGAGACTTCGTTTCTCATATCAATTTCTTTCTCACGGAAATACTCGTTGATATCCGCTTTGATGGAATCACTGACTCTGTTTTCAAAAAAATGCAGAGTTTCTTTACCCTCGGAAGTGATGGATAGATGGGTGCGGTTACGGATGGATTGGGCAGAGATCATGCCGGTCTTTGTAAGTTCACCGATCACCTGCTGCAGTGTCATAAAGGTAGTATATTCCTTCTCCAGCATAAAATCACTGATCTGGGCCTGGGTCATGGGAAAGCTGGCCCGGTCCAGCATGTAGAGGACGATTAATTTATAGAGAGTTAACAAATCCTGTGAAATCATTTTAGGCTCCTAATTAAGTCCGCTGTCGCGGACGGAACTTCGTTACATTCGGCTCCTGACCTGCGAAGAAAAATCCGCCGCAGAAAAGCGTCGTATTTTTC
>CACXDS010000282.1 GCA_902766425.1 uncultured Lachnospiraceae bacterium
GAGAATGCAGAAGCAGAAAAGACTGAGCCTGAGAATGTCGAGCTGACGGATGAACAGGTGGAGGCAATTTTTGAAGCCATTCTTTTTACCATGGGTGAGACCGTGGAAATCCGCAAGCTGGCAGAGGTGGCGGGTATTGATCTCCGAAGGGCTAAAAAGATCCTTCAGAAAATGGAAGAGCAGTATCGGGAGCAAAATCGCGGGATCATGTTGACACAGTTTGACTCCGCTGTACAGCTCTGCACGAAGCCGGAGACCTATGAGTATCTGATCAAAATTGCAAAGACTCCCAAAAAGCTTTCCTTGACGGACACGGTGATTGAGACGCTCTCCATTATTGCCTATAAGCAGCCTGTGACCAGACTGGATGTGGAGAATATCAGAGGAGTGAATTGTGATCACGCCATCAATAAGCTTTTGGAATATGATCTGATCACGGAGCTGGGCCGATTGGATGCCCCCGGGCGTCCCATTCTTTTCGGAACTACGGAGCAGTTCCTTCGGAGCTTTGGCGTAAAGAGCCTGGAGGAGTTGCCGGAGCTGAGCACGGTTCAGATCGAAGAATTCAAGGCGCAGGCGGAAGAAGAGATCAAGCTGAAGCTGGATTAAGTTTTTGTTCATTTTCTCCAAGATCATTCATAGATTGTAGGGATGGCAGGAAAGTTGTGAGAGAGAATGAACAGTAATGGAAGATATCAGATAATTCGGATCCTTTTGCTGTCTCTTTTGATTTGCTTTATGGGAAAGCATACCATTTATGCGGCCAAGGAGGCGCCCAAGGAACAGGATTTGTTTGCGGCTTCGGCCGTACTGATGGACGGGGAATCGGGAAGAATCCTCTATGATAAAAATGGTATGGCGCCCCTTCCCAATGCGAGCACAACAAAGATCCTCACCTGCATCCTTGTTCTGGAGGAATGTGATCTGTCGGAGCAGGCCTTTGTCTCAGCCTATGCCTCTCAGATGCCCAAGGTTAAGCTCTATGTGAAAACGGGGGAACAGTATGCTGTGAAGGATCTGCTCTATTCCCTGATGCTGGAGTCCCACAATGATTCGGCTGTTGTCCTGGCGGAGCATATGGGAAAAAAATGGGTCGCGGATTTAAAAGACCGCCCTGCGGAGGAATTCACTACAGAAGAGAGCCAGATGGCTCTGAAGGCCTTTGCAGAAAGAATGAATCAAAAGGCTGAGGAGATTGGCTGCAAGGATTCCTATTTTATTACGCCAAACGGTCTGGATGCCACCGAGACAGTAGTCATGCCGGATAATTCTTCTAATATTCAGGAACATCACACCACAGCCCGGGATCTGGCGCTGATCATGTCCTATTGCATTCTGAAATCACCGGAGTGCGATATGTTTTTGAAAATCACCGGGACCAGATCCTATTCCTTTTATGCCAATCAAAGAAGCTTTTCCTGCAGCAATCATAATACCTTTCTGGATATGATGGAGGGAGCACTGAGCGGAAAAACAGGCTTTACAGGGAAAGCCGGATACTGTTATGTGGGGGCGTTAAAGAAGGAGGGAAGGATATATGTGGTGGCATTGCTTGCCTGTGGCTGGCCCAATAACCGTTCCTATAAATGGAGTGATACGCGTAAGCTGATGGAGTACGGACTCCAAAACTATCGGAGAGAGGAGATTACTTCGGAGGAAATTCTGATCCCTGAGCAGGCATTGCCGGAGCTTCCTGTCAGACATGGACAGGGAGAGAAGATCGATCAGACGATCACCATAAAAGGAGCGCTTCCGGACAGAGCTCCTGACAAAAGTGTGGGCGTACTTCTTGGCACGGAGGAAAAAATAGCAGCGAAGGTGCTACTTCCGCAGGAGCTGGAGGCACCTGTGGAAAAAGGGCAGCTACTGGGAGAAATCTGTTATATGCTTGGCGATGAGGTCTATTATCGGGAGAGGATTGTTGCTCCGCAGGAAATTCTAAGAGTTGACTTAAGCTGGTGCTTCAGACAGATATTTCGTGTTTTTTGCGGTGGAAAACCATAGTTTATGCATTGAAAATTAAAAAATAAAAAAAACTGCAATTCGCCCTTGTACGAATTGCTTTTTTTGTGCTATACTGAATGAGATTATGAATCATGGGGGAATTTGGCTAATTATGCAGAAATTTCTCAAATATGATTTCTAAGAGTTCTTGTTCTATTCACAATAAATGGAGGGCTAAAACATGAGTAACACATCAAAAGCGAGCCAAAGAATCAATGCTTTGCTCGATGACAACAGTTTCGTTGAGATCGGAGCGCTGGTGACTGCCAGAGCAACAGATTTCAATCTGAAACCCGCTGATGCTCCATCTGACGGCTGTATCACAGGCTATGGAGTGATCGGTGGTAATCCTGTGTATGTCTACAGTCAGGATGCGTCCGTTCTGAACGGTACCCTTGGTGAGATGCATGCACGCAAGATCGCTAATCTGTATGACCTGGCCATGAAGACCGGGGCGCCCATTATCGGGTTACTGGATAGTGCTGGACTTCGTCTTCAGGAGGCTACGGATGCCATGAACGCATTTGGTGAGCTGTATCTGAAGCAGACACTTGCATCCGGTGTGATCCCTCAGATCACTGCTGTGATGGGTAACTGCGGAGGCGGACTGGCTGTCCTTTCTACCATGGCTGATTTTACTTTTATGGAGGAGAAGAGCGCCAAGCTGTTTGTGAATTCTCCCAATGCGCTGGAGGGTAATTATACCGCTAAATGCGATACTGCTTCTGCTAAGTTCCAGTCCGAGGAGAGCGGCATTGTGGATGTTGTGGGAGACGAGGCTACGGTGATCGCAAAGATCCGTGAGCTGGTTTGCCTGCTTCCCGCCAATAATGAGGATCAGGGCGGTACCGTTTTGGACTGCAAGGATGATCTGAATCGTGTCAATCCCGAGATCGCAGGCTGTGTGGGTGATACCTCCATCGCAGCAACGATTCTTGCAGATGACAATCTGTTCTTTGAGGTAAAGGGCAATTATGAAAAGAGCATGGTGACCGGATTCCTTCGTCTGGATGGACAGACCGTTGGCGTTGTGGCCAATCGTTCTGAGATCTGTGATGAGGAAGGAAAGGTGACGGAAAAGCTCGGCACCGTATTGACTAAGAAGGGCTGTGAGAAGGCGGCTGATTTTGTCTCCTTCTGCGATGCTTTTGATATCCCCGTACTTACCCTTACCAATGTAACCGGCTTTGAGGCTACTAAGTGCTCCGAGAAGGGCATGGCCAGGGCGGTTGCCAAGATGACCTATGCGTTTGCAAATGCAACTGTTCCTAAGATCAATGTGATCCTGGGGAAGGCCTTCGGAACTGCTTACACGGCAATGAATTCCAAGGCTATCGGTGCAGATCTTACCATCGCCTGGAACAGCGCAGAGATCGGAACCATGGACAGCAAGATGGCTGCAAAGATCATGTATGAGGGTCAGGGCGCAGATGTGATCGAGGAGAAGGCAGCTGAGTATCGCAAGCTCCAGCTCGGTGCGGAGAGCGCAGCCAGAAGAGGCTATGTGGATCAGATCGTGGAGCCCGCTCTCACCAGAAAGTATGTGATCGGCGCTCTTGAAATGCTTTATACCAAGACAGAGGACCGTCCGCTGAAAAAGCATGGCACGGTATAAGACCGAACGGAAAGGATACTTGTAGCATGAAAAAATGTAATTTAGTAAAATGGATTACAGTCCTTTGTACATTAATCTGCCTGTTTTCCCTGACGGCCTGCGGCGAGAGTGAATCCGACCTTGCAAAGCAGAAGGAAAGAGAAAATATGGAGGCATATAAGCTGCAGAGAGTGGAGGAGGATTTTGAAACCTATCTGTCCCTGATCGATTATGTGGAAACACAGGCATATCCCACTGTTGCCGTCTATAATAATCAGGAGACCGTAGCCTATGTCTCACAATTTATGCAGTATTACATGCAGTATTCCCTGAATGTGGATGGGCATGGTTTTCAGACGGCCTTGGAATCCTTCCATCTGGTGAAGGATACGACCGGCGCACTTAAGACAAATGAGGATGGTTCCTATCAGGTTTCCAACATCAAAGCTGAAGTAAACGGAAACCAGATCCTGGCACATGCAGATGTTGCCTGTGAGAAGAAAAATGCCACCGTTGAGCTGATCTTTTCCAACGATATGTTCCTGACCTTGGAGGGCGGTTCCCTGAACGCTGTATCCACCATGGGAGATCTGATGGAAAAGGCAGCACTCAATACCCTGATCGGTATGGGAACGGTATTTATTGTTTTGATCCTGATCAGCCTGATCATTGCCTGCTTCGGCTTTATCCCTAAGCTTCAGGCCGCTTTCGCCAAGAAGGAAACTGAAAAGCAGATCAATACGGAGGGCATCAACAATGCTGTAGCACAGATCGCACAGCAGGAGGAGACTCTGGAGGATGCTACCGATGATACGGAGCTGGTTGCTGTTATTGCAGCGGCAATCGCAGCATTTGAGGGAAGCACCAATACCGAGGGCTTTGTGGTTCGTTCGATCCGCAGAAGATAATGCTTCCATGATCGGTTGAGGCACTAAGAGGAGAGAAGCAAAGCATTTTAGAAAAAGAAAAGAATCAGATTCAATCGAATTTAAGAAAATCCCGCCGAAAACAAAAATAGTGCGGAAGGGAAAATGACAGCCGAAGAAACGGCAGAAGGAGATCACATGAAGAA
>CACXDS010000283.1 GCA_902766425.1 uncultured Lachnospiraceae bacterium
CGGCGGTGAGATGAAGAAGGGTATGTTCTCCATGATGAACTACTACCTGCCTCTGAAGGGCATTGCTTCCATGCACTGCTCCGCAAATACCGATATGAAGGGCGAGAACACAGCAATCTTCTTTGGCCTTTCCGGAACCGGTAAGACCACCCTTTCCACCGATCCCAAGAGACTGCTTATCGGTGATGACGAGCACGGCTGGGATGACAATGGTGTGTTCAACTTCGAGGGCGGTTGCTACGCAAAGGTTATCAACCTGGATAAGGATTCCGAGCCCGACATCTACAACGCTATCAAGAGAGATGCACTGCTCGAGAATGTTACTGTAGACGCCAACGGAAAGATTGATTTCGCCGATAAGTCCGTAACCGAGAATACTCGTGTTTCTTATCCCATCAATCACATCCAGAATATTGTATTGAATGTACATCCTACCTCCTCAGGTCCTGCAGCGAAGAATGTGATCTTCCTGTCCGCAGATGCATTCGGGGTACTTCCTCCCGTATCCATCCTGACTCCTGAGCAGACCCAGTACTACTTCCTGTCCGGCTTCACCGCTAAGCTGGCAGGTACCGAGCGCGGTATTACCGAGCCTACCCCTACCTTCTCCGCATGCTTTGGCCAGGCCTTCCTGGAGCTTCATCCTACCAAGTACGGTGAGGAGCTGGTGAAGAAGATGCAGAAGAGCGGCGCTAAGGCATATCTGGTAAATACCGGATGGAACGGCACCGGCAAGAGAATTTCCATTAAGGATACCAGAGGAATCATTGATGCAATCCTGAATGGTGATGTGAACAATGCACCCACCAAGAAGATCCCCATCTTTGACTTTGAGGTTCCCACTGCACTTCCCGGAGTTGATCCTGCCATTCTGGATCCCAGAGATACCTATGCAAACGCTTCCGAGTGGGAGACCAAGGCTAAGGATCTTGCAGAGAGATTTATCAAGAACTTCAAGAAGTACGAAGGCAATGAGGCCGGTAAGGCACTTGTTTCCGCAGGCCCTCAGCTGTAAAATGCATCTTGATTCGGTGATGTATTAATAGAGTCATAAGCGTATAAGGTTCCATGGTAAATGCCTTGGCGTTTGCTGTGGAACCTTTTGTTAGCGTCGAAACGGAACCTAGCGGCCTGCGAAGCTGGCATTTTAGCAAATATAAAAAGTGGTTTACTATTGAGAAAAAAAGGCGTATAATATTTCCCGTATATGCTTGAGCGTGATTCCGAGAATGGGGAAAGCCTGCGGAAGCGGTTCAAAAGAGGAAAGGAAAGAAAAAATGAGCAGTTTGACGGAGATCAGATGGCATGGCCGGGGAGGCCAGGGTGCCAAGACGGCGGCACTATTGTTGGCTGATGTGGCTTTTCAGCTTGGAAAACATGTACAGGGTTTTCCGGAATATGGTCCTGAGAGAATGGGGGCACCCATTACGGCATATGACCGGATCAGCGACAAGCCGATCCGTGTGCACTCTAATATATATGACCCGGATTATGTTGTTGTTGTGGATGATACTCTGTTAGAGACCGTTGATGTGACCGCCGGTCTGAAAAAAGAGGGTGCGATTCTGATCAATACAACCAAGTCAAAGGAAGAAGTCATTCCCCATTTAAAAGGGTATGAGGGTGAGGTTCATATCATCGATGCCAGAAAGGTCTGTCACGAGACTCTGGGGAAGTATTTTCCCAATACGCCCATGCTCGCTGCAATCGTGAAGGTATCCGGTGTGATCGAGCCGGAAACCTTTATAAATCTGATGCGGGAATCCCTGGAACATAAATTTGCGAAGAAGCCGGAAGTATTGGACGGCAATATGAAGGCGCTTCGCCTTGCAATGGAGGAGGTACACTGATGGCATTACCGGCAGAGAAAATAGATGAACATATCGCATGGCAGGATGTGACGGAAGGGCTTCAGATTCATGAGCCTGCGACATCCAAGCGCTTTATGACAGGTCAGTGGAGAACAAACACTCCTGTCTGGCTGAAAGAGAAGTGCAAGCAATGTCTTTTGTGTGTTCCTTATTGTCCGGACAGTTGCATTCTGGCAAGGGATAATAAGAGAGAGGAATTTGATTATGATCACTGTAAGGGCTGCGGGATCTGTGTGAAGGCCTGTCCCTTCGGT
The DNA here is from genome assembly GCA_902766425.1 of uncultured Lachnospiraceae bacterium. Classification (GTDB taxonomy): domain Bacteria; phylum Bacillota; class Clostridia; order Lachnospirales; family Lachnospiraceae; genus Acetatifactor. The sequence goes on from CACXDS010000283.1 coordinate 2,126, forward strand.
GCGATCGAAATGAGGGAGGGCCAATAGGATGAGTGAAAAAGGAATTCCCCAGAGAATGTCCGGAAATGAAGCGGTGGCAGAGGCAATTCGTCAGATCAATCCCGATGTGATGCCTGCATTTCCCATCACACCTTCTACAGAGATCCCTCAGTTTGTGTCCTCCATGATCTCAAACGGACAGATCGACACAGAGTTTATTCCGGTGGAAAGTGAGCACAGCTCCATGAGTGCGGCCATCGGATCCGAGGCGGCCGGTGCGAGGACTCTTACTGCAACCTCCTCCTGTGGACTGGCCTTCATGTGGGAGGTTTTGTATGTGGCAGCATCCAACCGTTTGCCCATTATGCTGGAGCTGGTGAACCGTGCTCTTTCCGGCCCCATCAACATCAATGCGGAGCACTCTGACAGTATGGGAGCCAGGGACAGCGGGTGGCTCCAGATTTATGCTGAGAACAATCAGGAAGCCTATGATAATACGATTCAGGCATATCGGATCGCGGAGCATCCTGATGTAAAGCTTCCCATTATGGTATGTCAGGATGGCTTTATCACCAGCCACGCCGTTGAGAATATTACACTGCTGCCGGATGAGCCCGTAAAGGCATTTGTGGGAGAGTACCATCCGGAGCATTATCTCTTAAAAGAGGATGAGACCATGGCTATGGGACCCTACGCAGTATCTCCCTATTGTATGGAGGCAAAGAGGGCTCAGGCTCAGGGCATGATCAATGCCAAGAAGGTGATTCTTGAGGTGGCGGAGGAGTTTGAAAAGCTCTCCGGGAGAAAATACGGTTTTTATGAGGGGTATCGCCTGGAGGATGCGGAATTGGCCGTTGTTGCCATCGGTTCTGTCTGCGGTACCATCAAGGATGCTATCGATGAGCTCAGAGAACAGGGAAAGAAGGTTGGCCTTCTGAAGATTCGGGTATTTCGTCCCTTCCCCGGAGAAGAGTTTGCTGAGGCGCTGAAGAACTGCAAGGCAGTGGCCATCATGGACCGAAGCGAGGGCTATAACGCAACGGGTGGACCGCTCGGGGCGGAGGTTACGGCTGCTATGTACCGGGCAAAGAGCCGGGCTGAGCTTGTGAATATCATCTATGGACTTTCCGGAAGAGATGTGAAGGTTTCCGATATCGTTCGACTGTTCACAAAGCTGGAGAAGCTGGCGCAGGGAGAGAATCGGTTCGGCGCTTATCCGTATCTGGGACTTCGCAGCAAGGATGATACGGATTGCGTGTAAGTTGACGATGTCGAGTAAACATAGCATTTGTCCGCAATTGCAGACTTGTCAGCGGAGCTGACTGAATCTGTGGAGCGTAGCATTCGTCCGCAAAGGCGGACTTAATTAGGAGAGATGAAAAATGGAGCGACAGGCTTTTAATTTTAGAGAGATACAGGCGAGGGAGGAGAGGCTTGCACCGGGACACAGAATGTGTGCCGGCTGCGGTGGTACGATTGCTGTGAGGAATGTGCTGAAGGCACTTCATCCCGGGGATAAAGCAGTGATCGGAAATGCCACCGGATGTCTGGAGGTTTCATCCTATATGTATCCTTATACGGCATATGAGGACAGTTACATTCACAATGCCTTTGAAAATGCGGGGGCGACTCTTTCCGGCGTGGAGACCGCATATCATGCATTGAAAAAGAGGGGAAGGCTCGGTTCGGAGTATAAATTCATTACTTTCGGCGGAGACGGCGGAACCTATGATATTGGTCTGCAGTCCCTCTCCGGAGCGATGGAGCGCGGACACGATATGGTTTATGTCTGCTATGACAACGGAGCATATATGAATACCGGTATTCAGCGTTCCTCCGCAACTCCTATGTATGCGGATACTACTACAACCCCCACCGGTAAGAACAGCAACGGAAAACCCCAGTCCAGAAAGGATCTGGCTGCGGTCATGGCGGCACATAATATTCCCTATGTGGCGCAGACTACCTTTATCGGTAATATGAAGGATCTGTATGTAAAGGCAGAGAGAGCGATTTATACCCCCGGTCCGGCCTTTCTGAATATCATGGCACCCTGCCCGAGAGGATGGCGTTACGATGCACCGGACATTATTGAAATCTGTAAATTGGGAGTGGAAACCTGCTACTGGCCTCTGTTTGAGGTGGTAGAAGGAGAGTGGAGACTGAATTATCAGCCCAAGCATAAGCTGCCCCTGGAGGATTTCCTTCGTAAGCAAGGGAGATTTAAGCATCTTTTCAAGCCCGGCAACGAATATCTGATCGAGGCCTTTCAGGCAGAGGTGGATAAGCGCTGGGAGGAACTGTTAAAAAAGTGCAATTGATCTGAAATCCCATATTTTAGTATTGCACTTTTCCTGAAAATTGCTTATAATATAGTTAACCTGAAATGTTCGATAAATCTTGTTCGTTTTGAGCCTACATTAACTGACAGGGATTCCTATATCGCCAAGTGGCTGTCAAGCCCTCACTCCCAGGCATGCCTGGATCAGAGGACTGAAAGGGAAGGCAAAAGTTTGGTTGCGGTTACCCACCTAGCTTGGGCTAGGAGTCAAAAAGCAAGAGGCGGCATTTCGGGTGTAAAAAAAATAGTAACATACATAAGAGAGCAGTTTGCGAATTTCGCAGGCTGCTTATTTTTTTGATAATCCGGTAGGTATGAGGGAGGGAGAGGTGGGAAGGCATGATAAAGCTCAACATAAGAAAAAGCTTTTTTGGGTACTTTTGAGTTGCATTATTGTGCTTGAATTCTGGGCTTTGGCGCAGAGAAAAAATAACGGATCAATAAATGAGGAACATGAGATCGGAAATGAAAATTTGCATTTTCCGGAGCTTTCTTTGCTCAAAAATGCTTTGATTCTCGGAGAAGGTCCGGATGGGGTGACTGTGTTTTATGAGGGAAGGACGGAGCATTATGCGTGGAAGGAGCAGGAGAAATTGACTGATCAGGACAGTGAGTGCTGTATAGCGGATATCATGTTATCCGATCAGGCGGTGGCTCAGATCGACAGAAAAAGAGATCGGATTCATGGCATAGTTCAAAGCTGGGATGAAGACAGCGTTGAGATAGAAAATTACGGCAGTCTGAGGCTGCAAGAGGATTGCCGGGGCTATCGTGTCTATGGTATGCCGGAGGAATGGGATACAAGTCATTTGAAGCTTGGCTACGATTTCGCGGATTTTGTCATAGAAAATGGCGAGATTTGCGCTATTTTATTTGCACGGGAGGAGCCTATGGAGACAATCCGGGTGCTTCTGCGGACAGATCAATATGAGAAGCTCTTTCATGAGAAGATTATACTCTGCGGTGAGCAGGAATTGATCTTGCATTATTCTGAAAATGGAAGGTGGAAGGACAGGATCCTTCATGCGGGGGAGGAGCTGAGAGTGGATACGGACAGTCCTTTCTGGGAGACAGAGGGGCAACGCATTCGGATTATACCGGATTCCTTGACAGGAAGGATCGGAGTGGTAGGCCTAAAAAGAGATACTGCTACACAATGGTATTATGGGGAAATGGAGATTCTTAAGACAGCAGAGGGACTTGCTCTGATCAATGTGCTTCCTTTGGAGGAATACTTGTATCATGTAGTACCCAGCGAAATGCCTTCCTCCTATCCCATGGAAGCTCTTAAGGCGCAGGCGATCTGTGCCAGAACATATGCACTCGGGAGGATAAAGCAGGCGGCCTTTCCTTCTCTGGGGGCACATCTGGATGATTCCACTATGTTTCAGGTCTATCATAATATCCCTGCGCAGGAAGCAACCACAAATGCGGTAAAAAGCACCTATGGAATGATTCTTGCCACGGAGGAAGGGGATTTGGCGGAGACCTATTATTATTCAACCTCCTGCGGTAAAGGTACGGATGAAGCGGTCTGGGGAAAGCAGGATAAAAAGCTTTCTTATCTGGCGGGCAAAACAATTGGGCGGAGTGAGGTGAGAGAATGGCTGCAAAATGGAGAGATGGAGGACAAGGACGGAGAAAAAACAGCTACTAATAATGAGGAGCCTCTTTTTTTATTGGAAAAGAGCGAGAATGATTACGAAAGAGAAGAAGCATGGTATCGTTGGAATTATGTGGTGGAGAAAATCGACACAGAGAGCTTTGCAAGCCGTCTTATAAAGCTTAGCCGGGAAAAGACAGAGGAGGGAGCCGAGCTTCATACAATCCGTAAATTAGAAGTAACATGCCGGGGATGCGGAGGCGCGGCGGTCAGTCTATTGGTGGAGACGGATGCGGGGGATTTCCATGTGGATGGCGAGTATGGAATAAGAGAGGTCCTGTGCGACGGTAAATCAAGCTGCAGGTATGGAAACGGCGGAGAGAGTATCTGTACCAAGCTACTTCCCAGCAGCTTTTTCCTGATTGAGCCTAGAATTGTAAAGGGAAATGTGGTAGGATATAGCTTAATCGGCGGAGGGCTTGGGCATGGCGTCGGTATGAGTCAGAACGGAGCAAGACATATGGCGATGGACGGACTTCGGGCAGAAGAGATCCTGAGCTTTTTTTTTGAAGGCTGCAAAATTGTATCGGCTTATGAGGTGCAATAAGTATTTGGAATGAGAACGCTTGTCTGAGTTCAAGCCTCTGAGGCTTGAGCCGGGTGGGAGAAACGGTGGGATAAAATGATTCGAAGGCTATTTCAGATGGGACAGGATTTTGGGAAAAATATGGGAAAGCAGAATATCAGTGCGTTTGCCGCAAGTACAGCCTTTTTCTTTTTTTTATCCCTTGTGCCGATGCTGATCATGATCTGTACGGTTATTCCCTATACCCCGCTCACAGAGGATAATCTTTTGGCGGCTGCAAATGGTCTTGTCCCGGATAAAATATTACCTCTGACAGAGGAGCTTATCCGGGAAGTCTATCAGAAATCGGAGGGACTGTTGCCGATCGCTGTTATTGTCACCCTTTGGACGGCGGGAAAGGGCATGCTGGCTCTGATGCGAGGACTGAATGCAGTGGGAAAGGTGGAGGAGACCAGAAATTATTTGTGGGTACGAGCAGTTGCCTGTTTTTATACGGCACTGATGCTGGTTATGGTAGTGCTATGCCTTTTTGTCATGGTATTCGGAAATCGTCTGGTGGATATGCTTCTCTACAAAATGCCACAGCTTCAACCCTTGGTCGCACTGTTGATGAATTTCCGTTTTCTGGCAGTTTGGATCCTGTTAATGCTTTTTTTTGCGGGAATCTATGCCTATGTACCGAATGGAAGCTTGGTCTTTCGGGAACAGATACCCGGTGCAGCCTTTACTGCCATTGCATGGAGCATATTTTCCTGGGGCTTTTCCCTCTATGTCGATTGGACGGATTACAGCATTTACGGAAGTCTGTCCATTATCATACTCGTTATGCTATGGCTATATTTTTGTATGTATATCGTCATGGTGGGAGCCTATTTGAATCGATATTTTCAGCCCTTGAACCGTGTCATTTTATGGAAAAAGAGTGGATAAGTAGTGAATATAATGTGGAAAAGTATGGATTTGGACTTGACATTTTAAATATAATTCGATAAAATTGCAATGATATTTAGAAACAGATGTAATTATATGTTTTAACCGGTGGTTAATTGACAAGGCGATAATTAAAGAGTAAATTATGGAACAGGATAATCAAGACTACAAAGAAAATCAAGACTCCAAAGAGAATATAAATCACATTAATACTAATAATAGCAATAATAATGACGCAAAGAGGAAGATATGGGGCATTTTATCCGTTGTATTTGCCATTGGAGCACTGGTATGCATCGGGATTCTGATCAAGATGTCCATCGATCAGAAAAACAGAGCCGAGGACATGTCTAATCTGGTAAAGAGTACGGAGTATTCCTCTGTGATAGATGGTGAGCCCATCTCCAGCGAACCGACAGAAGAGTCTAAGACCTCTGTCGAGACGGAAACGCAGTCGGAGGAAACACAGACTGTGGAAGAACCGTTGGATCCTTTTGAAGAAAGCATTCGTTTCCTGACCGAGTCTGGGATTCCGATCCCGGAGCTTGAGGTCGATATCGCTGCACTTCAGGAAAGCACAAATCCGGACATTTATGCCTGGATCTATATCCCTGACACTAAGGTGAATTATCCGGTTTTACAGCATCAGACGGATGATTCTTATTATTTGAATTATAATATTGATGGGACAAAGGGCTATCCGGGTTGTATTTATTCCGAGAAGAAATATAATAGCAAGGATTTTAGCGACAGCAATACAGTGCTTTACGGACATAATATGAAAAACGGTACCATGTTTGGAAGCATTCATAAATACGAGGATCGGCAGTTTTTTGAAGAGCATCCCTATATTTATGTTTATACGCCGGAGAGATTATTGGTCTATCATGTGTTTGCAGCATACGAGCATGGAAATGAGCATCTTCTCTATAACCACAATTTCTCGGACAGTGAGAGCTTCCGCTGGTACTTTGAGGATGTGATGACCGAGAGAAGCATGAACAGTAATTTCCTGGAGGATATAGAGCTTACCGGTGAAGAGAAAATCATTACGCTCTCCACATGTATAAATAATAAACCGACGAAACGGTATTTGGTGCAGGGAGTATTGCTGAATGAAGAATAATTTTACGATTCATCGCAGTCTTCTCAAGTTTTTACTAGCCTTGATAATTATTGCGGTAATCGGTGTATGTGTGTTTGTTGGATTGCAGATCTCCGGTAAAAATCGTTTATATAATAAAAGTGACAGCAAGAGACCGGATCTTGCCAGCGTGGCAGTCACTTGGGAGGAATCAACGGAGCAGGAGGAGGGGGGAGAGATTGTCTCCACACCAATACTTGTGACCGAGGAAGACAGCGATAACTGGGAGGAAGGGGATGTCCGTTATAAGGGTGTTCATTATCGCTATAATTCCGAGATGTTAACCTTCCTGTTTATGGGAATTGATAAGGATGGCACTGTTAAGGAGGCAAAAAACGGAATTGACGGAGGACAGTCCGATGCCATGTTCCTGTTGGCCTTGAATCCAAAGACCAAAAATGCGACCTTGATCAGTATCAACAGAGATACCATTGCTGATATTGATGTATATGATAAGAATGGAAACTTCCTGAAAACGATAAAGGGTCAGTTGACCTTGCAGCACGGCTATGGCGATGGAAAATCAATTAGTTGTGAAAGAAGTGTTGCATCTGTTTCAAGAATGATGTATAATCTTCCTATACATGGGTATTGCGCTATCAATTATGGTGCGATCCCTAAGATCAATGATGCTGTCGGCGGTGTGGATCTTGTATCCCTTGAGGATATTACATCGGGTGGGAAAACGATCTTTAAGGAAGGTCAGAACATTCACCTGAAGGGAAACCAAGCAGTCCTTTATCTCAGATCCAGGGATTGCGACAGCTTCGAGAGTGCAGGGCGCAGAACAGAGCGACAAAAGCAGTATCTGGCCGCATATGCCGACAAGGCTGTGCAGTCGATCAAAAAGGATGTTACCGTAATGGTTTCATTATACAACACCATCAGTAAATATATGGTGACCGATATCACGGTGGATGAGGTAAGCTATTTTTCCACGCAGATCGGAGAATATCGTTTCGGAGAAACAAATATCGTATCCCTGAAAGGGGAGACGGTGATGGGGGAGAAGTTCGAGGAATTCTATCTGGATGAACAGGCGCTTTATGAACTGATCCTGGATGTTTTCTACGATACGATAGAGGATTAGGTATTAGGCCGTAAGGCTTGATATAACCACATGATTTCTACGGAAAGGAGGAATAATCCAATGAAAAAGTTTGTTAAGACCTTAGCTGCTACGCTTGCTACCGTGCTTGTTCTCGGTATGACCGTAAGCGCAGCAGGTTCTACCAGCACCAGCACCACTGATTCCGCTGACAAGGCTAATGTTGAGAATACTCAGGCAATGGCTAAGAGCGGTCAGACCAAGGCTGTTGATGCTAACGGTGAGGTTGTAGCTCTTACCTTTGGCTTTGGCGGAGATTTGCAGTCCGCTCAGGATTTTGCTACCGCTCATGGTCTTGGTACTGTTCTGGCTCAGTTTGATATGAGCGCAGCAAAGGGCAACCTTACTGTAACTCTGAAGATCCCCGGACTGAAGAATGATACTAAGTATTCTGCTCTTCACAAAAAAGGTGATTCTTGGGAGACCATTCCCGCAGTGAACAACAACAACGGAACCGTCACCTTCCAGGTAAAAGACTTTTCTCCGTTTGCTATTGTTGAGGGTACTGCAAGCGCAGCTGTTGTTGCACCTAAGACCGGCGAAGTTATCGCTTTGGCAGCTATTATGGCTATCGTTATGATGGCAGGCGCAGCTGTATGCGCTAAGAAGGCTCGTATTCAGAAATAATAAAGGATCCCCCTTGGGGGGTTCTTTATGATTAATCATGCATGATTAGTTAAAAATTTCAAAATGAAAGTTTTATCCTAGACATGTGGTTTCTTGTGGAGCCATGGCGGTTATTCCGCTATGGCTCCATAAGTAAAAAAAGAGGAAAGCACCGGTGATCCGATGCTTTTTTGTTTTGAATGGAGCATTGAACAGAGACAGATGGATAGAGAACATTTTCATACACCCCTTACAGAAGGTAATATTTTAAAGGGGATTTTAAGCTTTGCACTGCCTCTTTTGGTAGGACAGATCTTTCAGTTGTTTTACAGTCTGGTGGATGTGAGGATTGTTGGCGAAATACTTGGGGAGCATTCCCTGGCCAGTGTGGGTGCCACCACAACCTTGAGCGATCTTTTGATTGGTTTGCTGAATGGTTTTACCAACGGTTTGGCAATTGTCATTGCCACCTTTTATGGCGCCGGAGATGAAAAACATTTGAAAAAGGCATTGGGCGGAACCATATTTTTTGGCGTTTTGGGCTCGCTAATGATCACTGTGATCAGTATTCTTACACTTCCGGCCATTTTGAATTTCTTAAATGTACAGGAGGATCTGGTCCGAGAGGCGGGGCAGTATATCAGAGTGATCCTGGCGGGGCTCATCTGTACCGCATTTTATAATATCTGTGCTGCAATCTTAAGGGCTGTGGGAGATTCCTTCACCCCATTGTTATTCTTGATCCTGGCAAGTGTCGGAAATATCGGTCTGGATTATCTCTTTATCGGCGCTTGGGGCTTCGGGGTGGCAGGAGCTGCTTATGCCACTGTGATATCCCAGGCTGTTTCGGCCTTATTATGTTACATTTATATGAGAAGGAGATATCCGCTGCTGAGGATATCCTTTGAGGATATGTTACCGGAGCGTGAGCTGTTTAAAAAGCTATTGACCAGCGGTATTTCCATGGCATTTATGATCAGCTTTGTGCAATTGGGAACTCTGGCGCTTCAAACCAGTATCAATATCTTGGGAGAAAAAGTGATCGTGGCGCATACCGCTGCGAGAAAGGCTACCGGCATGTTCATGCTTCCTTTTTCGGTATTGGGAAGCGCGCTTGCTACCTTTTGCGGCCAAAATCTCGGAGCAGGAAAGCCGGAAAGAATGCGTCAGGGCATTTTGAGGACTGTAGTGCTTACATGGGTGTGGTGTCTTGCAGTGATTCTATTTGTGCAGGGGTGTGCTCCAAGCTTGATCCATGGGATCACTGCATCTACCGATAAAATGATCATTGATACAGCATGTCGTTATCTGCGTTTTGACACGGCCTTTTATTTTGTGCCTGCTGTGATCAGTCTTTTCAGGAACAGTATGCAGGGCTATGGAGATACCAAGACCCCTGTTTTTTCCAGTATGCTGGAGCTCCTTGGGAAGATAGCAGTCGTACTGTTTTTGACACCGAAGCTTGGGTATGACGGAATCATTGTAGCGGAGCCCATCGTTTGGATCATTATGGTGATCCCTCTGATCTGGGGAATGCTGCATAGTCCGGCTTTTCGGAAGGAAAAGGGGGAGAAAGCACTTGACATTTGATGAGGAAAACATTAGAATAAATTAAGATTTTAGATGGAAAAGCTTTGATGGTGCAAACAGACAGATGTCAAGGTAGGATTATGTTTTCCTAATGCAGAGAGAATGATCGTCGGCTGAAAGTCATTCAGGTAAAGACATGATCGCGAATTTCACACCGGAGCTGCTTTGGATGAAAGTTTTTATGAGTAGTCCGGGCCGTTTGTGTTCGTTACGCACGAGAGAGCCAGCGCTGAAGGATTCTATTTGAAATGCCTGGAAGAAGGGTGGTACCGCGTGATTCACGTCCCTTACACAAGCTACTTGTGTAGGGGATTTTTTATGTGCAATTAGGCAGCCCGGTGTGCGCTATGTTTGCAACTTAGAATTCTTGTAAGGAGGAAAGAGATATGAATGAAAGGTTTCAAAGCATCCGGCAGGAAATCATGGACGGGATCGAGGAGATTTCCAGCTCCAAGGCAGTCTATGAGTTCAAAAAGCAATTTCTGGATTCCAAGATCGGCAAGATCGGGCTTCTGATGAAGGAGATGAAGAATATTGCTCCGGAGGAGAGAGCGAGCTTCGGCAAGGGAGTCAATGAACTGAAGGAGTGGGCACAGGTTAAATTTGCCGAGCTGGATGAAAAAATGAAGGCCAAGGAGCTGGAGCTTCGCTATGAGACGGAGCGCATTGATGTGACCATGCCTGCCGTGGAGAATAAGACCGGAAATCTGCACCCCATCACGCAGATGAGAAACGAGATCATCGATGTGTTTGCGGGCATGGGCTTTGAAGTGTTTGAAAACAAAGAGATCGAGAACGATTATTATAATTTTACGGCGTTGAACACACCCAAGGATCACCCGGCCAGGGACATGCAGGATACCTTTTATCTGTCCCCTGATTTTCTCCTGGCAACTCAGACCTCTGCGGCGCAAATTCATACCATGGAGGAAAAGAAACCTCCCATTAAGATTCTCTGCCCCGGAAAGGTGTTCCGCTCGGATGACGATGCGACCCATTCCCCCATGTTCCATCAGATGGAGGGGCTTGTTGTGGATAAAAAGATCACCCTCTGTGATCTGAAGGGGATGCTGGATGTGTTTGTGCAAAAAATCTATGGGGAGGGAACCACAACCAGACTTCGTCCCTCTTATTTCCCCTTCACAGAGCCCTCTGTTGAGGTGGATGTAAGCTGCTTTGAGTGCGGAGGAAAGGGCTGTAAGCTCTGCAAGGGAACCGGATGGATCGAGATCCTGGGTGCAGGAATCGTAAATCGTAAGGTTCTTTCCAACTGCGGTATCGATCCCGATGAATACAGCGGATTGGCCTTCGGCATCGGGCTGGAGCGCGCCACTATGCTGAAGTATGGTATCAACAATATCAAGCTTTTGTTTGAATCCGATATCAAGGTTTTGGAGCAGATCGACAATAACTAAGAGTCAAATTGCAAAGGAAAGAGAGCGAGGTCAGAATATGTTAGTACCGTTGAGTTGGTTAAAGGAATATGTGGATATCAATGTTACACCGCAGGAGCTGGAGAAAAAACTGTTTTCCTGTGGCTTTGAGGTGGAGGAGTCCTGGGAGGTGGGAAAAGACATCAGCAATGTTGTGGTCGGGCTGGTGGAGGAATGCGAGCCCATTCCGGACACCCATCTTCATGTATGTAAGGTGAATGCAGGCGAAAAGGGAAGCTTTCAGATCTGCTGTGGTGCAGACAATGTGAAGGCCGGCGGCAAATATCCGGTAGCCCTGGTGGGAGCGAGCGTATATGCTACTGCAAAGGATCATAAGACCGTGGAAGGAGTCATGACCATTAAAAAGGGCAAGCTTCGCGGATATGAATCCGAAGGAATGCTCTGTTCCGGCGTGGAGCTCGGTGTGTCGGAGGACATGTACCCCGGAGCAGGCTATAACGGTTTACTTGTTTTGCCGGAGGAGCTTTCGCCGGGCTTGGATGTTAAGCCGATCCTTGGCTTAGATGATTGGATCTATGATGTATCCATTACTGCCAACAGACCGGATTGCCAGAGTATACTTGGTTTGGCCAGAGAGGTGGCTGCTGTGCTGGATCAGCCCTTGAAGGAGCCGTCCTATGATTATCATGAGACCGATGTAAAAAAGGAGGGCTTCACCGTTACAGTGGAGGCACCTGATCTCTGTCCCAGATATATCGGACATTATGTGTATGATGTGAAGATCGCACAGTCCCCCCTTTGGATGAAGCGAAGACTGGCATTGGTGGGGCAGGCTTCCATTTCCAATATTGTGGATATCACCAACTATGTCATGCTTGAGATGGGACAGCCCATGCATGCTTTTGACAGCGAGTATGTGGAGGGCAATGCAATTTGCGTCCGCAGAGCAGGAGATGGCGAAAAGATCATCACCTTAGACGAACAGGAATATGAGCTGAACTCCAATAATCTGGTGATCTGCGACGGCGTGAAGCCCGTGGCCCTGGCAGGCGTCATGGGTGGGCTGAATTCGGAAATCCGGGAGAGCACACAGGCTGTTTTGTTTGAATCTGCCAAATTTGCCAGAGACAATATCCGTAAGACCTCCAGAGCCCTTGGAAAGAGGACGGACGCTTCCGCAAAATACGAGAAGGGTGTGGATGAATACGCCACAGTGCATGCAATGAAGAGAGCGCTTCACCTCATCGAGGAGCTTGGCTGTGGCAAGGTTTCCTCCACCCATGTGGATGTAAATACCGGTAACTCCATTGAGCCTAGGATCATGAAGGTGAGCATGGAGAAGGTGAACAATGTGCTTGGGATCAAGGTACCCGAAAAAGAGATCATCCGTATCCTGGGAAATCTGAATTTCGCACCGGAGAACAAAGGGGATGAGTTGATCCTTCATGTGCCGGCCTATCGAGAGGATATGGATTCCTATCCCGATGTGGCGGAGGAAGTGATCCGTATGTATGGGTATGAGCATGTTACCCCCACCTTTATGCCGGATGCCCTTGTGACTATGGGAGGAATGAATGTCAAGCAGAAAAAGGAGTTGAAGCTGAAAAAGGATCTCTGCGGAACGGGAGCCTATGAGTGCATTCATTATTCCTTCTTCTCTCCGGCGGATCTGGATCTCCTTCGGCTTTCGGAGGATGCACCTGAGAGAAACTGCATTCGGATCCTGAATCCCATTAACGAGGATCTCTCTTTGATGAGAACAACACTGGCGCCCTCCATGCTGGGTGCCATCTCCAGAAATCAGAAAAAGGGAAATCTCTCCGGCAGGCTGTACGAGATCGGAAAGAAGTTCATCGCAAAGGAATTGCCCTTGAATGATTACCCGGATGAGAGGGAGGTCCTCTGCATTGGCATCTTTGGGGAAAACGAGAGCTTCTTCACCTTAAAGGGGATGGCAGAAAAGACTGCTGAAAGCCTCTATGTGAAATTTGAATATGAGCCCGCTACAAAGCCCTATCTGCATCCTTTTCAGACCGCAAGGATTCTCTGCGAGGGCATCGAAGTGGGCTACCTCGGCAAGCTGGCTTACCCCATTGCAGAAAAGCTGGATCTGCGAACGGACGCCTATCTACTGGAGATCGATCTGAAGACCTTGAGCGAGCTTCCTTCGGGTAAAGCAAGCTTTGAGCCGCTTCCGAAGTACCCGGGTGAGAGCCGTGATCTGGCACTGGTGATGAAGAGGAATGTGACCTGCGGTCAGGTGGAGAAATGTATTCAGTCCTCCTGCACCTATGTGAAGGGAATCAAGCTCTTTGATGTGTATGAGGGAGGGCAGATCCCGGCGGACAAGAAGAGTATGGCGTTTACGCTGGATTTTGTACCCGGTCAGGAGCCCTTTGAGGCGGACAGCGTGGATCATTTTGTGAAAAAGATTCTCAAGAATCTGAAAAACCAATTAGATATCGATCTGCGGAGCTGACCGCAGATCTCATGAGAAGGCCCTTCTGAACGGAAGGGTCTTTTTCGTGCAAGCAGGAGATTCGATTTCTGATCGACGGATGAGGTATTGACGGATGAGCGGTGTCAAATGTGGAAAGGGATTGAAGATTAGGAGCTTTTGTAGTAAAATAAAACCATGTATGTGTTCTGAAAATGTATCGGAAAAGAGGAGAAAAAATGGAAAGAAAAAATGCTTGGGAAAATTATAAGGAGAAGGATCTGAAGAATCTGGAAAAAATATGCAAGGAGTATCGGGATTTTCTGGATCATGGAAAGACGGAGAGAGAATGTGTGGATACCATTGTCAACACCATCGAAGCACAGGGCTACCGTGAGATGGAGGAATGCATTCGCGAGGGAGTTTCTCTGAAGAAAGGGGACAGAGTCTACAGCGTATGGATGAATAAGTCCATTGTAATGTTCCAGGTGGGAAAGAAGCCCTTGGCAGAGGGAATCAATATTCTGGGAGCCCATATTGACAGCCCCAGGCTGGATGTGAAGCAGATTCCCCTCTATCAGGATCGGGAGAGCGCATCATATGCTTATCTGGATACCCATTATTACGGGGGAGTCAAAAAGTATCAGTGGGTCACCCTGCCTCTTGCCATTCATGGCGTTGTCATTAAAAAGGACGGCACCACCATCGAATTAAATGTGGGGGAGAATGAGGATGATCCCGTTTTCTTCATCTCCGATCTTCTGCCTCATCTTGCAGGAGAGCAGATGGATAAGAAGGCGGCCAAGGTGATCGAGGGAGAGGCTCTGGATCTGATCGTTGGCTCTAAGCCCCTGGTGATCTCTAAAAAGGAAGCGGAGACGGAGGAAGGAAAAAAGAAAGTGTCTCAGGCGATCAAGGCAAGTGTATTGGAGATCCTGAAGGAGCAGTATGATTTTGAGGAGGAGGATTTCATCTCGGCTGAGCTGGAGATCGTTCCTGCGGGAAAGGCCAGAGAAGCGGGCTTTGATCGCAGCATGATCCTGGCCTACGGGCAGGATGACAGAGCCTGTGCCTTCACCTCCATGAGGGCGGCACTGGATGTAAAGAGTGTGGATAGAACTCTTTGTACCATTTTGGTGGATAAGGAGGAGATCGGCTCCGTCGGTGCAACGGGCATGAAGTCGGCATTCTTTGAGAATGCGCTTGCTGAGCTGATGAATCTGACGGGGGAGTATAATGAGCTGAATCTGCGCAGATGTCTTTCCAGAAGCTGTATGCTTTCCTCCGATGTCAGTGCAGCCTTTGATCCGGCCTTTGCCTCCTGCTTTGAGAAGAAGAATGCCGCTTATCTGGGGAGGGGAATGTGCTTTAATAAATTTACCGGCTCCAGAGGAAAGTCAGGCTCCAACGATGCCAATGCGGAGTACATGGCGCATCTCCGCAAGATTCTGGATGATCAAGGAGTGGTTTATCAGACCGCTGAACTCGGCAAGGTGGATGTGGGAGGCGGCGGTACCATCGCTTACATCCTCGCACTTTATGGCATGAATGTCATCGACAGCGGCGTTGCAGTGCTCAATATGCATGCGCCCTGGGAGTGCACCAGCAAGGCGGATATTTATGAGGCCTATAAGGGGTATATTGCTTTTGCTCAGGGAGCGTGTCTGTAAATGGAAGGCGGAAAGCAGGATGTACTGAAAAAATCGGATTTTTATTTTGAACTCCCCAAGGAGCTCATCGCGCAGGATCCCCTGGAGGACAGAAGCGCCTCCAGGCTGCTGCATTTGGATAAGCTTACAGGTTCGGTGGATCATCATGTGTTTAAGGAGGTACCGGAATTCCTAAAGCCCGGGGATTGTCTGGTGCTGAATAATACGAAGGTGATCCCTGCCAGACTGCTGGGAGAGAGAGAGGGCACAGGAGGGCATGTGGAGGTGCTCCTCCTGGCCCGTAAGGATAAGGATGTGTGGGAGACCCTGGTAAAGCCGGGAAAGAAGTGCAAGCCGGGAGCTAAGCTCACCTTTGGGGATGGTATCCTGAAGGCGGAGGTTCTGGAGACTGTTGAGGAGGGAAATCGGCTGGTACGGTTTACCTACGATGGGATCTGGGAGGAGGTGTTGGATCGTCTGGGAGAAATGCCCCTGCCACCCTATATTACGCATAAGCTTCGGGACAAAAATCGTTATCAGACGGTTTATGCAAAGTATGAGGGCTCTGCAGCCGCACCCACGGCGGGGCTTCACTTTACCAAAGAATTGCTGGAGGAGATTCAGAAAAAGGGTATCTCCGTTGTCTATGTAACCCTGCATGTCGGCTTGGGAACCTTTCGCCCCGTGAAGGAAGAGAATGTTCTGGAGCATCACATGCATTCCGAATGGTATCAGGTGAGTGAGGAGGCGGCGCGCTGTATCAATGAGACAAAGGCTGCCGGAGGCAGAGTGATCTGCGTGGGGACTACGAGTTGTCGCACTGTGGAAAGCGCCAGCGGAGATGACGGTATCGTCAGAGCGGGGAGCGGTGATACGCAGATTTTCATCTATCCGGGATATCGCTTTAAGGTGCTGGATGGGCTGATCACCAATTTTCATCTTCCGGAATCCACTCTGGTTATGCTGGTCAGTGCGCTGGCCGGGCGGGAGCATGTGCTGGCAGCTTACGAGGAGGCCATCCGGGAGAGGTATCGCTTTTTCAGTTTTGGAGATGCTATGATCATAGTGTGATCTTTTTTAAGAGAATGCGTTGTAATGATATCTTGGCAGGGAAAGGTTTTTTCACGCGGCCGGATTATCTTGAAAGCAGGATCGGAGTCTGGATCAGATCATATGATAGACGAGGAGCGAGGCAGTGAAGGATAAAATGAATTGGTTTCAAAAGAAAGAAAATATTCGTTTCCTGCTACAGGTTATGTTCGCTGCAGCGCTTCCCTGGCTCTGTGCATTCCTGTACCTTTTTCTTCAGGGAAAGGGGCTGGGAGAGGTCTGGCTTCCCGGCTCGGAATGGAATGATGAGCTATTTTATTACAAGCAGGTGGAAGGAATGGTGAAGGAGGGTTATCCGCTGGGGTATTTCGGGTTCAACGAAAGCCACGCCTTGAAGCTGTCCTTTGCGGCCTGGAGCCCGGTTCTCGTCCTTCCCTGGGTGCTATGGGGAAAGATCTTTGGATGGACATTGCTCTCTCCCTATATTTGCAATTTGGTATTATTATCCGCAGCAATGGGAGCCTATGTCATACTGGTAAGACCGAGCGTGAAGCAGGAGCTTCTTCTTGTTTTGCTGTTTGTACTGTATGCACCCTTTGTGCGATATCTTTTTTCCGGAATGCCGGAGATTATATGCTTTAGCATGGTGATCCTGTTTTACGGTCTGGGTATCAGCGAGGGAAGGAAGCATTCCGGCGGAAAGCTTATTTCGCTTTTTGGCCTGGCTGCTTGTATGAGCCTGATGCGCCCTTATTTTTTGCTTTTTCTTTTGCTTCCTGCCTATTTCTGGATCAGAAAAAGCGGTTGGAAGGGACTGCTGGGAGCAGGTGGAGTCATAGGCTTGACTGTTTTGTGCTATGGGCTGATCAAGCATTATCTGGGTGCAGCTTATTTTGCAGATCTTTTCTTTACGGATTGGATCAAGGCCTTTTTTGAGCGGGGTATATTCGGAGGGTGTCGCTATACGCTGGGAAAGCTTTATTATATGGGCAAGGATATGGGGATCCATATGATCGAGGGGGTGAGACACGGACTGGCCTCAGGTGCACATTTCTTCAGCTTTCTGACATTGCTTATCCTGTTGTTCATACAAACCGTTAAGGAGCTTAAAGCAGGTAAAACAAAGGAAGGGGATAAAGGGCTGCTCTTCGCAGAATGTCATTTACTTTTTTCATGCATTGCCATGTTTTTTGCGTTGCTTCTCATGTATAAGCTGACGGAGGGAAGCAAGCATTTATTGACCTTTGTGGTTGCCGGAATTTTTGTTGTGAGTCTTATGGCGGATACAAGGGATTTGTGGAAAAGTATCGTGCTGGGGTTGGTCTTTGTATATTTTTATTGGTTAATGGCCCGCTCCGCCTATGATTATCAGGTTCCCTTTGCTACGAAGGAAAGCCTGCAGCAGCTGACTGTATGGCAGGAGCGGTTTGAGGATGAGATCACTCTGACGCACGAAGGAACCCCAAGTTATGATAATGTTATAATCTGGGTGTTATCCGATCAAAGGGATGGGAAAGTGATTTATAGTAAATGGCAGGTTCTGTATGGTCTGCCGGAGGGAATGGGGATCAGCTGCTGTAAGGACGATTATGTTTTGGAGCATCTAAGCGAGCTGGAGAGTAAATATCTGATCACATTAAATGCGGGAGAGGTGGACCGGAGGCTGTGTGACAGCGGTGGGAATGAGATTTACCGGGATGCCGATCTGGTTCTTTATCGACTGCATTAGGTAACATCCTGAAGAGGGAGTGGAAAGATGGCAGTGCTTCGAATTATGATAATGATAACCGGGATCATAGTGATACCTCTGGTTCTTGGGTACGGATTTATGCCGTCTGAGGAAAAAGAAGCCCGGGGGCTTCTTGCTTGGAACCTTGGGCTGCTCCTGCTCTGGGCGATGTTTCTCGTGATATGCCTGCCCCTTACATTGCTTGGGAAAGGCTTTTCGGAGGTTATGGTGGGATACGGAAGCCTGACAGGGGGGGCGCTGATGATTTCGTCCTTTCGGATTTGGCGAGGCCGAGAACATTCGAAAAAGAACACAAGGATTAAAGAGGTTTCGGAAGTATCAGGCTTGTCATATCTTTTCTGGGGAATCGCAGCGGCCCTTCTTATCATTCAATTGGTATTGGTGATTTACCTTGCATACGAAGAAGGGGATGATGCTTATTATGTGGCGATCGTCACCTCAAGCCGGTTTTCGGATAAACTCTATACCATCTATCCCTATACCGGGTTCACAACGGGCTTAACAGTCAGATATGCCATGGCACCCTTCCCGGTCTGGATAGCGCTTTTAGCCAGGATATCCGGGCTGTCCGGGGCAGCTACGGCCCATGTCGTCATGCCCTTGCTGATCATTCCCATGGCCTATGGGATCTATTATCTGATCGGGAAAAAGCTTTTGAAAGATATAAGCGGAGAAAAAAGCTGGCATTTACCGTTTTATATGATATTAGTGGAGTTACTGGTGATCTTTGGCGGTTATTCCACCTATAGCAGGGAAAACTTTCTGTTGGTACGCGCAGGACAGGGTAAGGCTGTCTTGGCGAATATCATTATTCCGATCCTTCTGTATCTATTGATGCTGGTTTTTGAAAAATTGGAGGCAGGGAAAAGCACGGGGGTGCTGATCTGGTTCTGGTTAGCCGTGGTATTGGCGGCAGGATGCTTATGCAGTACATTGGGGAGCTTTTTACTTTGCATACTGTTAGGGCTTGGAGTTTTTTGCGGAGCGATAGCATACAGGAGATGGAGGCTGTTGATCGGATTACTGCCTTGTATGATTTTGCCTGCTGCGATCGTGGCGTTATATCTTAAGCTGCAAGGCTGATGGGATTGGGGAGGTAAGATGGAGGCATTTACGATATTTCACAAATACATGGGAACCGGTCTGATCCTGATCTGGTATTTCGCCGTGGTGATCTATCTTTTTGAGAAGGAAAAGCGAAAGAATATCAGGATTCTTTTTTTGTATCTTCCCATGCTGGTGTTATTTTTCTTTTTTAATCCTCTGTTTTATCGGTTATATGATCATTTTATAGATGGGGCTACTTACTTTCGAATGCTTTGGCTTTTGCCCGTCAGCTCTACGCTTGCTTTCGGTTTTTTATGCATGCTTCATGAGCAAAAGGGGCGCAGGAGGCTTTTTCTTGCCGGGGGAGGTGTAGCCCTGATCATGCTGACCGGTACGCTGGTTTACAGCAGTCCCTTGTATTCCAAAGCAGATAATCTCCACCATGTTCCATGGGAGGTTGTGGAGATCTGCGATGAGATCCGGGTGGAGGGGAGAGAGGTCGTAGCGGCGTTCCCCGAGGAATTTTTATTATATGTAAGACAGTATAGTGCGGAAATCTGCATGCCCTATAGTCGGGAAAATATGCTGGAAAACTATGACGAGTTTTTTCAGTTTATGGTAGGGCAGGAGCTATCGGTAGAGCAATTAGCAGCATTTGCCAAAAAGGCGGGCTGCCATTATGTGATCCTGTCCAAAGAAAAGAAGCTGCTCGGTGATATGACGGCATATGATTACGAATTGCTGGATCAGGTCGGAGAGTATCTTGTCTTTCGGGATAATTCACAGGATTTTCGGAATACTCTTGAGTGATATGGGGATGCTTACGGAAAGACGAAGTCCTAAATCCGGTAATTATGGCGATACCCTATGGCAGTGACTTCGTTCAAAAACTCTCCCTTGCGATATCATATATTGTATGATATAATTATCGGAAGGGAAAGGATTTGAGGTATACTTTAGCACAAGCAAATCAGATAGATGCCTTCACTATCGCAGGGAATAAAACGAAAGCTGATAATTGCCTTAGCGGAAGAAGGGCTGCTCTTGACAATAGTTTATGGGGATCGGAAAGGGGCCAGGGGATGAACGAGAGAAGGAAAAACAAGAGAACCGGATTGAATTCTAAACTGATCATCAAACGTTTGGATGACAGTATGCATCAGGAGGTTGAGATCGAAGTGATCGATGTCTCCAAAAGTGGGGTTGGTTTTACTTGTAATGTTCCGTTAAAGATTGGTGCGGTCTATGAGTCCTTTTTGACAATCTGGACAAGAGAGGTCATCCATGCCTTCTTACAGATTGTACGCATTGAATTGAAGGGTGTGGATCGTTATGTATACGGTGCAAGCTTTGTGGGGATGCCTGAGATGGATGCCCAGAGGATAGAGGTATATCAGACTATTTCGGAGAATGATAAATAGGTGGCTTGGTGAATAATAAAATCAGCATGAAACTGGCAGTCAGTTCTGTGGCTGCCATATTTCTTGTAATACTATATGTGACGATCTTTTTTTTCTCTGCGCAGGATGGGGTGGAATCCGGTTCCTTAAGTCATCGTGTAACAGAAGTGATCGTAGATCAGGTTGGAGTGATTACTCAAAAAAATTGGACGCAAGAGGTAAAGGCTTCGTTGATCCGTTTTTGGGAAAATCCTGTGCGTAAAATGGCGCATTTTTCTGAGTATACCGGCATGGGTATCCTGGTTTTTGGAATATGGATCCCGTGGGTGACAGCAGAAAAATGGCGCTTAAAGCATTTTCGGTGGAATGGTATCGTTATTCTATGGGTATTCCTTTCTGCCTCCTTGGATGAGTGGCATCAGACCATGGTGTCCGGGCGATGCGGAACAATATGGGATGTCCTTTTGGATACTTCGGGAGGATGCTTTGGACTGTTGCTCTGCCTGTTCTTTATGGCATTGTTTTTGAAATGGAAGCAAAAGCACTCAGACATCTCAGCCGGAAAGCTCGATTATAAAGCTGTTAATCTTAAAGGCGAAAAAAAGAAATTGAGTATGAAAAAAAGAGCCGGAGGAAGAAAGAAAGGATGAGCTTCGGCTCTACAGATCTAGTAATAGGAGTACAGAATGCAACAGCAAAAAGAAGACAGGCGTGATGGAATAAAATCATTCCTTTGGTCCGGATGTTTGACCATAGTCTATTTTGCTGTTCTTTTTTATTGCTTTAGGCCTCATTATGCGATCAATGACGATATGATGATGGAGAGTATTCTGTCCGGATCCTATCTAAGACCGTATCCCTATACCTATTATCTCAGTGCGGAGCTTGGGCTGTTCCTGTCCGGCTTATATGGGGTATTACCGCAGATCCCATGGCTGGGCCTTTTCGATCTGTTCTGCAACGGAATCTGTTTTTGGGCTATTCTTCAACTTCTTTTTTCCAAAATAAAAATCGACTATCCCAAAATTTTTCCTGTTTTTCTTATGACAGGTCTGGGATTTACCGCACTGTGCCTTCAAAGCTTTGTTCTGGTGCATTATACCTGTCTGGCGGCTATTTTGGGAGCAACCGGGATACTTCTTTTGCTTTTGGGACAGAGAAAGAACGAGAGAATGGCTGCAATAGCTTTTTTTCTTTTAGCTTATCTCATTCGAGAGAATATCTTTTTTTTGCTTGCACCCATGATAGGAATTGTTTTTCTCTTTCTTATGATGAGGGAGCGGGACAGGGACAAAGTCACAAAAAGAAAGAAGATCACAAGGGAATTTGCTGCTTTTGCGCTTCTCTTTTGTATGCTCTTTCTGGGAAATAGGTGCGCACTTAAAGGAGAGGCTTGGAAGGATTATCTCGCATATAATCAACTCAGAACACAGGTGTATGACTATTATGGAGTTTCTACTACCTCAAATGCATTGGAATATTATCAGGAGCATTCTTTGACAGAGGATGAGCTGTCTTTGATCAAGGCTTATGATATCGCCCTTTTGCAGGGAGAGAATGGTGATCAAAAGGGGCTTGCTACTGTTGCGGCATATGGGAGCATAATAAATCAAGAGAATATACCCGGACTTTGGAGTCTGATAAAGCTTTATCTGCGGAGACTACTTCTCCAGCGTGAGGATGCACCCTGGAATTATCTGGTGCTTGTGCTTTATGCGATATGCTCTGTCAGCTTGTTCTGGCAGGGACTTCTGAAAAAGGATCAATGGAAAAAAGTGCTTCGGGATATGATGCCTCTGGGAATGCTCTTCATATATCGGAGTCTGGCATGGATGTATCTGCTTCAAGGCGGCAGATATCCCAAGCGTGTCACCCTGTCCTTGTATTGGATGGAGCTGGCTTTTTTGATCGGGTTTTCTTTTATTCTTCTGTGGAAGTCAGAAACAAAAAAAGTTTTTTATGTATATTTACTTTCTCTGGGAGTCTTTTTTTCATTTGCTTCTGTAAAAAGTATTCAGGAGACCACTGAACTGTATCAAGCAAATGCTCAAGTCAACCGGGATGACGAGCTTTTGATGACTTATATGGCCCGGCACCGGGATTCTTTCTATCTATTGGATGTCTATACGGTTGTCTATCGGACAAAGCCGGTTCTGGAGAGGGAGACTTTGGCTTCAGGAAAGGTTGTAGCCGGAGAGGGGAGGGAGAACTATCTCTGGCTGGGAGGGTGGATGATCAGACATCCTCTTTATCTGGAAAAGCTGGGCAGTGAGCTTGAAGGAGCAGATAATGCAAGAGATTTGCTATTGGGAAGAAAGGATTGTTTTCTGGTTTTAAAAGAAAATGCGGGCGCTTCCAGAGAGGAGCTGGAGAGGGCACTTTCTGTCTCCCTGGAAGAAATCGACCGCATTCAAGGTATGTCATGTGAATTTGTCATCTATGAGGCAAAGCAGCTGCCGGAATAGTGTTATGCTGTTTTAGCGAGGATGAGATCCACCATATCGCCCACTTTTTTCATAGATGTGACTTCGCCAATATTAAATTTTATGCCAAAGCATTTCTCCACAGCAACGATCAGGTTGATGTGCTCTAAGCTGTCCCAGTCTTCGATATCCTTAGCAGTAGTAGCGTCTCCGACGGTGATTTCATCGTCGTCGAATACCTCCTGAAATACCTTATTCAATTTTTGATAAGCTTCTTCTCTGGTCATGCTTCCTCCTCCATAACATTGATATACTTATTTTTATTTTCATAGCCCTCGGAGAGAAATAATTCCCAAACACTGTTTCCTTCCGGGTCCTCCGAGAGTTTTGTAAAGCCCAGATCTCCGTAGAAATTTTTAACCATAGCGTTCTTGGCTGTAGGGTAGTAGTAACCGCGGATCTTTTTTAGGCCTTTTGACAGGCAGCGATGAACTATGGCATCCAGCAGAGCCAATTCCATATCGCGCTTCAGAACACGACAGCTCATGAGCCAAAGCTCCATATGGAGCGTATCTCCCTCAGGTTTCCCGATGGCAACCGTGACAACGCCATTATCTCCGAATTTGTCCGCCAGTTTACCGTAGAAGGTAAAGCGGGACTGTGCGGCTTCCTCAAGCTCTGTTTGAGAATAACGCTTGGTGGTGAGATTAAACTGGTTGCTTTTATTGGTCAGCTGGGCAATCCTTGCCATGTACAGGGGTTCGAAGGGCTTGATGATCGCCTTCATTTCCAGGGATGCCAAATATTGACCATAATCTGCAAAATTTTTAACAGTCTGAGCACGCTGCAGATTAGCTTTATACATATCATTTCGGGAAAGATCGTCATTCGAAAGCTTTAGCACCTCAAAATATCCATGGCGATCGATCTCGCGGATATATTTGTCGACGGTGGAGATCTCAGGAACGCTGATTCCCTTTATGGTGGAACTGATGATCTCTCGTTCAGCGGGATTATCATCCACGAAGACAAAGCTGTCAGCTCCAAGGTTGAGTTCTTCGGCGATCGCGAGAGTATTCATATTTTTGGGATCCCAGTTTGCCTTGATCACCATGAAGTCATCCGGCTTAAGCACGCAATCCCGGTGATTGAGTCCGGCCAGAGCATTGCTTTCTTCGTTTTTGGACGAAACATTCAGGAGAATACCGATATCCTTATGGGACTTCAGATAGGTCTGAAAAGCGTCGTAGGCTTGCCCCATGCTGGTTTCCTGGCCAACCTCCAGATTTTCCGGTCCGTCGTCCCCCACGATTCCTCCCCAGAGTGTATTGTCAAGATCCAGAACAAAAGCCTTTTTATTCTTACCATAAATTGCCTTGATGATATGGCTCAGGCTATAGCAAAAATCAGCCATGACCGGAACACCCACAGCGTATTTATACATATGCCAGTAAAAAGGGTCGGAAAAACGATCCAGACCGATCACAGCAGAAAGGTAAGCAATGTCATGCAAATGAAGATAGCTATGGGCTCTGGCATATTCGGCAAAGCGTTCATTCAGGCGGTTTAGAAAGCTGACCCGTCCGTGAAGATCTACGCAATCGTAATTGCCGAGCAGACGATAGGCAGGGGGCTCCATATTATTTTGGATGATGGGGCAGTGGTAGGTCTCGTATAGATGCTCCCACATTCCTTCGAATTCCTGATAGGTCTGTGTGAGCTTATCCTCAATCTCTGCAGCGGAATCACGGATGGTAGGATAGCGCTTCACATTGACATTGGATGTGTGGATAAAGATCAGATCGGGCTGAAATTCCACAAGCTCCGGATTGTCAAACATGGCGTCCGCATAATATTGGGCGTATTCCGATTCGTAGAACTTGGCCTGTATGCCCTCATTCAATAAAAACAGATCTAACAGTGCACAGATGTTACTGGTGGTGGATCCGCCCAGCACTGCGATCTTTTTTTGCAAAAACGGTCCGTTTTCCTGAAGAAGTTGTTTCTTGATACTTTTTTTCTTACTGAGAATCCATTCTCCGTCAAAAGGATATTCCAGTTCTTTCATTTCTTCCCTCCTTGCTATCCTTAAGTGTACCACAATAGTAATAGAATTAAAAGCCCTGATAGATAAATGAAGCGGAATGGAAGCCCACTCCATAGCATCCGTATATGATCACAGCATAAATCAAAAGTGCGTAAGCGAGCCAGCGAAACAGGAGATTCTGCTTTGCCATAAGCGAACGGATGGATGCACCGGTGCGGAAGCGGACGATCCCGGTAATAGCCACAAGGGCCAGGAAAAAGATCAGTATATTAAAGTCCGTTCTGTCCAAACCGAGCTCGTAAAGTTCTCCCGTAAACAGTATCCAGGGATTATAGGAGGTATATGCCAGCTTCAGATTTCGAAAACCGGCCATCAGGCTGCCCGCACGGAAAAAGGATAGGCCTGTGCCAAAGAAAAACCAGGTCCTGACAATCCGGAAGCCTTTCCATGACAAAGCTTCGTCATTGATATGAAGGAGCTTAATGATCCACTTAAATACAGGTTCCAGAATCTGCCCTAAAATGATAATGGCACCAAATAATAATCCTACTCCGAAAATATAATTCCATCCGCCTCCATGCCAGAAGCCCACCAGAAACCATGAGATCAGCAGGGCAATCCAGACAGGGATCTTCTTACCCGTTTTTTTCCCAAAAAGCTTTTTGGAAGCGGAACCGATGGCCTGAAAAAGTGGCGACTTTAAGATGGGGTAAAGAATGAAGTCCTTTAACCAGCCGCCAAGGGTAATATGCCATCTTCGCCAAAACTCTTCCAGGGTTTGGGAGAGAAAAGGAAGATCAAAATTTTCGGGCAGTTTAATTCCAAGCATTTCCGCACTGCCGAGGGCGATGTCAATGCACCCTGAAAAGTCGGCATACAGCTGAATGACAAAAAAAGCATTTGCAATATGGAAAAACAGACCGGGATAGCGATAGGGATTTAAATATACGGTATCGATAAAAATGGCGATCCTATCTGCAATGATCAGCTTTTTCATAAAGCCCCACAGAATTCTGGCGGCGCCGTTTGTGATATTGTCAATGGAAAAAGGATGCTCTGAGGCAATGCTTTCTCCCACATCCTTATATTTGACGATCGGTCCGGAGGTCAGAAGCGGGAAAAAGCCTGCAAAGGCCAAAAACTTGAATGGATTTTTCTGGAGGGGGCCGGTATGGTAGTAGGCTTCCAGAAGATAAGCAATCCAGGACAGGGTATAGTAGGAAATACCCATGGGGGAGATTCCGAGCTGCGGAAGCCCGAAGAAGGAGGAATCCTTAAGGAGGATCATGACGCCGGCAAGGATGATCACTCCCAGAACCGTAATTGCCTTTTGACTTTTTTCACCGGGCATTTTATCGGCGAGCATGGAGATGGCATAGGTAAATAAGGCCATGCCCAACCAGCAGGCAAATTCCCTGATGGAATTGCCTCTGAGAATAAAATAAAAATCACTGATCAAAATACCGATCCATCTAACTTTTTTAGGAAGGGCATAATA
>CACXDS010000284.1 GCA_902766425.1 uncultured Lachnospiraceae bacterium
GAACGGATCTTCTCCGCGATCCGGGTAGCAGTCTCATAGCCATCGCTCAATCCGCCCCTCTCCGGAATCTCGTTTCCGGTGGACCACAGGATCACACAGGGATGGGTTCTGTCACGCCTGACAAATGCGGTCAGATCCTTCTCCCAATCCGCCGCAAAATACTGGTTATAATCCCCTCCCCGCTTTCCGATGAACCAGGCATCAAAGGCCTCATCAAAGACATACATTCCCAGCCTGTCGCATGCCTCGATCAAAGCGGAGGATGGAGGATTATGCGCCGTACGGATGGCGTTGAAACCCACCTCCTTCATTTTTCTGATCTTCCTCTCCTCGATCTCCAGGGTGGTAACAGAACCCAGAAGACCATTGTCATGATGCAGGCACCCGCCCTTTAGCTTCACACTCTTTCCATTGATCAAAAGTCCCCTCACCACATCCGCCGTCACAGTCCGAATGCCAAAGAGAACCTCCGCTTCGTCCTGCGTCTGCACCTCGCCCGGGACGAAATGCGTGCGATATACCCCCAGATCCTTCACGACAGCCTTTACCCGGTAAAGGTTCGGCTCCTCCGCGCTCCAGAGCAGGGGATCCTTTACCCGGAATGCCATCCTGGCCATACCGGCTTTTCCCGCGCTTACCTGGATCACACGCTTTGTCCGCGCCTTCTCTGTTCCGTCCTCCTCGGATAGGAGCAAAAGCGTAACCTCTGCCAGGCGATTTTCCAAGGTGGCATTCTCCACCTCGATCTGGGCCTCCAAAAAGGCGTGGCCCGCCGCCACCTCCTTCGTATGGACAAAGATCCCGTCCGGCAGCACATGGACTCTCGGCCCATGCATCAGCTTCACTCCCCGGTACAGTCCCGATCCTGTGTACCATCTGGAATTGGGCTGCATACTGGTATTGACATTCACTGTGATCCTGTTATGTTCCCCAAAGGTCAGATATCTGGTCAGATCCACATAGAACGGCATATACCCGTTGTGCTGCAGAGCGATCCTGCTGCCGTTGATATCAACGGAGGCGTTCATCATCGCCCCGTCAAAGCACAGTCCAACACATTCCTTTTCCCACTCCGCCGGGACAAAAATATATTTCGTATAATTGGACAGTCCCCCTTTATAATAACCGGAGTCAGCCCCCGCGGGCGCATCTGCGGAAACCTCCGTTCCGATCATTCCATCATGGGGGAGGTTTACCTCCACCCCAGGGTCCGACTCCAGCATCCCAATGGAATCCAGATACCCCCTTCGAAAAGTCCACTTTTCATCCAATCCGACTACCTGCATCTCGTATCCTCCCCTTTTTCAATGGTAAGCATTCCCTCGTGCCGTTTTATTCCTATACTCCCATGGGAATCCACCTTTTGTCCCCTCAGGTCCCGTATGATAAAAGCTCCCGAAATAACTGATTCAGCGGTCCAAAATCCTTGTTGTGATCATTTGGCAGGCTGTCGCCGATCTCCCTTTGCTTTTTCAGCTCCTCCTCAATAAATGCACGAATGACCGGCATCTGAGGATTCTCCTCCTTTTCCGTTGTCCGCTTCTTGATCTCCAAAAGCTCATCCAAAGAAGCCCTAAGCTCCGCAGGAAGCTCCAGCTTTAACAGTTCCTCAAACAGCACAGGCGGCGCCTCGTGATACCTCTCGATATACTCCGCAGCCAGAAGGGGCCGCAGAGCATAAAAATACTTTTTGTACCTTACCATCTCCCCCTGCAGATACTCCCTATAGGTGGAATTGGCCGTACCGTAATAATGACAAACCGCCGTCTTTTCCGAAAAATACTGCTTGGAGACCTCTCTGACCCTGCTCCACTCCGGTGTTGTACGATATACAATGGGGGATCCGCTCCACTCGAAGAGCGTTGCGTTGCCCCTGGCAAAAAGCCTCAGTGCCTTCTTCAGATCCCAGCCGTTAATGTCCAGTACCTCGTCCAGCTGATACTCGATCACATCCCTGGGCTCCTCAATGCTCAGGTACTCCTCCCTGGGCCGCACATACACAAATCTCACATCATAGTCGCTGTCCGGGGAAGCAAAGCCCCAGGAGCGGCTTCCGGACTCCACCGCATGCAGGATCCTCACATTTTCCTTCTTCTCGATCTCATCCAGCTTTTCCCGGATCTCTCCTAAAATATCCCTCATACAATACCTCTTGTCATTCCCCCGTGATCACATATCTGTTGATTCGCTCCACAAATTTTTCAACCTTACCCAGATCGGGCTCATCCGGAAGTCTTGTCCTTTTGGCGGCCTCCTCCAGCTTCCTCTCATACTCCCCCAAAATCTCATAAAACTCCTTTGAATAGGTGCCGTCCTCCAGCATAAAATCCCCTCTCCGAATGGACAAAAGCAAGGGCAGATCATCCTTCCTGTGGGTCCTGATCTCACCCTTATCCAGAATATCGATCGCCATCATAAAGAGGCGCACCAGATGCATGGCGTGCTTGTTTAAATGATTGTCATCCTTCTTTTTGTTGCGCTTACCGATCTTGTCATAATCCCGCGCCACAGTTCGCATAGTCCCCCAGAGCTCACTGTAATCCCTCAGGGGATAATGCCGGTAATTGGCGTCCACAAAGATTTCCGTATCCAGCTCCGGATTCTCTGCCTTGTCGATATAAAGCCTGATTCCGCCAAGCGCTCCGCCTCCATGCCTTCTGTTAAAATCCTCCAGGGCGTGCAAAACGGATTGATAAATATGCTTTTCCTTTTCCTCCTGGGGCAGTGTATCCCGCGCAATGGCGTTCTGAAGGCGGCGCAGCTGCATATCCGCATATCCCCCAAAGGACTTGATGGCCCGCTTTGACAAAAAAATAGGAGTCTGATCAATGAGCTCCTGCCCCAACGGTGTTTTGATCAGATACTGCTCCTCATCCAGCCCCAGCATTTCACAGGTATTGGGATTGCACTCCAAAAGAAGACGGACCAGCTTATTAAATCCGTAGATCACCGTGTCCGTCCCTTGATCCTCATATTGCTCAAACTCCGTCATGCCGATCAGATCGGAGGGGAGCTGCAGGGTCACCCCACGAAAATCGATGTCGCTCCCCGGGTGAGCCGTCCCGTACGCATAGCTCCCTCCCAGCCCCAGCAACATGATCCGGTTGCCAAGCCTCTCGTTTGTCCGCAGAAAATCATATTCCTTCGTCTGCATCAAAGCGTGAAAATCCATTTTTGCCACTCCCTCAATATCCCAGCTCTCTTCCATTTATCGCATCAAAGCTTGAAGGACCCTTCTTGCTGCTCCCTCAATATCCGATCTCCCGCAGCACCCGGTCCATGAGCTCTGCGTTTTTCATGGAAAACTCCGCTGTCACCCGCGGCTCATCCCCCTGCAGGATACAGCGCCCCAGCTGCTCGATCTCCAGGCGATAATTCTGGGGCACGGAAACCCTTCTCTCCGTCACTCC
>CACXDS010000285.1 GCA_902766425.1 uncultured Lachnospiraceae bacterium
GATCCGATGTTTTTGAGATTCATACCCAGTCCGTCATTGGTGGAGATGGCGATCACAAGGGGCTTGTTGACCCGCAGATGGGCCTTGGCCGCCATGAGGACGGGACTATCCGTGATGCCTCCTGCCAGCTTGGCTGCAGTGTTGCCCGTGCAGGGAACGATGGCGAGGATATCCAGATAGGAGGAAGGGCCTATGGGCTCCGCTGTCTCGATGGTAAGGATGGGTTCTCTTCCGGTGATGGAGCGGATCTTATCCAGATAGTATGCGGGCTCCCCAAACCGGCTGGTGATCTGCTGGGCCGAATCGGACAGAATAGGATAAAGGTTCGCGCCCAGGGATGCCAGCTCCTCCAGCACCCGGAAGGTTTTTTCATAAGTACAAAAGGACCCGGTGAGGGCCACTCCGATATTTTTTCCTTTTAATTCCATGGGATGCACTCCTTATACTTTATAATGTCATCTGCAAGGCTACGGCAGGTTGTTGAGGACATATTTTACCATCCTCTGGGCGCAGCTCTCTGCAGCATATTTTCCGGGAAGTCCGGGACAGAAGAGGCAGTTTAGGGACAACTCCTCGGCCTTTTTGTAATCGACACCTGTCCGGGCGGATGCAATGTCTATGATCAGGCAGTCGCGGCGCACCTTAGGAAGGCTTTCTTCCCCAAGGTAGCAGGCGGGTATGGTGTTAAAGATAAAATCGAATTTGGAAATCTCTGAGGTCAGGTCGGTCAGAGGGAAGGCGGTAAAGCCTTTTGTTCCTGCAAGTGCCATCGCAGCAGCTCTCTGTGCGGTTATGGTGACATCGGCATTCAGGCCCTTTAACCTTTCGGCGATCAGGCTTCCGCATCTGCCAAAGCCCAGAACGAGGCATTTACTCCCATGCAGAAGGGTTTCTTTGTGGGAGAGGGCCTCCAGAATGGCTCCCTCGGCTGTAGCTATAGCATTGAAAAGTGTTAAGGGTTCATCCTTCATAAAATCATGGCATTTGATGCTGCGCTCCTCACAGTGACGGCGGAAATCCTCCGGGAGCATTCCGGCAAAGAGGCTTTGGCCTTTGCGAAGACAGCGCTGCAGCTCGGGGATCGGAATGTGCACGCGGTCTTCACAATATAGAAATCCTGATTTTTCGAAGGGAATCCCACACACAATGGTTCCGGTGGTATCCAGGGCTTCTTTCAGGGAGGAGGCGATAGCGGGTGGGGCAGAGCTTGAGCTCTCCGGGAAATCGCAGGTCCCATAGCAGGTGACCCGGCAGCCCTCCGCGGCAAACATGGGAGCCATGTAGGCAATGCGTCTGTCTCCGCCCAAAATAGCGATATCATAATGATTCATAGGTTCCTATCCTGCAATGATTGGGGGATTTTTAGTATAGGGTATGTAAATTAAAGAGAATGGGTGCCTGTCAATGGTTGACGGAGGGATGGAAAGAGTGGTAAAGTTATCTGAGGAAGATTTGGCGCATTGGCGCCGTACAGGTGGAGGCATGAAGGAAAAGCTGCAGAGCATTGATTGGAAGAATTTATCCTATGTCAGTATCACGCTGGTGGTGATAAATGTGATTGTCTTTCTCGTCAGTGAAAATGACGGGGGCCGACTGTTGGAGGCGGGGACTCTTAACATCGAGGGTGTGCTGAAAAACAAGGAATACGCCCGATTTGTATGGTATATGTTTTTGCATGGCGGGATCGAGCATATTTTCAATAATATGGTAATGCTGTATTTTATGGGAACTATGATCGAAAAGGAGATCGGGCATCTTCCCTATCTGGTGATCTATTTTCTGTCCGGCATCGGCGGAGGGATGTTTTCCCTGTATATGAAGGTGCGGCTGATGAATCCCGTCGGCTCCGTCGGAGCAAGTGCTGCTATTTTTGGATTGGACGGATTACTGCTTTCCATGGTATTGTTTTATCGAAGGCCCATGCCCCAAGTGACGCCTGTGAGGGTGTTCCTGATGATCGCCCTGAGTCTGTATAATGGGTTTATGTCCGACAATGTGGATAATGCGGGACATGTGGGCGGTTTATTGGTCGGACTGTTGTTTGGGGCGCTCTTTTGCCATATTAAGAGATTTCGAAGGGGAGAGAACGGATGAATGTCAATATCTACTACGGCGGTCGGGGAATCATAGACGACCCTACTCTGTATGTGATCGGTAAGATGCAGGAGGTGCTGAAGGAGCTGAGAGTCAATGTGGTCCGCTATAATCTTTACGAATTAAAGAATGAGATATGGACCCTGCCCCAGACCTTAAAGGAAGCGGACGGTGTGATCCTGGCTACTACGGTGGAATGGTTCGGGATCGGAGGATATATGCAGCAGTTTTTGGATGCCTGCTGGCTCTTTGGGGACAAGGAGAAGATCGCCAGGATCTATATGTGCCCGGTGGTCATGGCTACAACCTATGGAGAGAGGGAGGCAAAGCTGAATCTCTCCAATGCATGGGAGATCTTAGGAGGGCTTCCCAGCAGTGGATTGTGTGGGTATATTGAAAACACGGCTGTACTGGAATTGAATGAGCAGTATTCCTCCATTATCGAGAAGAAGGCGGAGAATTTATACCGCACCATCAATCAGCATATGCCCAGCTTCCCTGCCAGCAATCATGCGGTGGGGCAGAGGGTGGCTATCCATCAGGTGACGGATCTGACGCCCCAGGAAACGGAGCAGCTTTCCAAATATGTATCGGACGATGCCTATGTCCAGCAGCAAAAAGAGGATATTCAGGAGCTGGCGGGGCTCTTCCGGGATAAATTAAAAAATGAAGGGGCGGAGGATGAGCAGGAGTATCTTTCCTGGTTTCAGAAAAGCTTTCGGCCGCAGCCCGGTTTTAATGCGGTCTATTGCCTTCATATCGAGGAAAAACCGAAGGATCTTATCCTCCGTGTGCAGGGACCGAAGCTGGAGGCTATGTACGGAAGCGCGGAGAAGCCGGATATCGAGTTGTTCCTGAACAGAGCAGGCATGGAGGAGATCGTGGGAGGCCGGATGAGCTTTTCCAGAGCCTTTATGATGGGAAGCCGGATGAAGGGGGAGTTTGCTGTTCTCCGAAGGCTGGACACGCTATTCGGGTTTGGTGACTGATAAGATCATAAAAGCGAACTATATGAAGGAGGATGGAAATGGTACAGGAGAATTGTATTTTTTGTAAGATCGCAAACGGGGAGATCCCTACCAGAACGGTTTATGAGGATGAGGAGTTCAGGGCTATTCTGGACATGGGACCTGCCACAAAGGGCCACACCCTGATCCTGCCCAAGAGTCATGCAGCCGATCTTTATGAGCTGCCGGAGGAGACCGCAGCGAAGGTGCTGCCCGTTGCGAAGAGGGTGGCGGCGCTCCTCAAAGAAAAATTGGGCTGTGACGGGTTAAATCTGGTACAGAATAACGGCGAGCTGGCGGGGCAGACGGTGATGCATTTTCATCTGCATGTGATCCCGCGATACGAGAACGATGGGCAGAGGATCCTTTGGAAGCCTACCGAGCCCGGTGCGCAGGAGCTGGATGAAGTGCTTGCCGAGCTACAGTAAAAGCTGCAAAGCCATGCCAAAGGTAATAGCTTGATCGCTGCGGAACAATCGCAACGAAGCGTTATGAGGGTGACGGTTATAGGGGCGAATGGGTAAAAATAAGAAGACCAAAAAGAATAAGGAGCTTTCGGGAAAAAGCGCATTAGTGGATGACAATCCCATGTATGGGAGCAATCCGGACAGCACATTGATCGATATGGTTTTGGAAAGCAGATCAGGTAATGTATCCCCTGCTGTCTCGGAGGAGCTTTTGTTTGGGACAAAGGCTGACGAAAAAAAATGTCCCGTCTGTGGTACGACTCTGGTCGGAAAAAGTAATTATTGCATGGGATGCGGTAAGAATGTGAATCCGGACGGAGATGGAACGGGTGGGGGCTACCGGGGCGGATATGTGGTGGGCGCCGGATACGGTGGCGGCAATGCCTATGTAGCAAGGGAGGAAGCTCTTAAAAAGAGGAGAAGCAAAAATAAGGATGTTCTGAATGAAACGGGGCTTACGGGACTTCTTCTGAAGGTTTTGGGGGTTACTGCCGGGGTATTGATCGGGATTTTTGCACTCAGATGGTATTTTTCGCCGAAGGATGTGGAGGAAACCTATTATCGCGAGGAAAAGGTGATAAAGCTGGCCAATGTGCGCTCTATCAATGCGGGAGTAAAGTCATTGCCGCAGAGTAGTACCGGGAACCCCTCTTTGCGGGATGGTCGGAGCGGGAATAATGAGCTTGACGAAGGTATGTCAGGCGGCAGCACTCAGGGAGAAAAGGTATATAGTGCGGAACAAAAGCACAGGAATCAGCATTTTTACGGGACGCTTCATCTGACTGCAAAGGGGGACCGGGTTTTAGGCTGGGACGAGGAGGAAATATGGGATATCAGGGGGCTGGATGCCAATGATGTCTCCTATATCATCAATAATCTGAATATTTGTTACGAGTCATATTTGGGATATGTATTTATTGATTATGAGATTGTGCGGGAAGAAGATTTTGTCTTTATGAATTTTTCTTTTCACAATCTGGATATTTCCGAAAATGTCAGGGATATGGTGGCGCTGGGCATCGTGAATGCGGAAGGAGTGGTGGGGCAAAGCGGTAAAGAGTATTTTTCGCTCCAAAGGCTTCAAAAGCTCCTGGATGATGAGAAGTGGAGAAGTACCATGCCGAAGGAGATGACTGCCATCGTGATGTCAGAAGTGGATGAGGAAAGCGGCGGACTCTGACAGTCGGAGCCGGGTTTTTCCTGCGGCAGCGGATTCTAACAAGGAGAGAGACATGAGAACTATTTCGGTTACAGAGATTACGGACCAGATCAAGGAGATGTGTATCGAGGCGAATCATTTCCTGTCCGGTGATATGAAAAAGGCGCTTGATGATGCAGTCGGGACGGAGGTAGCCCCCCTGGGGAGACAGATCCTGGAGCAGCTCCAGGAAAACCTGAAGATCGCAGGGGAGGATTCTATTCCCATCTGTCAGGACACGGGAATGGCAGTGGTCTTTCTGGAGGTGGGTCAGGAGATTCACTTTGAGGGAGGCAGCATAGAGGATGCAGTGAATGAGGGGGTGCGCAGGGGATATGTGGATGGATACCTGCGCAAGTCCGTGGTAAAGGATCCTTTGATCCGTGAGAATACCAGGGACAATACGCCTGCTATTATTCATTACAGCATTGTGCCCGGGGATCGGGTAAGGATCACCGTCGCGCCCAAGGGCTTTGGAAGTGAGAATATGAGCAGGGTGTTTATGCTAAAGCCTGCGGATGGGATCGAGGGCGTAAAGAATGCGATCCTTACAGCGGTGAAGGACGCCGGTCCCAATGCCTGTCCTCCTATGGTGGTGGGCGTGGGGATCGGAGGTACCTTTGAAAAATGCGCTCTGATGGCAAAGCAGGCACTGACCCGGCCTGTGGATCAGCGCTCGGAGATCCCCTATGTCAGAGAGCTGGAGGAAGAGCTGTTGGAGAAGATCAATCGTACGGGGATCGGGCCGGGGGGCCTGGGAGGCAGTACCACGGCCATGGCTGTAAATATCAATACCTATGCGACCCATATTGCGGGGCTTCCCGTGGCGGTGAATATTTGTTGCCATGTAAACCGACATGCGGTGCGGGTGATCTGAGAAGGCCGGAAGGGTGATTTGCCGCCATGTGACCGACACACCGGGCGGGTGATCTGAGAAGGCCGGAAAGGTGAAAAGGGGAAAAGATGGATAAATATATCAATGTACCGCTGTCCGATGAGGATGCAAGGAGTCTTAAATCCGGGGATTATGTGTATCTCACGGGAACAATCTATACTGCAAGGGATGCTGCTCACAAGAGGATGTATGAGGCTCTGGAGAGGGGCGAGGAGCTTCCGCTGGATATGAAACATAATGTGATCTATTATATGGGGCCCTCACCGGCCAGGGAGGGGCGGCCCATAGGGTCTGCCGGGCCGACTACGGCGAGCAGAATGGACAAGTATGCCCCCACGCTTTTGGATCTAGGTCTGAAGGGGATGATCGGAAAGGGAAAGCGTTCCCAGGCTGTTAAGGACGCGATCGTGCGAAACGGTGCGGTTTATTTTGCGGCAGTGGGCGGTGCGGGAGCGCTCTTGTCCAAGTCCATTATCGCCTCTGAGGTGATCGCCTACGACGATCTCGGCACGGAAGCGATCCGCAGGCTGAAGGTAAAGGATTTTCCGGTGATCGTAGTGATCGATGCAAAGGGAGAGGATCTCTATGCCAATGCCATCAAGGAATATTGCAGGGAGTAGCGGAAGATGAGAATTGCACTGATGGTTCTTGCAAATTTGCTCCTGGTTCCCTATCTGTTTATCAGGCTGTGGCTGACGGCAAAGAGGTATCGGGGGGACTATAACCCGGGATTTCGCATCGCAAAGGTGATCGCAAAGCGCGCTATTTGGGGGGGAAATATTAAGCTGGAGGTCTATGGGGAGGAGAATGTCCCCAAGGAGGATGGATTCATTTTTTATCCGAATCATCAAGGACTTTTTGATTCCCTGACATTTTTTGCCTCCAGTCCAAAGCCTTTTGCTGCGGTGATCAAAAAGGAGGCAAAGGATATCATCCTTCTGAAGCAGGTGCTACAGGCCACGGGCTCCCTTGCCATGGACCGGGAGGATATTCGCCAGTCCATGCAGGTGATCAGTCAGATCGCGGAAGAGGTGAAGACAGGCAGGAATTACCTGATCTTTCCCGAGGGGACAAGGAGCCGGGAGGGGAATAAGGTACAGGAGTTCAAACCGGGGAGCTTTAAGGCGGCTCAGAAGGCGAAATGCCCCATTGTTCCCTGTGCGCTGATCAACTGCTTTATTCCGTTTGACAGGCAGTCCATCCGCAGGGTGACGGTAAAGCTGATCTACTTAAAGCCGCTGTATTATGAGGAATATAAGGATATGAAAACGGTGGAGATCGCTCAGGAGGTCAGGAGAAGGATCGTAGAGACCATCGCGGAATATGGGGACTGAGGATGGTTGGCAGAGCGTCGGAGGATTTAAAGGCAGGTTTTTTGGAATATGGGGAAGCACCGGCAAAGGCAGATGAGTTTGTCCGTGCGGGGTATTTGATTATAGTGAGGAGGTAGTATGGGGGAAAATAATCTGGGGAATCATCCTTTTGGGGAAAATCCTTTCGGGGAAGGCGTTATTGTCGACAGTTCTTTTGGAAATCCCATGTCCGGAGGCGGAAATGGCTCCGAGGAGGAAGGGAGTAACGAGAAGGTTTGTCCTCACTGCGGAACTGCCATGGTGGGGATAGTGTCAAGTGATGTATGGAAAAGACTTACAAAAGAAAAAGGCTCAGATGAACCTTGAAAACTTTAGGTATTGATCACGAAAA
>CACXDS010000286.1 GCA_902766425.1 uncultured Lachnospiraceae bacterium
ACTGTCTTAGGCAAACTGCGATAAGCGGCAAACGCAATCGGATATCCGATCACATCCACGGACAGAATGATCAGGAAAAAGCTGAAATTAGTGCCCAGGGATGCGGCAAGCTCCGGTGCAAAAAAGCGCACCAAAAGAATGGACAAAATCTG
This sequence comes from uncultured Lachnospiraceae bacterium, assembly GCA_902766425.1. GTDB lineage: Bacteria > Bacillota > Clostridia > Lachnospirales > Lachnospiraceae > Acetatifactor. The sequence continues at coordinate 153 of CACXDS010000286.1, forward strand.
GGAGACTGTAACGGCCATGACGAAAAGGGAGTGACGGATCCCAACCCTGCCGATCCCTGATTTCCTTTGGAGAGAAAGCTTCTGCCCGTTCTGTGAAATAGAATCGCTTTCTTTTTCGCCAGCTCCGTTCGAAATCTCCGTGGGGGAGACTGCCGAAGCCTCATGAGCATCCTTTTTGTACAGAAGGAATAAAAAGACAAGGGACAGGATGCCAACCAGGATCGTCAGACAAAGAGGGATTGCCGGAACCGGAATGATCTCATAAACATCTGCATTCAAGGTGAGAGTCCATTCACCGCTTCGTTGCAGAGCGGGAAAGTCGATCATGGCCAGGTAATCCTCGGTATCGGCTTCGGACAATTGGGATATATTTCTGCAGAAATCCCGGACTTCTTCCTCGGTAGTCATGAACCTGTATTCGATCTGATTGGAACCGGCATTCAGCTCCACTTGATTTGTGTAACCGCGTATTGTAGCAGCGGAAAAACCTAGGACGGGAGTCCCATCGGTTCCTTTTACCGTGCAGCCGGTGATAAAGCCGGGCTCACGGCAATCCCACGCCAAGTCAAACGCATAGAAACCATCTCTGGGAACGCTGATGGGAATCAGGTAAGTGGGATCGGCGATGACGCCGTTTTCCGCTGAGACGGTAATCTCTATGGTTCCGTTATGAATGGCGTCCCCCTTTTTTCCGGATGATTGTACGAAAAAGGCAATCATCAGGAAAAAAGGAAGAATCGTAAGGATGGAAAACAACCAAAATATTTGTTTCGTGGTTTGTTTTTTTTCTGGCATGGAATTTACCTCCTCATTACAAAAATATCATATTGGATGAATGAAGCTGGTCAGCTTAGCTTAGCTGCGTGATCTTTGGTTCTTAAAGATAGCCTAACACTGCCCTGACAATATGTCAAGTATATTTTACAAAAAGTAATTTAAATTCTTAATACTTTTTTTGCCAAACACCTTCTCGGCTATTTTCTTATCTTTAGCTTGTAATCTTGTAACATACTATGTATAATGTTTTGTGGTTGCTTTATAAATATTCATGTGTATATTCATGTGTAGCGGGCAAAGCTATTACATGGGCGCCACATATGACACGGATTCAGGAGGAGCGTATGAGAAGAGTAGGTACGGTTTCAAGGGGAATCAGGGGCCCCATTATCCGCGAGGGAGACAATCTGGTGGAGATCACGGTTGACAGTGTGCTGGAGGCTGCAAGGGAAGAAGGCTTCGAGCTTCGAGACAGAGATGTGATCGCAGTGACGGAATCCATCGTGGCCAGAGCGCAGGGAAATTATGTGACGGTGGAGGACATCGCTCAGGATGTAAGGACAAAGCTGGGTGGGGGCACTGTGGGAGTGATCTTCCCCATTCTCTCCAGAAACCGTTTTGCCATTAATTTAAAAGGAATTGCCATGGGCTGCAAAAAGGTGGTATTGATGCTGAGCTATCCTTCCGATGAGGTGGGCAATGCACTCATCACCTATGATCAGCTGGATAATGCAGGGATCAATCCCTATTCCGATGTTTTGACTCTGGAGAAGTATCGTGAGCTTTTTGGAGAAAATAAGCATGAATTCACAGGAGTGGATTATGTGCAGTACTATTCCGATATCATTACCGAGGCAGGCGCGGATGTGGAGGTGATCTTTGCAAATCAGGCCAAGACCATCTTGAATTACACTGACTGTGTTCTCACCTGTGACATTCACACCAGAAAGCGCACCAAGAGAATCCTGAAGGAAGCCGGGGCCAAGATCGTATGTGGTCTGGATGATATCTGTACGGAGCCCATCGGTGGCAGCGGATTCAACTCCAAGTATGGCTTGCTCGGTTCCAATAAATCCACAGAGACAAAGATCAAGCTGTTTCCTCAGGATTGTCAGCAGCTGGTTCTTGATATTCAGAAGCAGATTATGGCAGCGACAGGCAAGCATGTGGAGGTTATGGTATATGGGGATGGTGCGTTCAAGGATCCTCAGGGAAAAATCTGGGAGCTTGCGGATCCCGTTGTCTCTCCGGCATTTACGGACGGACTGATCGGTACACCCAACGAGTTGAAGCTGAAGTATCTTGCGGATAACGATTATGCAAATCTCAGCGGCGAGGCTTTGAAACAGGCTATTTCCGACAGCATTCGTGCCAAGAGCGGCAACCTGAAGGGGAACATGGCATCCCAGGGAACTACGCCCAGACAGCTGACCGATCTGATCGGATCCCTCTGCGATCTGACCTCCGGCTCCGGCGACAAGGGAACGCCCATTATTCTGATCCAGGGATATTTTGATAATTATACAAACGAATAATGCAGATTGAAGGATCTGAAAGTATGAAATATGAGGGGGATCGTGCCTGGGTGCGATCCCCCTTTATATGTCGTTCCCGGCTTGTCTGAACGGAAATCTTATGATAGAATAAGCAGAAGGAGGGGCCCAATTTTACCAGGACTTATGAGAAAACATGCAAAAGGAGGGAGCCTGTGATCACTGTAAAAGAAATCGCAAAAATGTGTGATGTTTCCCCAAGCACAGTTTCCAATATTTTGAACGGAAGGCCGAATGTGAGTGAGGCTACCAGAAAGAGGGTGCTGGAGGTTGTGAAGGAGACGGGATATCAGCCTAACATCTTCGCATCCAGTATGAGAAAACAAATAACCAGAACTATTGGTATCATTGCGGAGGATCTGGGGCAATTCAGCACAACGCCCATGCTGGAGGCAGCGATGGCCTGCTGTGAAGAGCATAATTACAGGACCATCATTATGAACCTGCGCATGTATGACAAGTGGGCGGATACCTGGTATCATGATGAACGCAAGCTACAGAGTATGCTGGTTCCCGTATTGAATGAATTGGAATCCGTGAAGGTGGGTGGAGTGATCTACATCGCCGGTCATGGCAGGGTGATCCATTGCCTGCCGGAGGATTTTGCGCTGCCAACCATCGTCGCCTATGCATTGTCTGAGAACGAACGATATCCTTCTGTTGTTCTGGATGATGAAAAGGGCGGATATGATATGATGAAATATCTGATTTCCAGAGGGCATCGCAGGATCGGGATCATTGCCGGAGTCATGGATAACCTGCATACTCAGGAACGACTGGCGGGCTGCCAGAGAGCTCTCTTTGAGGAGTCCATACCGTATAATCCTGAATGTACCTATTATGGGGACTGGGAGAGAAAATCCGGTTTTCTGGGGGCGAAAAAATTATACGCGCAGGATGTAACTGCCATCTGGTGCATGAATGATCTGATGGCCGGTGGGGCGTATGATTATGCACGGGAAAAAGGGATTGGGATCGGCAGGGAGCTTTCGATTCTCGGATATGATAATCGGCAGGTGTCGGAATACCTCTATCCCGGTCTTACCACGAATGAATTGCCGTTAAAGAGCATCGGGTTTCAGTCGGCTGAAATGCTCATTGATATTCTGGAGGGTCGAAGGGATATCGCCGATACAAAGCCTGTCAAGGTGCCTTGTAAATTGATTGTGAGGGATTCTGTGGGGCTGCTTTGCTGAGATGGAGGCAGAAAACAGGCAAATATATTTTTCCCTGAAGCAGACAGATCAATGTCAGGCGGTATGGATTCACTGATGGAACATAGAGGAAGGCAGTATGGATGAGAGCAAGACCGGGATAAAAACCGGGGAAAACCAGGTTCGGAAGGAACGGCTCCCAAAGAATTGGATAAAAATGCTTTGGAACTTTATCCGTTATGGAAAATGCAGATGGCTTTGCATTCGTACCTTGTTTCTGGCGGGCTATTTTCGGTATGCAATTTTGAAAAAGGAGCCGGAGGAGCTTCATCGGACCTGGGGGAAGCGGGGCGAGGAATCGGCTCTTGAGGCTCCGGAGGAAGCATATCGGTATGCGGGAAGGGTCGGATACGCCGTGGAGATGGTATGTGAGCGGACACCCTGGGAGAGTAAATGCCTTGTGAAAGCGCTATGCGCTCAGTATTTTCTGGATAGAAGGAAAATCAGCTCTACGCTGTATCTGGGCTGTGGCATCGGAGAAAACGGGGAAATGCTGGCCCACGCCTGGCTCAGGTGCGGGAGTATGTATGTGACCGGAGGGGATGGAACGGGCTACGCCGTGGTGGACCGCTATGCCAAGGGGGAGAGCGCATAATTGAGAGAATAGTTCTAACAGTTATGTTAGATTGCTTGCCCTCAGGAAAAATAAATGCTTTAATAGCCTCAGCAATGCATAAATGCGATAATAGTCAATGGGAGGGCGTTAAATGAAAAAAGAGTATAAGAAGCCTGCAGTAGAGGAAATGAGCATTAAGGAGACTGCAACAGTTAAATGCAAGCCCCGCGTGGATTACCAGTGCTTCTGGTGGTGGAAGAGACCTGAATGCCCTGTTTCTGTAGAGGAGTATTATCCGGCATCCGGCGAAGAGGAGTAAGTATTCGTCCGGAACGAATGGCTCATCCTTTGTTCGGAGGAAAAAATGTCAGCGATCTGGGGAGCGATCAATTTAGAGGGAGAGAAGCTTACACCCGGACAGGAAACGGTATTTCATGACGCTTATCGGGATTGTGTGATAGACAGAGCGGAGTATCTGCGAGAAGGAAATGTCCTGATGGGCTGTGAGCTTCAATATTTCACAATAGAGGCAGAAAAAGAGCACTTGCCGTATCATTCGGAAAAGGGCTCTTATTTTGTTGCGGATGTCTATCTGGATAATCGCAGTCAGCTGCTACAGGATCCTCTGTTTGCAGGGGCGGACGGAGAAATACCGGACGGAGAGCTTTTATTCAGATACTTTGAGGCGTATGGAAAACAGGGACTGAAAAAGGTTCATGGTTCTTATTCCTTTGTGCATTATGATCCAAGAAGCGGGATTGCAAGCGTGGCGGCGGATCACCTGTGCAACAGATGTCTCTACTATGCCGTGATCGATCAGGTTCTGTATTTCTCCACCTTGATGGAGCCCATCGTCTTACTGAACAGAGAGAGACTCCACCCCAATAAAAAAGTGCTTCAGGATTTTATGGCGATTCCGGATATGAGAGTTTATCTGGATCATGAGGCCACGATCTTTTCCGAGATCCGCCATATAACGGCGGGGGAAATCATGGAGTTTACCGCCGGGGATGCTTATTGTACCAGATTCTGGGAACCGCTGAAGGGGCTTTCACTATTCAGGAATAAGACGGATGAGGAATACCGAAGGGAATTACAGGAGCTTTTGTGGGAGAGTGTGAGCCAGTCCCTCCGCTCCGCCGGAGAAACGGGGATCTTTCTGAGCAGCGGGCTGGATTCCACAGCTGTGGCCTGTGTGGCTGCGCCGCTTCTCCGGGAGAGAGGTAAACAGCTCTATTCCTATACCATGATCCCGATGCAGGGATATCAGGATGATACGGGGGAAAGGGTCAATGTAAATGAGCAGGAGCTTGTCCGCTGCACAGCCGGATTTCTGGGAAATGTAAAGGAACATTACGAGAGCCTGGATCGGATCAATGCCTGGGACTGTATGGAGGCTCAGATCCGGCTTTTGGAGGGGCCATTTAAGTCGCTCCAGAATGTGGTGATGCTGGGGGAGCTGGGCAAAATGGCTTATCAGGATGGCTGCAGGATCGTGCTGAACGGACAGCTGGGGAACGATACCATTTCCTACGGGGATACGGCGGGCTATCTCTATGAATTGTTCCGGCATGGCCGCTGGATGGAGCTTTGGAAGGAGACGGGCAGGCATAATAAGT
>CACXDS010000287.1 GCA_902766425.1 uncultured Lachnospiraceae bacterium
CTCCTCCAAAAAATCTTCCTCATGTAAAACCTCACTGCTTTGCAAATAAGGGAAAAGGTCCTCCACATAGCCTTTGGCAACCAATTCATCTGCCGAAGGAGAAAGATAAGGCAACATCGCAGTGCCAATGTCGATCAGATCAGGCGGTGTATCCCCCAGCACATCGATCATCATTTTGTTCATTGGCTCCTGCCATTCTCTCGAAGTCCCTGTCTTCTTCCCATATTCTTTGATCACCATTTTATATTCTGACTGAGAACGATTGAATTCTGCCACTGCATTGCTCAAAGCAGTCTCCTTGGAAATGGTTGCAAGGGTCAATTGGATGGGCTGCGCAGCCCCATCTGCTTTCAGAGATAAAAACAACAATTCGTTCTCCTCGGTGACAGCAGTAATACCATCCTTCCAAAGTGCACAAAAATCGACAGAATTCCCCTGTATCCCGCAATTGCTCCAAGAGAGCAAAGGAGACATTTTTTCGTTTTTTTCATCATATAGATAAAGCCTTTCGCTGTCCGCACAAAGAAGAAGCTCCGGTCTTTGGGAATTCCCCGTTGTCAGCCCGCTGCCGATGATCTGCTCGCTTCCGGTAAATCCCTTCGTCTCGATAAATTCCATTCCCGTTGGATCAAAGCCTCTGATCTCTGAGCGAAGCTGAATGCCATCATACAGCTGGATATAAATTGCGTTGTCTGCCCGGAAGGACTTAAAAACGGAACACTTTTCCCCTAACGCAAGGCTTCTCAAACACGATCCGTCCTTGGAGTAGACAGAGATTTCCTCTCCAATGATCAAAATCTCTCCGCCTGGAGCTACTTCCATTCGGGCAAACATCAAAGGCCTTTGTGCTTCCTCCTTAAGCAGGGTTCGGCTCACTTCTTTTCCTTCCCGATCATAGGTGACAAGATAGGGCTCAAGATAAAGGATATTCCCCTCCTCATCTGCTTCCGTGCGCCTTTGGAGTGCCATCAGGTTTCCCTCTTCCGAAAAACAAAAACAGAGAAAATAGCAATCCTCCCCCGTGATCCATACTGCTGTTTCCCCTGTCTTCAGATGGATCCTTCGGATCATCTGCCCCGGTGCTCCATCCTGATAGTCTATATAATATAAAAAGGTATCAAACTGTCTGAAACTGTTTTTTTCCTGAATATTCAAATTGAGCGGCACAGCGCTTTTAACCTCATACTGTAGGCCACTCTCGTCAACTGTTTCTCCCTGTACATTTTCGCCCGGAAATAAACTTGTTTCCCGATCCGTCCCCTCCTTGGTTGTCTGCTTTGACATGCAGCCGGGCAAAATAAGGCAAAGAACCATAAGCAGCGACATGGACTTGATCAGAGTCTTCCTGTAAATTCCCCTCACGAGCATCCCCTCCCGTTTCGTTGTAGTATAGTAGTATAGTGGGGATTTCCTTATAATCTCCCTGCTCTCCCATCCATTATGCTACAATGTGTGATCCGGCAATTCAATGCTCTTAAACAAATCTTAAACTATCTTAAACAAATCTTAAACCTCCACTGATAATCTCATATCTTTCATGTATCAATCCCAACGCTCTTCATGATGGTCTCCAGACGCCGGATGGCTTCCTTCACTCTGGTCCTCAGACTGCTGATCCTGCCCTGGGCGTAAATATCCGGCACGATCCCATCTATTCCGATATCCAACACCATCCCCGGAATTCCCATCCGCATATAGTTTTTATTGGCATAGTCCGTCTCATCCGTCTCTCTCCGGAATTGCTGCAGATAGATCATTGCCTCCTGAATATGCTTCTTGGCGGATTCGATCTTCATATGCTTGATGGCCGAAATCAGGTACATACCGCCCACTACATCCACCACGCCCCAGATAAAGGCGCTGTCCAGATCGGCCTTTGCCGCCCGAAGACTCTTCAAGGCATTTTTCGCCGCTGTGACCACCAGTCTTTTATCACTCAATTCCTTTTTGCTCATCCGGTGCTTCCTCCCAGTTATGTCATTCCTTCAAAGCATGAATCCATGCAGACGCATACCACCGAAAAAGATGCGATGAATGCCCGCATTCCTTCGCACCTTTCTGCAAGAACTCCCTAATCATGATACTATATAAATCAAATTAATTCAATGCATAATACAAGCCCTTCCTTGCCATCAGCTCCTCATGACTTCCCTGCTCTGCGATACCCTTATTGGAAATATACAGGATCCTGTCCGCACTTCGAATGGTGGACAGCCTGTGGGCCACCATGAAGGAGGTCTTATCCTTCAAAAGCTTCGCCAGCGCCTTTTGGATCAAGGCCTCCGTCTCCGTATCAATGGAGCTGGTAGCCTCGTCCAGGATCACCACGGAAGGATTCTTCAGGATGATCCTTGCAAAGGATAGGAGCTGCTTTTCGCCTGCGGAAAGACCTGCTCCCCTCTCCTCCAGCGTATGCTGATAACCGTCGTGGAACCTGTTGATAAAGCCATCCGCATAGATCATCTTTGCCGCTGCGATGCACTCCTCATCCGTTGCATCCGGACGGCCGTATCGGATATTCTCCATAATGGTCCCCTTGAAAATAAAGGGCTCCTGCATGAGCACTCCCACCTCTCTCCGAAGAGATTCCAGCGTAACCTTACGGACATCCTTGCCGTCGATGCAGACGCTTCCCTCCTTCACATCATAGAAACGGGTCAGCATATTGATGACAGTTGTCTTACCCGCTCCCGTGGGCCCCACCAGAGCTATGGTCTCCCCGGGGCGAACATGGAGATCAAAATGCTCCAGCACATTCACATCTTCATCGTATGCAAAGGTCACATCGTTGAAATCCACCTTTCCCTTCACATGCTCCAGCACCGTACAATCAGCCTCATCCGCAATTTCCACCGGATAGTCGATGGTATCGAATACCTGCTCCAGATTGGAGCTGACCTGCGCAAGCTGCTGGATCAAAATAGCGATCATGGTGAGCGGTCCGCTGAATTGTGTCATATAGCTGGTAAACGCCACCACCAGTCCGGCATTGACATTGGGCGAGCCGCCCAGCATCAGCGAAAGCGCCACTCCGTACAGGCAGACAGTCCCCAGATTCCAAAAGGTCTCCACGATGGGAGTATTTAACTCATTGCGCCGAAAGATCCGCAGCCACTGCTTTACGCAGGTATCATGGATCTCCGCATAGGTCTTTTCGCTGCTCTGCGTACGATTATAGCTCTTGACAATCTTCTCGCCCATGATGGTCTCCACCACAAAGGCGGAACGGTTAGAGTTTTTGGCGCGCAGCTTTGCAAACTCCTTACGAATGAAATAACGAAGAGTAAAAATACAAGCCATCATCGGGATCACGATCAGGAATACAATCCCTGTGAGGGCGGGGCTCAATCCCAGCATGAAGAAGGTCACGATCACCAGCTTTACCACATAGGACAGCAGGTTCAAGACATAATTGGAAAAGAAATTGGCCAGATCATTCACATAATCCGTCACCCGCACAACGATCTTTCCGTTGGGCTTGGAATCAAAATAATCAAAGGGCAATTCCTGCAGCTTATAAAAGATTTCCTTGCGGACATCGCAGATGATCTTGTGGCCCACAATTCCCATGATCCTCTGGTGTACAAAGTTCACGCCGATCTCCAAAAGGGCAATGACCGCCATGGAGGCCACCACAAATGCTAAAAGTCTGTAATCCTCCGTCACCACCACATTGTTGATGATCTCCTTCAAAAGGAGTGGTGTGATCATGGCCAGCCCCGCCGACACCAGCATCAGGACCCCCACCAGCACAAAGTATCCGGTATAGGGCTTCATATAGCGCAGCACGCGGCCAAACTGCCTGATGTCAAATTTTTTCTTGATGACTTCATCCTGAAAATAGGTATTCCGCTTAGCCATGCCTACATCCCTCCTTCCGCGATCGCGTCAGCCAAGGCATCAAAATTGACGGAGCCCTCCTGGTTCTTTTGGATATTATAAATCTTGGCAAAATCGCCCCCCAGCTTCATCAACTCCTCAAAGGTTCCTCTCTCCTCAATGCTTCCGTCCCGCATGAAAAGGATCTCATCGCAATCCACAACGGATGACAGCCTGTGAGCGGAGATCAGGAGGGTCTTATCCGGATAATACTTTTTGATATCCGCCAGAAGCTTTTTCTCCGTTCCCACATCCAAAGCCGAGGTGGAATCGTCCAGCACCAGGATCGGTGCGTTGCGAAGCAGGGCTCTCGCAATGGATACACGCTGCTTCTGGCCTCCCGAGATACCCAGTCCTCTCTCTCCGACTATGGTTTCGTACCCGTCCAGGAGATTACTGATAAAGCCATGGGCCTGCGCATGCTCCGCAGCCTTCCGGATCTGCTGCCTTTCCACCTCAGGCTCGGAATAGGCGATATTAGAAGTAATGGTATTGGAAAACAGAAACACATCCTGGAACACATAAGAGAACTTCTGTCTCAAAGAATCCAGATCATATTCCCTGATATCCGTTCCGTTCAGGGTGATCCTGCCCTCACTGACATCATGCACACGGATCAGGGATTCCAGAAGCACACTCTTTCCGGAGCCCGTCCCGCCAACGATACCGATTTTCTTGCCGGGGGTGATATCCAGATCGATATGCTTAAGAATCTTCTGGCCCTGAATGGCAAGAGAGGCATCCTCCACCTTGATATGAATCTGTTCCATAGATCCGGCGGACTGATCTCCGCCCACGATCCTGCTCTTGCTGTTCATGAAATCCAGCATCTTCCGTCCGGACACCAACTGCTGCTGCATCTGGAAAAAGCTGTTGTTGATCTGGGTCACATGATTCATGATGCGAAATACATAGTCCGCACAGGCCACCAGATAACCCACCAGCAATTGTCCGTGCATTACCAGAACAGCCGCCACAGCAATGCTTCCCACATAGGCCACCTGGCGGATGATGCTGAATACCGCCTCGAAGGTGGAGGACAGCTTGACCTGCTTTATATGGGAATCTCTCAGGGTAAGATTGGACTGATCAAACTTTTTCTTTTCCAATTCTTCGTTGGTAAAGGATCTAACCAGCCGTACCGCCTCAATGTTCTCCTGCACCGTCAGGGACATATTACTGTTACAGCTTCGAATGGCCCGGAAGTTCTCCCGGGCCAGCTTCCGGAAGCGAAGCAGTGCCACAGCAAAAAAGGGGGTCAGCGCCACAGGAATAATGAGAAGATACCAGTTGATGGAGGCCAGCATGACCACTGCCAGCACCAGAACAAAAATACTGTCACAGATATTGGGGATCATTCTGCAGAACATTTCCTTGAACATGATGGTATCCGAATTCAGGGTGGTAAGAAGCTCTCCGGTGTTGTATTCCGATACTGTCTCGGAATCCAGCTCCATCAGCTTGTGAAAGGTAAGGACACGCAGATCCGTCTCCAGGCCAAGTCCCAGCTTTTGCAGGATATAGTTCTTGGCATAGACGATCACATCCTTCAGGAGGATCAGGCCCAGGAACCAGATGGCCAAGTTCCAGAACAACTGCATACTGTGCACTTCCCCGTACTTTCCGGAGAGCAAAAAGGAGAAAACATTCCCCTGCTCCGGTTCCTCCTCCCGGATCACATAATTGATGAACATTGCCGTCAACAGGGGCAATAACAGATCTGCTGTCAACGCTGCAAAGCTCATCAGCTTTGTCAAAATATCCAGCGGCAGATACTTCTTCCACTGTCTGAAACCAAATTGAAATACTCCCATGCCTACCTCCGCTTCCTCTCCTTGCCACATAACATGTCAATCTGTCTCTGTAAATAGTACCTTGTAAACTATCTGCGGTCAAGACGATGGAAAAAGCTTTCCAAGATTCTACAAAAACTGAGCAATAAACACGGGACGCTGATACTTTCGTATGGCAGAAAAAATCGGACAAAGCATGTCACAAGGGACACCTCTGTCCGATTAAACCCTACAGTAGGTTTACGCTACCCGATCAGACGGTTAATCTTTCTTTCTCAGTGGTGGTTTTGATTTTGGTATGATTCACCGTCTTATTGTGCATAAGCTGCTTATTCATTTCTTTAGCGTTTAGTTTATTCATATCTTTGCTGATATCCTTGCTCATGTTGTTTACAAAGTCAGCGCGCACCTCGGCGGGAGACATTTTGCTGATCTGATCCGCCTTTTCCGGGTTTGCCTGAGCCTGCTTGGCCCATTTTTTGAACTCAGCGCTTTGAGCGATATTTCCGATACTTTTTTGAATCTTGCCTTCCAGCGCCTCAGGAGCCTTTTCC
>CACXDS010000288.1 GCA_902766425.1 uncultured Lachnospiraceae bacterium
GCTTTTGCAGAGTCAGCATTGCATGTTTCCAAAACAGTTGGAGATTTGGCAGGACCATGTGGTTTCGCAGTATGTATGGGAATTAGTAGATTGCTTTATGGAAAATATGGTGAAAGAGTTGATTTGACCATATTTATGATGGCTTCAGGAGTAATGTGCCTGGCTTGCTACTTGATTGCTGGATTAGCAGAATATCCATTAGCAGGATTAATAGGTTGTGCTTTGTGCGGCTTTTCCGTAGGCATTATGTGGCCCGGTTCGATCAGTATTTCATCTCAGATACTTCCTAAGGGTGGTACTGCAATGTTTGCACTTCTTGCGTTGGCTGGAGATTTAGGTGGAACTGTGGGACCTGCGATTATTGGTAATGTATCTCAGAAAACAGCAAATAATTTGCAGGCAGGAGTTTTGGCTGGAATCGGTTTTCCGATTGTTTTGGTAATCTCAGTCCTATATATTCGGAGTAAGTATAGATAGTTAATTGTATAAATCGGATAACAGGATATGTTAAGAGAGTCAATCATCCGGCTCTCTTTTCAGGTGTCCTAAAAGATGCTGAGTATCATGAAAAATATGGGCAATTGACTGGAAAGACAGAGTTTGATATACTGAATTCAGAACCGAAGGGGGATAGACAAGAGGAGGTATTTAAGGAAATGCAATCAGAGCAGGAAAACAAAGTATTGGAGCTGAATGATATTTTTGAGTATGATATCGTATCTGTTTTGGATATGGAGCATGGCGGAGTGGATGTGGAGCGCCTGAGCAAGGTGATAGCTTCCCACGCAAGCGAGGGGTGGAGATTGGTCACCACCTTTGCCAATGAGATCGGACATAATTCTACCATGTCGGATATTGAAGGAGTATCGGTAGGAATCAATTCGACATCTGATCAGAATGTCCTGATATTTGAAAGGTGTGTCCGGAGGTATAACAGAGGAAATACAAAATAAATCCTTCGGTAAAGCTACCGGAGAAGTCAGTGCAACCTGCACAGATCGGCGGAGAGGGATTTCAGATGAGATTCTATGTGGATTATGATGATTGCCTGTGTGAAACGGCCTATGCGTTTACCAAAATTGCAAAACGGCTTTTCGGAAAGGAGGTCCCTTATGAGAAGGTCCGGTTTTTTGATCTGCAGGAATCCTTTGGGCTGACTGACGAGGAGTATGTGCAGCTGATGACGGAAGGACATAAGCCGGAGATCCTTTTATCCTATGAGGAGACGCCGGGGGCCTCGCAGGTACTCAATGAATGGCTGGATCAGGGACACGAGGTCTATGTCATTACCGGGCGTCCCCACAGCAGCTGTGAGCCTTCCCGCAGATGGCTGGATGAACATGGACTTAACCGGGTTCCTTTGTATTTTTTGAACAAGTATGGCAGGGATTCGTTTATCCAAAAGAATGATTTTAACTTGGAGCTGGAGGATTATTATCGGATGCAGTTCGATTATGCCGTGGAGGATTCACCCAGGGCATTCCAATTTTTTGATCACTTGCCGAAGTTAAAGGTATGCGTTTTTGATCGGCCGTGGAATCGTGAATGTGAGCTGCCCGGCCAAGATTATATAAGATGCCGGGACTGGAAAAGGATCCGGGATGTGGTCGGAATGACACAACCGGATCCATCAGGCTAACGGCTTTTTCTGCGGGCTTTTTTGTCCAGATACATATCTTCATCCGCATAGCGCATGAGCTCTTCCAGATTCAGCTCGGGACCGATGGGAGCGCAGCGCATGCCCACACTGGCACTTAAGGCGTAAGGCTTATGCTGTAGCGCTTCATTTTTTTCCAGAACGCATCGGAATCTGTCCCGTACGATGTCGGCGGTAAATTCTGTCTCCTGATCGGTTATAATGGCACACACAAACTCATCCCCGCCATATCTGGAGCAAATGCCATTGCGTTTTGCAAAATGTCTGATGGCTTCTGCCAGAGCTTTTATCGCAAAATCTCCTTCATTATGACCATAGGTATCATTGATCACCTTTAATCCGTCCATATCGATGGAGAAGTAGGTCAGATATTTATTTTGGTTTTCAGGTGAACGAAATAGGCCATACAGCTCCTCATAAAAGCCACGGCGATTGTATAATCCTGTCAGATAGTCGCGGGCGGAGGCCTGCTCCATCTCCTTATTGATCTGGCGAAGCTTATTGTTTAGCAGGATTAATTTGTGGTTTTTCAGTATGGTATTGATGGTTGTAGATAAGAAAAGCCCAAACTCATCACATCGTCTCATGGCTCTCTCATCCAGAGAGCAGAAGCCTTCGATGAGATAGCCGTAGGTGTCGGATTTGGTATGCAGAAGTCTAACCATAAACATCTCGTATCCACTGTCTTTCCGAAATAGCTCCTTCATGTCCGGTATCAGTTCCTCCTCTTGAAAGGGTTTGCCGTTGCTGACATCGGTATAGTGTTCTATTCTAAGGAGACTGTGGCATGTGGTATCCTCTGATTCCACATGGCTGCCGGAGTATTCATTCTCATTTTCCATGTTCAGAAAGCTTTTATAGAGGGATACAAAGTAAAAATTCTGTATCCAAAGTTCGATGCACTCCATAAGCATGGGAGGCAGGTCGGAAAGCTTATCCTTGTCATTGGCGGATAGCAGGAGCTTGTTTAAGGCTGCCATATGCCATTTCTGGTCATTAAGAGAAGTGGAAAGGATATTGAGAGTGGTAGTGTCGGTTTCCGAGCAGCACCCGCAGGATTGCTTCTTTTGTACCTTAAAATCCACATATCTTGTATGGGAGCGATCAATCGTCTCGCCTTGTTCTATCTTCTTCAGAAGGTCAAACAGGATTTCCAATTCTCCCCTGCTGTCAGGAGCTACCGTTGAGATGGAAGGGGAGTTCACCTTGCCACTGAGGATCCCGTCAAAGCCGGTTACAATCACATCCTCCGGGACTCGGAGTCCATGCTCCTTAAGGACATCGCAGGCGGCGATGGCCATGGAATCATTGGCGCATACAATGGCGTCAGGAAGCTCAGGATCCTGCAGAAAGCCTTCCACGGCAACTCTTGCGGGACGATCCCAGAATTCTCCGTAGGCAAGGCGCTTTTCTTCAAAAGGGATCCCGTTCTCTGCCAGAACCTGCTTATAGGCGTTAATCCTGTCATTGGAGAATTCGTTGTCCTTAACACCTGCCACCATGTTGATCCTTCTGCAGCCGTGATCCCTGATGATGTGGCGAACAATATTCTGGAAGCCCTCCCCATATTTCATGGCGATGTTGATACAGCCATCCATGTGCTTTTCCATGGCAAATACAGGGATATTCATTGGCTTTACAGTCTTCATGATGCAGTCCAGCATTCTTTCGCTCTTAATGGTCTCACCCATGATAATGACCGCATTGCATTTCAAGTGGCCCATGAGATCCATGAGTTTTTTCTCAGACATGACATCATCCACGATATTCAGAGAGTCGATGGAGAAATTAAAGGCCACAGTGACATAGCCCAATTCCTTGCAGATTTGGTTCAGTTCACTCACAAAGCCGTATTCTTTTTCTTCATAAAGCCATGTTCCGCAGATGGCTATCACTTTTCTGTAATCGCTCATAAGTAGCACCTCATATTACTTGAATTATAATATTCCCGGCGCCTAAAAGCAAGAAAAATAATGTACTTCCCTTTTAAGGATTTCCGTGATAGAATAAGCAGAAGGAGGGACCCATGCGTAAGGTTGGAAGGAGGGGCCCGGCCGAAGGAAAGGAGGCAGAAGGGTGGCTGAAGCTTTTTTCAGAAAACATAAGAGAAGTATGCTTTTCGTACTGGCAGCCGTTATCCTGCTCTCTTTCTTTTATTGGGCTTCAGAAGAAGCC
>CACXDS010000289.1 GCA_902766425.1 uncultured Lachnospiraceae bacterium
AATCTGAAAGAAGAAGAATTCCGATGCCCCGCATTGGGGGCATCAGGAATGATCGATAATAAATTACTGGCCTACGTTCAAATACAATGATTCAAAGCAACACATTCATCAGCTCATTGAAGCTGGCGGCTCCCGATAATCTGGAACGATTTCATTATTCACCTGAAAACCGTCCGGTATTATTCAAACTCAATCGTTCCGGGGGGTTTGGAGCTGATGTCATAGAATACCCGGTTTACTCCACGCACTTCGTTGATGATGCGGCTCATGACGGTCTGAAGGACTGCGAAGGGAATGTCGGCGGCCTCGGCGGTCATGAAGTCGATGGTTTTCACGGCACGAAGGGCAATGGCGTAGTCGTAGGTGCGCTCGTCCCCCATGACGCCCACGGAGCGCATGTTGGTGAGGGCCGCGAAATACTGGTTGGGGAACCAGGGGGCTTCCTTGCCGTTTTCCTTCTTGTATTCGGCTGCTGCCCTGTCGATCTCCTCCCGGTAGATGGCATCGGCGTCCTGCACGATCTGTACCTTCTCGGCGGTGATGTCGCCGATGATACGAACTCCCAGACCCGGGCCAGGGAAGGGCTGACGGAATACCAGCTTTTCGGGAAGGCCGATCTCCAGCCCCGCCTGACGAACCTCATCCTTGAAAAGGCTGCGCAGCGGCTCGATGATCTCCTTAAAATCCACATAATCCGGAAGGCCGCCCACATTGTGATGTGACTTGATCACAGCTGATTCTCCGCCCAGACCGCTCTCCACCACATCCGGATAGATGGTACCCTGGGCCAGAAAATCGACTGCACCGATCTTCTTTGCCTCTTCCTCAAAAATACGGATGAATTCCTCGCCGATGATTTTGCGCTTCCGCTCCGGCTCCGTCACTCCCGCAAGCTTGACATAATAGCGCTGAGCGGCATTGACGCGGACAAAGTTCAGATCAAACTGGCCGCCTTCTCCAAAGACGCTTTCCACCTCGTCTCCTTCATTTTTGCGCAGCAGGCCATGATCCACAAAGACGCAGGTGAGTTGCTTCCCGATGGCCTTGGAAAGGAGTCCCGCCAACACGGAGGAATCCACGCCACCGGAGAGAGCCAGCAGCACTCTGCCTGTTCCCACCTTTTCCCTGATATCCTGAATGGTGCTCTCCACGAAGGAATCCATGCGCCAGGTTCCGGCGCAGCCACAGATCCCACGAACGAAATTATAGAGCATTTTGGAGCCCTCCGCTGTGTGGAGCACCTCGGGATGGAACTGGATCGCGTAGAGGTTCTTTTCCCGGCATTCTGCTGCTGCCACAGGGCAATTGGCTGTGGTGGCCACCGCGCGGAATCCGGGCGCCAGCTTGGAAATATAATCAAAATGGCTCATCCAGCATACTGTATGGGGCGTTACATCAGTAAACAGGGGGGATGTCACATCCACATCCACCTCGGTCTTGCCATATTCACGGGCCTGCGCTCTTTCCACTCTGCCTCCCAGAACATGGCTCATGAGCTGCGCACCATAACAGAGTCCCAGTACGGGAACGCCCAGCTCAAAAAGCTCCGGCGAGCAGGTTGCGGCATTCTCTTCATAACAGCTACTGGGCCCCCCCGTCAGGATGATACCCTTGGGATTCATGGCCTTAATTTTTTCAATGTCGGTCTTATAAGAATAGATTTCACAGTAAACATTGCATTCTCTGACGCGTCTGGCCACTAACTGGTTGTACTGGCCGCCGAAATCAATGACCAGGATCTTTTCCCGGGAAATGTGTCCGGTGCGGGAGCCTGTCTGTGATTCCTTCGAATGCGGCACTTTGTTTTGGTCGTTTCCCATGTCATTCCTCCGTCGTAAATTATCTTGTGAAGCTACTTGGCAGGCTGCTTTTCTCATGGGTAGCCTTGTTTGATATTATTCTCTGCGCTTCGTTCACATTATAAAATAATCATGGGTGGATGACAAGATTTTTTTTACAAATGGGCGGGAAAGTGTTATACTGTAGAAAAGCGTTGTCGGCAGGTTCAATCGGCAGTTTGGAGCAATCAGAATGCAAGAGATCTTTCGTTCCCGGGATATGACTTCCCTCATGTCAAAGAAACAGTTCTTGGAGGACAATGATATTCCCGGTCGGATTCTGCTTGATGGCACTGATCTCACGGATATGCCCTCCCACCCGGTATTTGGATTTTCTTATCATTTGGAGGACGAGGCATCTCTGGTCGTAGATGACGAGGACGGAAGAAAGGCCTGGAATCTGCTGAATCGCTCGGAGTACTCTGAGCTTGCGGTGGGGGAGGGTTATTATTGCAAGCCCGGACAGGTCTATCAACGGAATGCTTTCTCCGATGGGAAATTTGATACGGATGAAGCTTATGATGTGGCGCAGGGTTCCGATGAGGCTTATGGTGTGGCGCAGGATTCCGATGAAGCTTATGATGTGGCGCAGGATCGCTCCTCCCGGCAATCCTTCGGACGGAGGATCATTCCCTCCATCCTTCTGCTGGGTTGTCTGCTGATCAGTGTGGTCTGGCTCTTTTATGCCATTTTGTTTGTCTCCGCGCTGTGGCTGGAAAGCCGGGGAGGCGGGGATTGGTCGGAGGATTCTATTTTTATCCCTGTCGGGATCTTGATGATCCTGATCTGGGTGGTGGGGGCTGTCCTGATCCTTCGCAGCGTCCGGAAAAGACGGTGAGCCGGATAAAAACAAATATTATAATACCGAATCATATTATACAAGGGGGTTTACCTTATGGAAAAACAGATTTTTACTAATGAAGTAATCTTGAGCTGGCTTCAGTATTTTGCCAAGAATACATCTCTTGATCTGGAGCATGTCAAGATGATCGACATCACGAAGAAGAATAAGAATGTGATCCCTACGGTGGAGGCTCACAAGACCACCATGGTGTTTACCAATGCCGGGATCGATGATATATTCTATCGCCTTTGGAGCGCCGGTCTCGGGGAGTGCGAGGTGTGGTACAACGAGGGTTCCGATCCCTCCGGTCCCATTCTGCATCAGCAGGTGAAGGATATGATCGACCGCGGGATCAATGCCTCTGCCGGCATGCTGATCTTAAATCCCAACGCCCGGAATACGGCAAAGATCGGTCTGAGCAATGAGAAATTCCAGCGGG
Source organism: uncultured Lachnospiraceae bacterium (assembly GCA_902766425.1). GTDB lineage: Bacteria > Bacillota > Clostridia > Lachnospirales > Lachnospiraceae > Acetatifactor. The sequence continues at coordinate 3,122 of CACXDS010000289.1, forward strand.
GCTCCATCCATTATGTGGGAAGTGAGATCCGCGCTGTGATCCTGAACAAGATGGCGGTGGACCCGCAGGATGATCTGGTGGTGATCGGCGGCGAGAGCATTGCTATCGAGGCGGCGCTGCAGGCACCGGAGGGCTCCGTCATTGCGGTGGAGTACAGTCGTGCGGACCGCAGCACTCTGGAGGATAATGTGGCCCATTTTGGACTGCATAATGTAAAGATCATCGACCATGT
>CACXDS010000290.1 GCA_902766425.1 uncultured Lachnospiraceae bacterium
AAGGTGTAGCCCATCTCCTCCCATTTGGTGAGAAGCTCATCCAGAATCTCCCCATTGGTTTTAGAGGTATTGTGCAACAGAACGATGGCACCGGGGTGAATCCGGGAGGTGAGCTTATGAAACGCCTCCTCATGGGTGGGTTGATCATCCACATTCCAATCCACATAGGCCAGGCTCCAAAAGAAGGTAGCGTAGCCGAGTTCCTTTGCCATCTGAAGATTCTGCAGATTATATTTCCCCTGGGGAGGACGATAATACATGGGCATCTCCTGCCCCGTTACTTCTTTGAATTTTTCTCTCACAGAGTCCATCTCCTTCTGAAAGGTGGATAGATCCGAGATCTTAGACATATCCGGATGGTGGTAGGTGTGGTTGCCGACGGCATGCCCCTCCTCCACCATTCTTTTTACCAATTCCGGCGCGGATTCCAAATAATGTCCCACCACAAAGAAGGTACCGGAAGCACCGTGCTTTTTCAGTGCATCCAGAATCGCCTCGGTATTGCCGTTCTCGTACCCGCAGTCGAAGGTGAGATATATTTTTTTCTCATCTCCTTCCGCCATATAGTAGGCGTTATATTCTTTCATCTCCGCTGTGGTGGCATTGCCGGAGGGCTTCGCGCCGGCTGCGCCGAACCCCAGGCCCCAGTTTTCGGTTTGGGATAAAAGGGAACCGGAGCCCGCCATCCCTGTAAGGGAAGGAGAGCTCGCCTTCTGCGCAAGGGAGGGAGAATCTGTCCTTTGCATCAGGGAGGTGCCTGCAACCTCCGCAAGGGAAGCATCCCCCATGGTTTCCATTCCTTTTGTATTAAAGCTTTCCGCAAAATCTGCGATTCCTCTGCCTGCAAAGAAGGCCATAGCCAACACCAGAAGCATGGACAACACATTCTGATAGGGGTACTTTTTCATTTTTTATTTCCTGTGCTGGTCTCTCCCTCCATTCTATTCCCGGAGTTCCCGGATTATTCCTGGATTATTCCTGCCAAACGATCATAATTGGTAGCGCAAACCATGAACGCCTTGTCAGGCATACTGAGATGGCGCAAAGGACAAACCGGCACGGGTATTGTTGCTGCTTGCCTGTGCAAAATGGAACGAACTTACTCTGCAAATAGAGCGAAAAGACCAAGCATCGCTTCAGGTGCGAAGGCTGCTGAATACTCCTACCAGATCGAGCCTCCCATAGCCCCACTCTTCATCCGGATAGACTATGCTCTCCTCCCTCTTAGCTCCTCTGATCAGGTATCCTTTTATGACACGGCTGTCAGCAAATATATTGTTTTTTTCCACAATTGTCCATTGCAATAATTGTGCCACAGCCCCTGCCGTCAGAGCTGCTGCCAATCCCGTGCCGCTCTGTTTTCCATAGACGGTGGTGACATCCACTCCCGGGGCTGCAAGATCAGGCCTTGGCTCATTGGATCTGGAAAACCCTCGCCCCGAATCGATATAAAAGCTCGCATTGGCAGCCTGATAAGCAGATACAGAGATCACCTCGGATGCCATAGAAGGCTCTGTCATCGTGATGTCAGGATTCGGTCCCAGAAAATAAACCGGTGAAGACTGAAATTGCGAGATGGGAAGCCATATGTCAAAGGTCCCACCGGACATGTCCGCCTGACCGATCACACGTATGGTCCATATGCCCGGTGTTGGTGACAACATACGAAAAAAAATCAGCTCATCGCCGGATGAGTTTTCCACTAATGTAGAATAAATGGTCACTTCCGTCCTCTCATAGACAAAACCAAAGGTGACGCTCTGCTGAAGTCCCAAGGGGATGGGCGGAATCGATTCTCCACCGGGCGAACGCAGACCCACATTGATCACATTTGTTCTCCTACCCCATATCTCCATGCAAAAGCCTTGATTTCCCTCCGCCACACGTAGTTCCACATTCCTGCTGATCGATTGCAGTTCTCCTGTATTCGAGCCGGAGGAGGCCGGTGCAGGAAAGAAATCCCCTCGAAAATGCCCCGCCTTATTCCCCTCATTTCCGCCGCATACCACCACTACCCGTCCTCGTTTTACGGATATGGAATTCAAATATACAGACAAGGGCGATGTGCCATTGTGATCTCCCTGAGCAGTCCCGAGTCCGATGCAGATTACAATCGGGCGTCGGAAAAGCTGCGCAAACTGATCACAATATTTTACAGCCAGCATAATGTCATTCTCCTGATAAGCCAACGCCTCATCAGGCACAAGATAGTAGCTTTTCAAGTATTCTTTAGCAGATTTAAGCTTTACCACAACCAGCTCGGACTCAGGAGCCGCTCCGCGAAACCCAAGAGGAATATTACGCAAAATACCTCCTGCCATGATTTCCGAGGAGGAGGAAACAGGGGGTTCTTCAGATGCAGTTGATTCTATTCCATCCCCGGCAAGGAATTGATTCACTGATGCTGAAGCAATTCCGGCTATATTCCCGGCTGCCACACTGGCTAATGCGGTTCCATGGCCAATTTCATCTCTGCTTGGCACACTCTCCCAGGGATTATTGCTGCGAAGTGCCTGATTGATCTGTTCTCTTGTGTATTCCGTCCCATATTGAAATCCATCCGGCCGTCTTCCGGACTGATCTCCTTGATCCCAAATTGCCAGAATCCTTGTATTTCCCAGTTCATCCCGAAACAGTGGATTGGTGTAATCAATTCCTGTATCGATAAGACAGATGACAGTCCCAAATCCTGTGAGATTAAGGGGCGGACCCTGGGTCTGTACAATTCCGCTTGCAATCAAGGGGACCGGGTCAAAGGGAGGCACACTGCTTGGAGGAATAATTGGCGCATCACCATCAATTTGCATAAGACCGTAAAGCTTCGGAAGCCCCTGATATTCATAAAAGCTGCTCTCTAAGCTGGGTAGTCTTCCGTTATCCACATAAATGATCTCAAAGCGCTCATCCACCTTCTCCTTACACACAACCGAATCCGGTTCCTGCGTCTCCGCGACAGGAAAGTCTGTAATATAATCATAGATATTTTCTGATACGATAGGATCCCTGCATGGCATAATCACCTCTGTGCTTTTATTGCATTTTTCTATTCCTCTATTTTATGCTCAGTTCAGTTCCTTTCATTCCTCTTTTCCGGTTGTCTTATCTCGTTTTACAAAAATGACATTCAAGCATGTCAATTGTTTCATTGCCTGCGGGAATAAAAATCGAGAAGGGACATGCTTTTTGCAATAAAAAGGAGGGATGGAGTCCCGGAAACACCATCCCTCATAAATGATTGAGTTATTAACTTAGTTACAAATGAAATTAGTTGATGCTTGGAAATTATTGGTTATTAGCAGCATCGATTGCAGCCTTGAAGTTGTCGCGGCAGCCCTCAACCAGCTCGGAAGGCTTCTTGCCGTTAGGTCCAACATTCCACAGAAGCAGAGTTGCATCAAGATCAGGAATGATGTTCTCAAGTGCGGAAACGCCCTTCATTCTCATTACACCCAGGGACTCGTTGATAGCTCTGGAATCGAAGGTCTGGTAACCAGCCTGCCATGCATCGTTCTCACCCTCGAAACCGGGAACGGTATCGGTGTAAAGGTTCCAAGCGAATGCGATCTTCCAAGCACGATCTGCATCGTAGCAGGAAGGAATTACAACAGGGTTGTTAGAAGCCTTCATGACATAGTCATCAGCCTGAGGTCCCATGGGGAACATCAGGAAGCCCCAGTCATCGGTCATGGTAGGAACGAAGCTGTTAGCCTGACCTGCCCATGCTTCCTCGAACATGAAGAGGTACTTGCCGTTTGTGAAGCTCTCCTTATACTGATCCCAAGCATCATCGGGGGTCTCCCAGTAGGTTCTGTAGATCTTATCAGCCCACTCGATAGCCTGCATGGTGTTAGCATCTTCCAGACAATAAGTATATTTGCCGTCAGCGTCCTTGCCTACGATCTTACCGTTGTTGGAATAGATTGCGCAGTTTACAAGACCACCATTGTTACAGTTACAGCCAAATACATCGTAAACACCGTCGCCGTCGATATCACGCTGTACCTTAGCCATGATCTCTTCCATCTTATCCCAGGTCCACTGCTTATTCTTCTGCAGATCATACAGCTCGTCAGCGGTCATACCGATCTCCTCGAGCAGTCTCTTGTTGAAGTATACACCTCCACGAGGCTCGGAAGGACCATCATACATAGCGTAGATGCTGTTACCCTTGGTGAATGCCTGTGCAACGCCGTTGCAGGACAGCTTCTCGGAGCTGAAGTCAAGGCAGTCCAGAGTAGCAAGGTCATACATCATACCCTTGTTGATCTGGCTGGTAAGGGAAGGATCCTCTCTCATAATAAATACATAGTTGTTCTCATCGCCATTCTGGGTCACATAGTCGGTGAAGTCCTGAGGAACTTCTCCCCAACCGGAGATCTGCTTCTGAACGATCTTGAAGTTGTAGGTCTCCTGGATCCACTCACGCCACTCCTCCTGAGCCTCTGCGTACTCACCAACATTTACAGTGGGAGCTTCGGGATCGGTCCACCAGTCACGGATGATGATCTCCATGCCGCCCAGATCGTAAACATTGCCGTTAGCATCCTTCAGGATGGGATAAGGGCTGGTCTCGTCCTCGGAAGTGCTAGCCTCGCTGCTGCCAGCGCTGGAAGTAGACTCCTGGGATTTGCTTTCGTTGTTGCTGGCGCTTGCATTAGCGCTCTCGGTGGACTCATTGGAGCCGCCGCCGCATGCTGCAAGACCAGCAGTCATAGTCATGGTCAAAACACCTGCCATCAGTTTCTTGAACATTTTACTCTTCATTTTTTTCCTCCTTTTATATATATATTCCATTCCTCCGGCCGGCGATATTGCTATCCGGGATGCCAGGCCAGAGCTGGAATGATATATCTCTTTTCTTACATCTTGATACCGGAACTGGACAAACTCTCTACGAAGCCTCTCTGCGCAAACAGGTACAGGATGATCAAGGGCATGATGAACATCAAGGTACCGGTTGCCAGAATCGCATTGCCATATGCAGGGGGCACCGTGGATTTGATACCCAGAATTCTCATCAGGTAGGTACCCAGCGTATCTACCAAGGTATCCAGATTTCTGCTCAGCAGGGATACATTACCCAGGAACAGCTTGGAGTAGAATCCATCGGTCCACTGCCATACAAATGCAAACAGGAAGCATGAGGTCAAGATGGGCTTTGCATCCGGGAGCATGATACGGACGAAGGTCATCAGCGTACCACAGCCATCCACATATGCTGCCTCCTCCAGTTCCTTCGGGATGTTACGGAAGAACTGACGGATCATGTAAATATACAGTCCGTTCTTCAGGCCCATGCATCCTAAACTCATCAGGTAGTAAGGAAGTACAGATCCTCTAAGGTTTATACTATCACCAGTCAGCAATTTATGCAATCCCAAAATGTCAAAGTATCTAAAATGTAGGTGTAAAGATATGGAAATTGTCTGGGGCGGAATCAAAATTACCATCATCACGCAGGCAAACCAAAACTTTTTGAAGGGAAAATCAAATCTGGCAAATCCATATCCTACAAGGGTTGTCACTGTAATCTGCACAATTGCGATGGTCAGAGAGATCACCATGGAATTGATAAATGCGTTTTTGTAATCCATCAGCTGATATGCTAGCTTATAATGCTCCGTGGTGGGATGCTCCGGGATCAGCACGATAGTCGGATTATAAATATCATCCAGGGTCATGAAGCTGACGGAGATCTTATTCAGGATCGGCTGCAGGATCAGAAAGCACATACCAAAAAGAAGGATAAAGCGGGCAATGCTGACCGCATACTTAAATATGGTCTTTCTGAGCAGATAACCCTCGGATTTACGATTTCGCTCCCAGAAGCTACTATCCTGTTTTACTTTTGTCTTAGTCATAATAGTAAACCCCCTTCGAAATCAGCAATGAGGTAATTCCCACAAATGCGATCATGATCACAAAATAGATCCAGGACATTGCAGAAGCAAGCCCGTAGTTGATATTCTGAATCATGACTGTCTGCACCTTCTCGATCACCTGATTGGTATCTCTCATACAGTAATCAATGATGGTGTAAATCCAGTTTACCAGGAACATGGAACTGATCATCGGGAAGGTAATCTTCCAAAGGCTCTCCCATGCGGTGCATCCTTCAATGTCTGCAGCTTCGTACATGCTGGAGGAGATGGTCTGCAGACCGGACAGGAAGATGATGATCTGTATACCTGATGCAATGGCGATGTCATAAATCTGATCGATGACCTCGAACACCTTTTCAAAGGCCCTGACACCGATGCCCGCCGTTCGGAGAATGCTCTCGAGGGCGCCTGTTACAGATACTCCGGAGGCTGCCTCCTGTACGGAAACCTGAATGGTATCCATCAGGGAGTTATTGGTATCCAATCCCAGAACAATACCGGAGGACAGGATCACGGGAAGGAAGAACACCGCCCTTACCAACGCTCTGCCCTTGAATTCCTGATTCAGGATCAAGGATACGAAGAAGCTGAACACCATGATCGCCACGGAATTGATCATCATCTGAACAAATTCCTCTACTACCAGTCTGTTGAAATCTGCATCTCCCCGGAAGGCATATCGATATTTCTCTATGCCCTGCCAGACCATATTAAAGGTTCCGGCGGCCAGCTCCACTTCGCAGAAGCTCATGTAGAGGGATTGCAGCAGCGGTTTCACCATGAACATCAGGAAACCGATAATGAAGGGAGATATAAAGATATATCCCGCTATTGCCTTCTGTTTCTGAAGGCCTGCCAACTTGTTTTGTTGTTTCTTCATAATTCTAACCCTTTCTAAGATTTTTGTCTATCACCGAACCACTACATAATCTTTGGCGGGTATTCTTCTGCCATCCGCTTCTTTGTCGGTCTGATTATAGTTCACATATACCTTGGTGCCGTCCGCATATGTGGTGCAGGTCAGCCCGGACTCGAAAGTCACATGGCCTGTCATATCCTGATTGAACACATGTCCCAGCTCCCTGTTGTAACGCTGATATATATCAACTATCTTGTCATGCCAAGTGTCATAGCTTGCGCCGAAATATTCGGTGTAAAGGGTTTTCTGCAGTGCGAAGGGCGACTCCTTGATAATGGTAAAGGAAAGTCCTGCGCCATACTCTGCAGCATACAGAATTTCATTTTCGGGATCCGGAGCGATATTAACGGATTCGCCGGTGTAATCCTTATAGCCATGAATAGCCATCTGATACATGGGGAAGTACTCATCAATGATGGTGTATTCGCTTCCCTTCAGATCCATGTTGGTCACCATGTCACTGTACATCAAAGCATAATCATTGCCCATGTTGATCATGAGCTTAGCGTTGCTGCCCAGATCTGCAAACTGCTGGATCTGATTCTTCTTAGCCATTTCACGGGTAACGGTGTTTCTTCTGTAATAATCCGCGGAGAGATCCATTCCGATATCCCGGAAGGAAATATTAGCATTATATTTATTTGCCGCTTTAGCCAGATTATCAGCCATCTGCTTAGCCAGATTTGCATGAAGCAGATAATAGGATTCTGCTCCTTCTCTTGCGGCATAGGTCACGGTACTGTACTGATAGAGCTCCGCTCTCTCCTTGGTGATGAATCTGGCAGCATCCGCATAGGAATTGAAGCCGTTCAACAGATTACTGTCATACGCATACTGGGTTACGCCATCCAGATAAAGGTCGATTCCGAGGGAACTTGCATTCTGTGCAAATTTCTTCAGATCTCCGCTGCTCCCCAGTGCAGCCACGGTCTTGGACTTCTTCAGGATCTTCTGATTCACACCGCCGTTCATCCAACCGGTGAGCTTCACAGACATATTCTGGAGTCCGTCCGAATGGAGCTGGGTGATCATCTCGTTTGCTTCCTTATAAGTGGTAAGCTTCAAAGGACGGGAAACAGGAACACCAAGCACCTGCTTAACCTTATCGATTGCTCCAACCACTTCCACAACAACAGGAGCGCTGGTCTCGGTCTTTTTCTGGAACAGATCCTTATGGGTGCCTACATAGTAATCCTTATAGGTATCTGCCATGGTCTGAATCTCACCGGAGTCAATAAAGCGATATCTCTGTGAGATTGTCTCATCGGGAAGATTGGGAAGAAATACATAGACATCGGTGGTTGACATACCGGTGATATCATACTTCTCACCAAGACCTACCCTATATACGGAGTTTGCATAGTTAAAGGTATTGTAATGACCGCTGATATCTGCCTGAACGGAGGCATAGGAAGCGCCATCCTCCAGGAAGCAGAGGAAGGAATCGTCGCCCTCGCTGATACCAAAGGTATTAAAATATGCTCTGGTGTTATGTACCAGCTCGGATCTGTAGAGTCCCATATCCCAGCCATATACATTTGCGTAATATCCATTCTGAGCCTGCTTGCCATTGTTAAAGTTAATGATGGCTCCGCCACCCTCGGGGACAAACATAAAGCCGTCCTCAGCCGTTCCTGCCGCGCCGAAATAAGGGAGCGGAGTCAGCTTGTAGGGGAGAACTCCGTTGGGATACTCGATCTCATTGAAGGGAATCTCAACCACCAGATCCTTGCCTTCCAGGCGATAGTACATGTTCACATTATAAACCTGCTGCTCCTCAGTCTCAGCCTCGTTGGCATCATTCGCCTTGTCAGCCTTATAATCATCCATGGTGTAGCCGATCTTCTCAAAGATGGCTTCCATCTCCTGCTTTTTCACCTTTTTTATCGGATTAGTGGGATCGTCTCGAAGGGCATAGATCACTTCACCATTTGCATAGGGAGCGTATCTCTCCTTCAGGGCATCCACATCATCCTTCTTGCCGGGCTTATTGGGATCATACTTCTTATAGTAATTCTTAACAGTGGAAAGCTCTGTGGATTCCATTAAGCCGGTCCACTTTTCATATTCAGCGGCATACATGACAGGAGGAATAATGTATTCCTTCTCCACATTACCGATGGAGTAGGAAACCTTAATATAATCCTTTGTCGCTTCAATCTCATACAAACCCTTTTCCGCACTGTGTGTAAAAGCATTAAAGGGAGTCTCCTTACCGGTGTTTTCACGATAGGTAAGAAGCAACAAGGAAGAAAGCTCACCCTTCTTATCACCTGTTGCAATGGTATCCTGCGCTGCATTTTCGGGATTGGAGCGCCATACCTTTCCGGTGGATTTTACCTCCACAGTGAACTGAGTCGTGGTGGAATCCAAGGTAAACTTCAGATCCCCGTTCTCCAAAACCACTTCCTTGCCGTCTCCGTCATAGGAGTGCACCTTGATATTGTTCCCCGTCGTTGCGGTATCCTTGGAATTCACAATGACGAAGATAATAATCAGGACAAAAGCAAGCACTATGGTGGGGAAGATCAGACCCTTTAATGTTTTAATGGTCTCTTTACTTAGTTTCGCCTTTTTATTGATCGGCTTTAATGCTTTTTCTTCTTTCTTCATGTCCATTCCCATCCTTCCGTTCTTATGATCCCCCCGAGGCTACGACATTCGGAACATCGCTTCTTTTCCCAGCGAGATAAAGTATGCAACACCTTGTGAAATCATGCTGAAGAACAAAAGCAGGATAAACACAATGACAAGCATTCCAAACAGACTGGCAATCGTAAAGAAGAAGTTCTTACCAACGGAGAACTCATGGATCTGTCCCATGGCCAGAATGATCCAGAAGAGCACCCATACCAAGGACAATGCGCTCAGAACCGAATAAAACTCTTTCTCCTCCGAGGTAACCACATTACTGAGGAAAATCAGAGGAATCTGGATCATGGGATAGGGCAACATGCAGTAACAGGTTGCCATATAAATCTGTCCAAACTTTCCTTTTCCGTCGAACAATGTGGTCAGACCCCAGTTTGCCACAACCCAGATAGCCAACGGGAACAAAATACTTGCAATATGTAGGAAAATATTGGTATTCTCCCAGTCGATGGGCTCAATGACAAAGCTTGTAAACTGTAGCTTGATCAATTTTGTAAAGACTGTCAGGAACAGAATAAAGTTTGCTGCAGCATAGGTGCCGCGCCGTTCATGTGTCAGATCCCAATATCCGTCGAGCGGATGGGTAGCACAATAGAACGCAAACTTAAAGGACTTCCAAAACCTCTGAAGCTTTTCAATTCTTGCCGAAGTTAACATAGTAACCTCCCTAAACTAATATTTGAAGATATCTGCGGTGTCAATTTCATGCTTGATCTTACCAAGCCTTCCGATGATCATAGGGATGATCAGTACGGCAAATACCAGGATGAAGATTACCAGAATATGATCCTCCACCCATTCCTTTCTGTATTGCTTCAAGGCCTTGGAATAATTGTCATCGTTGTATTTCAGTTCGAAATACTTCATCGCTTCCTTGTAACGCTCCTGACGAAGAAGGGAACGCCCAACTCCGATGTAAGCCAGATCATAATTTCCATTCAGATCCATAACCTTCTGCCAGGTTTCGCCGGACTTAGTGTATTCACCGGCATCAAACTGATCAATGGCATCAAATATCATTTTGCCGTAGGTATTCGGTGTGAAAATTGTAATGCTCTTATCCAGCGTATCCAGTACAAACAGGTCATAACCGATATGATCAATGGCAACAGGAGTTCTGAAGTATCCATCCTCGTTGCCGTTTCCGCCGAAGACATAGAGCAGACGACCCTGATTGTCGTAGGCGAACAAACGACCTCTGTTCTTATCCAGGCAGACATAAACATCATTGTCAAATACTGTTACATCCGTAATCTGGGACGGGCCGTCATGACCACCGCCGGAACCCATGTAGAGGTCACCATAGATCGGGAAATCTCCATTACGGATCAGAATATCATCACCCTTCAGATTCAGCTTACGGACTGCCTGTGCGCTCTCGGACTTCAGATCCTCCTCCAAATGGCTCGCACATACCGCATAGATGAATCCGTCATGATCTCTGTAGAGGTTGTCATACTCGGTAGGAACAAAGTTCAGCAGCTTATCTCTCTGCTCCTGGGATGCCAGTCTCTTCCAGACATAGTCCATAAAATCAAACACAACAGGGGTTGCTCCCACGAATCCGGAGAACTGTCCGTCTGCTTCGTACTTGATCAAGCCCTTATTGATACCGGTTGCGATACAATATACACGTCCTGCGCCATCCACCACCAGCTTCGTGGGCTGGAATACCTGATCGGCGTCCAGTGTGGCATCAACCGGTTTGTTGAAACTCATAATGTAGTTCAGATCGGAATCCAGCTTCAATACACGATTATTATCCGTGTCGCAGATATAATAATATCCTTCCTCATCGATCATGAAATCCTTGGGATTCTTAAAGGTGTTCACCTCTACATCCCCCTTGAACTCCTCAATGCTGCGAACCAGCTCCAGCTTATCGATGGCTGTGCGCTTGAATTGAAGAATACGGTTATTACCCGTGTCACAGACAAAGATCATATCACCGTTAGCGGTCAAACCCGCAGGGTTATTGAGCTGCAGATCCAATCCAAGATCCTTGAAGGTATAAACGCCAACCACATCATATGCATTGGGGGAATCCTGAACCTCTCCCCAATAGTCATAGCAGTAGGTGTAGCTGCCCTCTGCCAGAGCCGTCATAGAAGAACCAACCAGAATGCAGGCACTTGCAACGAACGCGCTCAAGCCTTTGATGAAATTTTTAACATGTTTCTTCGTCATATCTGATTCTCTCCTTCCATCAATCCTTCAACCCTGAGCTTGCCATGGTCTCCAGAATCTGGCTTTCCGAAAACATAAAGATCGTGATCGGAACGGCGATAACAATGATCAGCACCGCCTGAGCCTGACCGGTTCTCGCGATACCACCACTCTGAATCTGGTTCAGTGCATATACAAGGGTCTTCTTTTCCTCGGAGAAAATGAATGTGGATTGCGGATTATTCCACAATGCCTGCACGGAATAAATGATCATGGTCAGCCAGGCCGGCTTTACATTGGGCATAACGATCTGAGTAAATACTCTCCACTCACTTGCGCCATCGATCTTTGCCGCCTCGATCAAGGAGGAGGGAAGACCTTCCATGAACTGCTTCATCAAAAAGAAGCCCATGGGGAATGCAAATGCAGGGATCACTACTGCCCAATAGGTATCGATCCATCCCAGCTTGTTGATGATCAGATAGTTAGGGATCTGCGTTACATATCCGCTGAACATCAGTGCCACGGTGACCATCTTAAAGAAGGTCTGTCCGCCGGGGAACTCGTACTTTGCGAGCACGAAGGCACCCATGGAAGCAATGAGCAGATGCCCTGCAGTACCGGCTGCCGTCATGAATACTGTGTTGAAGACATAGCGGCTGAAGGTAACTGTGGATTTGCTCATATTGACAAACAGGTCTGCAAAGTTATCCAGTGTAGGGTTTCTTGCAAAGACCTTAGGCGGGAACATAAACAGCTCATCCAAAGGCTTCAGTGCGGCATTGATGGCGTAAACCAGCGGGAACACCATGGCAATACCCACCAGGATCAAAAAGATATAGATAGCAAGGTCGCCTCCAATGGAACGATTGGGTTTTCTTCTCTGGATCAAATGATGTTTTACTACTTCGGTTTCTTTGTTTTTTTTGCTCATATCAGGTTCCTACTCTTCTCAACAGACTTTGAATTGCTTTGTTACATAAGATCATGATCAAGAACAACATGGTTGCGATGGCACACGCATAACCCATTTCAAATCTGGAAAAACCATAGTCAAACAAGTGAGTCACAACCGTTCGTGCTGCGTAGTCGGTACTGGGATATCCGCAGAGGGCCATGGTCACATCACACACACCGAAGGATGAAGTAATGGTCATAACCGCACCGAACATCAACATAGGTTTCATATTAGGAAGAGTGATGTACCACAGCTCCTGCCAACGATTCTTAATACCATCCATGTAGCCCGCTTCGTACTGGGATCCATCCACACCCTGAAGACCTGCTACAAAGGAGAGGAATCCTGCTCCCAGGCTCATCCAGAGGATGATCACCATACAGATCGGAAGCATGTATCTCGGATCATTGAACCATAGGATCGGAGCATCGATGAAGCCCCAGTCCTGTAGGAAGGCGTTTGCATATCCGTAAGAGTCGCCTCTGAAGAATACGGAGAAGATCGTATATAGCGTTCCCGAAATGGAGGGAGCATAGAATACAACGATTGTAATAGCTCGGATCCATCTGGGTAACTCATTGATCAGCCATGCAAACAGGAAGCTCAGGATATATCCAAGAGGACCTGTGATGATTGCGATCATAAAGGTGTTTTTAATACCGATCAAGAATACATCGTCCTCCAGGATCAGGCTGATGTAATTGTGCAATCCTATAAATCTCGGCTTTTCCAAGATATTATAGTAAGTAAAGCTGTAAAAAATTGAATTGATCACCGGTAGTATGTAGAACATGGTGAACAGGAGTGCATATGGCAGGAGGAAGAGATAACACATCTTACTGATCTTCGCCTTCTTCCAAGCCACCTTTGCTTCATGCTTTCGCAGTTTGAAGTACTTGTTAAAATATTGGTTGCTCATGCTTCACTCTCCTTACTCCGTCGGAAGACCGAATTCTTTTCGTTTCTTGGTCAACTCTTCATTAATTAATATCGAATAATCCAAAATGGTCTCTCTGGGATCCGACTTTTCATTCACGCATTTACGGCAAGCATTGGTGATGTGACGGCCGGTGTAGTATCCTCCGGGAACCTCTCGGATACCTACGGTCTGCTCCCACTGCTTTGTCAATACTTCGATTGCATCCGCACTCCACTTCAGCTGGGCAAATGCATTCTTGTTAGCAGTTGCATATCTTGCGGAAGCTCCGAGCAGTGCCTCCATCTCCTGTCCGAAACGAACCTGAGTATCCGTGGATGCCCACCATTTGAAGAACTCCCAAGTATTCTGAAGAATTTCTTCGTCCTCGTCCGGGAAGATCATGGATGCACTACCTACGATACAATCGGAACGGTCGATATAGGTTTCACCCGAGGGCGACTTTTTCTCCACGCCGGGAACCAGAGTGAAATCCCAAAGACCTCTGATCTCGGGAGCGGATACCATCAGGGTGTTGTACATTCCGTAGTTGGCAACCGCAATGGGCATTTCACCGGAACGGAAACGGCTTACAAAGTCATAAACCAGAGGTACGCCATAATCGTTAAAGAACTTCACATAATCTGCAAATGCCTCAACGCCCGCTTCCTCATTTACAATGGTCTTGGTTCCTCTTTCATTATAGAGGTCACCGCCATACTGGTAAAGCATTGTAAAATACTGGCTGATATCCGCCGCATTGTTGGCACCATTACCGGCTGCGCTGGGGATACCAATGTTCATGTTGTTACCCTGAATGGTGGGGAACATCTCAATAAGTTCCTTCCAGGTGTTGGGAACCTTAAGATCCAATTCCTCCAGGATATCCTTACGATAGAACAATACATTGAAGGTCTGGGTCTCCGGCATACCATACACTGCGCCATCAAGTGAATACTGTGCATAGGAACTGGGAGTGAAGTTGGAGAACACCTCATCAAACCCATCAAACTGTGTTAAATCAACTGCTGCATTACGAAGTGCAAAGTTTACAGGCTGATCGCCGCCGATGGAAAGTGCGGCATTGGGACCACGCCCCGCCATAACCGCGTTCAGCACCACATTGGCCTGTACCACTTCCACATTGACCTTGATGCCGGTCTTGGGAGTGAAGGATTCATCCACAAGCGCCTTCATAATAGTACCCTGGTCACGGCCAGTCAGCACCCATACCTTAATAACCTTTTCTCCGCTGCCTTCCTCATAAACATCACCCACTGCATCGTAATCAACAAAGAAGGATGCGAAGAAGGACTTGATCTCATGTGCAGCCTTGGAGAAGAAATTAGCCTTATCCTTCTTTACCTTGGTCTCAAGGCCGGTCACCTGAATGTAATCAATGTCAAGACGGATCTCGCTCATTTCCAGAATGGAAGTACCCAGTGCAGTGATGTTATCCTTAAAGCTGGTAAATTCAGTAGTGATACGCTCGGGCTTTGCCACAAATCTCTCAAGCTGTGTAGCAAGAGTCTGCGCCGTAGCGATCTGATTTGCCTTCTGACCGCTGATGGCCACCATGTCATCAACTGTCTTGTAAAGCCGCTTTGCTTCCAAAGCCATGGCATCCACCACTTCCGGATAAACCTTTTGGATCTTATAGTCTCTGTACTTATCGGGTGTAGCACCGGTAAATACCAGGATCTTTCTGTACATCTGGTTCAGACGGAAGGTGGAATCCTCCAGATCTGCAAGCACCGAGCCAACCTCACCGAGACTTGCCTCAAGGCGAAGGGTGTGAGTTCCGCCGGTCAGATAGAACTCATACGCGCCGTTTTCATCTCCGAGAGTCTTGCACTCCCAGTCATTCTTGTAATCGAAGGCTACTTCCTTCATTTCTTTAAAAGGAACCTGTCCGTCGATGTAAAGCGTTCTGCCGGACACGCAACCGCGGGCATAGTTCTGACGGCCCTTGATGGTAATGTTATAATACCCGTTCTCAGGAACTGTGAACTCCCACTCGATCCACTGCCCGGAAGACTTCCACGCATCACCGCCGGTATAGTTCAGGATCGTCTTAGTCACACTGTAGGGAACTGTAGTGGGTGAGGAACGATCATATTTTGCATAAAGAGAAGATTCGGAACGCAGAGTGGAATCCTCGCCCTGAACAGTCTGTTCAAAGGTGAGTGCCATACTGCTGGAATTTACAGAAGGACCGGAAGCGCGATATTCCTCATAAGTCTTATCAGTCTTCACGCCTGCGATCTGCAGCTTGCGAAGAGCCATGGGCTCATTGATCGCCTTAAAGGTGATGGTATTCTCGCCCTGCTCAAAATAGAACAGATAGGGCTCTGCCACATAGCCCATGCTGTCCTTACAGTAGCCGTTCTGCCAATTATAAACTTCAACCTGAGAGGGGCGGATTTCGTTGCCCTGGTTATCCACTCTCTTCTCACCGCCATCCGTCCAGATACGGCTGAAGGTAATGGAACCGGCATCCTCAAAGGGAAGCTCGCCATTGATATATACCGAGCGCTCCGCAGCAACACCGCGGGACTTCGGGAGCAGGTACTCCAGATAAATATTATAAAGACCAGCCTGGGGCACATCCACAGTCCAGGTCACGCTGGAACCCAGATCAGCCAGGAGAGCCTGTCCTTCCCCACTGAGGTTCGTGGCAATCTCAACATCGCCCTCGCTCTCGTAATTGTACAGGTTCACATCCACATCCGTCTTGGGCTGAGCAGCATTCGCATGCTGATTCAGATAGCCGGAATAAGTGCCTTTACGCACTGCGCCCTCGGCGTCTACAGTCAGATCGTAGCCTTCATACTTTTCATGAAAGTCCTTCTTTCCGCGCAGGTTCAAAACCAAGCAGAAAACTACAAATGCTGCCAAAACGCCTACGGTGATCAATAGTTTTTTCGTAGAGTCCTTCATATCTGCCTCCTAGTGCTTGTGGAAAAATAGAGATACTTTCCTTCATAATTGTCATTATAACTGTTTCGCCCGTTCAATGTCTCCTCAATTATTGCTATTTGAAAGAAACATATTGCTTATTTCCATCAAAAATATCAAAAATTTATGCAATTTCACCGCATTTTTGGATATAAATTTGAATTTGAAATAATTTTGTACATAGAAATCGTTTTTCTTTTGTGCAACTTAACCATTCATGCTCCATTTTTGTTGCTTTTTCTTAACATGTACCATATGAAAGCAATTTTAGTCAAATCAATTTATTTAAAATTTAAGTTTTTTCATAGAATTTTTGTACTTTTTTCGTAGCTTTTTAGGTTTCTTTCGCTTCTTCCGCCTCCGGAGCAGTGATGACAATCCTGCCATCCTGCATTTCCAGCTTTAATTTATTGCCCTGAAGATGCAACTCATCCAGAAGCTCTCTGGGAATCTGTACGCGGCCGGCCTTATCCATTACCACATACTCCTCCTGGGTATCCTCCAGCCTCCAGTCAATGGAAACCTCCTTTAAGCGATCCGCATAGCTTTCCTTGAGGATTCTCTCGCTGCTGATCTTCCCGTCCCGAATGGCCACAACACGCTTTACCTTTTTGGAAAGTGCCACATCATGGGTGACGATCAGGATTGTCTGCCCGCCCTTGTTTAACTCTGTGAACAGATCAAAAATATAATTTGCCGTCATGGGATCCACACTTCCCGTAGGTTCGTCGGCCAGCAATAATTTCGGCGAATTGGCTAACGCAATGGCAATTGCGATTCTCTGCTGTTCTCCGCCGGACAGCATATTCAGCCTGCTGTGCTTCTTGTGGGACATTCCCACCATCTCCAGAAGCTCCAGGGCCTTTGCCCGCTTTCTGTGCTCTCCCGACAGATGCATGGGAAGCATCACATTCTCCACAGCCGACAGGTAGGGAAGAAGATTTCGTCCATTGTTTTGCCAGACAAATCCCACCGTATCACGCTTATAGACCACCAGATCCTTTTCCGTCATGGTGAAAAGATTCTTCCCCCCCACCAAAAGGGAACCGGCGCTGGGGCGATCCAGACCACCTATCATGTTTAAGAAAGTGGACTTGCCGCTGCCGCTGTTGCCGATGAGTGCCGTCAATTCCCCCGTCTCCACCGTCAGATCCAGTCCCTGAAGTGCCAGCACCTCTGTCTGCTTCGTCTTATAAATCTTTACCAGGCCATCCGCCTGTATCATATTCTCCGCCATAATTCCTCCGAATTAAGTCTGCTTCGCAGACACTTGCTCCATTCCACTCGGCTCCGGATATGCGAAAGGATTCTCCTGTGCTCTTCTTCAGGCCTCTGTGCCAGCCGTCGGTACTTAGGCGGCGTATTTTGACGCCTTATGTACCGATACGGCGCACCGAGAGCGCGAGCGTGCCTGAAGAGGAGCACAGCGAATTTCCCCCTTGCAATTCACCCAAGCATCAAGTAATCTGCACTCCGTTCTCCAGCTCGATCACCATGTCCCCCGCATCCATCAGGCCCACATCATGAGTGGTCATGACAATGGTGACCCCTTCCTTCTTCGTCATTTCCTGGAAAAGCCTGGTCACCTCTGCCGCCATGGCGCTGTCCAGCTCCGCCGTCGGCTCGTCTGCCAGTATAATATCCGGGTGGTGTGCCAGCGCCCTGGCGATGGCCACTCTCTGCTGCTCACCTCCGGACATTTCCGCCGGCATGTGGTGCATTCTGCTGCCCAAGCCCACCATCTTAAGACACTCCTCCACCCTATGCCTGTGATCTCCCCGGATCCCCGCCATATAAAGCGAAAACTCCACATTCTGGAAGGCATTCATGCTGGGCATCAGAGAGACTGACTGGAATACAAATCCGATCCTCTTTCGCCGCAGGATTTCCTTGCGATAACCGCTTAAGCCCCCGATATTCTGTCCATTGATGATCACTCTGCCCGTGGTGGGATCGTCCAGCGCCCCAATGATATTAAGGAGCGTGGTCTTTCCGGAGCCGGAACGCCCCTTCAATATGGTGAGGGATCCCTCTCGGACGCCGGCATTCACGCATTTCAGCGCCTGATAATCCCCCGATGGCGTGTGAAACACCCGTCCCACATCGTGTATTTCTATCATGAGATTTTCATTTTTTTTGCTATCCATCCCTTATTCCTCACCCAGCTTCAAAGCCTTGGTCACATTCAGTTTCAGTACCAGAAGGAGCAATACCAGCAGGCAGATCACCATAACACCGGCAATCACAATATACAGTCTGTTCATATCCATCTGGTTGATGATCAGCTTCATGGGCAGCACCTGATTGGACGCGGCGTAGGCCGTCTGCAGCATCGGCACAAACATCCGAGATGTCAGATGTCCGATCCCGATCCCCGCAAAGATGGACAATACGCCGGAAAAGATCTGCTCATTGATCAGCATATGGAAGAGCTCTCCCTTGTGCATACCACAGGCTCGCAGCACGCCGAAGATCATTTCCCTGGACCGTATAGACATGATCCAATAGATGAGATATCCCACTGCGCACAGGATTATGGTCACGATAAAGCCCATGGTCAGCACACCGTTGGTGCCCTGAAGCAGCGGATCCTGCACCACCTTCTGCAATTCCCTGGACCTGTCCCGGAATTTGCTCACATGAATATTCTTATCCTTGATCCAGGTATAAACCCCATCCGTATTATCGGAGCTCTGAAGCTTGATCCAAACCTCGTAAGGATACACCCCAAGGTCCTTTTGCAGAGTGGCAATATTGGCGATCACCATCCTGTTGTCCGTTCTCTGGGTGGTGCCGTCCGCCTGCATGGAAAGAGGCGCCGGTTCATAGCCCGGCCAGTATTCAAAGAAATCTACAATTTTGCCCGTCAGGGTTCTGCCGAACTGCTCCGTATATTGCAGGCTGTCGCCCACCTTATAGCCCATCTTGTCCCTGAAATTCGCCGACACCAGAAGACCATTCGGCTCCTGGGCGAGCTCATTCAGATAGGTATAATAAGCCTTGGCCAAAAGGCCGTCCTCCAGCTCCGTGATCTGTCCGTATTCCCTAGTGTGAATTCCCAAAAGTGTCGCAGAAGCCTTAGTCCCGTCCTGTGTATTCACCTGAGCCAATTCATCCACATATACCTTGGTATACTGCGCAACGCCGGGAATCGTAGAATACCTGCTGATGTCCGGTTCAATAAACTGATTTGCTCCGGAAACCGCCTGCGCATCCGGCCCGGTGGGCATGCGATTCCATACTTCCTTGATCACAATATCCGCCGTCTCCAGATATTTTGCATTGTCCTCCGCGTTTTGCAGGATCGTGCGCGCCACCACCGCATGATACATACCAAGGGAGATGGTCAGGATCATAAAGAGCATGATAAACTGCTGCTTTCTGCCATTTTTAATGTTCTCCACAAAGGATGCATAGCTGGCAGGCCGCCAGAAGCGTTTGCCCAGCACATAGATCAGCCTTATCACCCAGGGCTGAATGCGCAGGAACAACAATCCCATGCCCAGAATGAACAGTGAGGAGCTGGCATAAAGCAGCGGATCCAAGCTCTGCCCCTCCATGACCTGACCGGCCAGCGTATCCTGATTCTGGCGGAAGCTATAGTAACCGTAAAGCGATATTCCCAAAAGGATCACATCCAAAAACAGCTTCTCCCAAAGTGCTGTCTTCTTTAACGCATTGGATTGCTTTAATTTCACAATAGTGAGCCTGCTGTGCTTCAGCGCAGGCAATGTCATAATGAGAATGCTTCCCAGGATCGCAAACGCCGCATACCTCCACACTGACTCGTCAAAAGTCACCTCCAGAGTCCTGCGATTGGTAAATTCCAGAAAGTTCTGGGTCGAGCCCAGAATCCGGCAGAACACTGTTCCGAGAGGAATTCCAAACGCCGCTCCGATCCCCGTTAGGAACATGCTCTGATACAGGTACAGCCGAAACATCTGTCCACTGGAGCCGCCCCTGGACTTCATGACGGAGATCTCGTTTCTCTCCATATCATACATCTGCCCCGAGATCATAAAGAGGAAGGCGCAGAGCAGGATCAGCACCGGCACCTGCAGGATAAAGAGCGCCGCCTCGATCCTGGTCCGCTTTGCCAGATAGCTCTGCAGGATCTCCCGGTACTGATTGGTTCCCAGAATACTGCGGATGGAGCTCTCTTCATAATAATACCTGGATTTTTCCAAAAGCCGATCTGCCTGATCCGAAGTCAGATCCTTATACTCAAACAAATGATAATAATTGCAGGTCATGGTATAGCGAAAGGCATTTTCTCCCAGGAAATAATCCCGGAAAACATTCTCATTCACCATGGCTGCCACCTTCAGATCCGAGGGCTTGATCTGCCAGTAAAAATCTGTCTTGTCAGCCTCCTCAAACACACCCATGATCTTCAGACGGATCTTATTTCCATCCGCATCCTTCATGTTGTCAAATTCCAACACCTCGCCCACCAGAAGGTTATTGTTGATCAGGCAGTCCTGGCTCACCACCACCTCCAGTGCGCCATCCTCTGTGATCCCCTTCTCGGAATACATTTCCCCGGAGATCATCTTAGCATGCTCAGAGAGACCGGAGAGCATGGCCAGTCTCAAGCCGTCCAACCAGAGATCCGTGCGGTTCATGGTGGAATGGATCGCACTCTTCGCCAGATAATAATACCGGATTCTCTCCTTAGGTGTTACCCCCATGCCCTGGCTGAGCTCGGAAAGGGTATTCTCCATCTTCGTGATGGTGGCTCCCCCTCTGTCCTGCTTTACATTCACCGTCATCTTGTCAATACAGGGCCAAAGTCCGGTCTCATCCACATACTGATCAAATTCATCCTGGATCATGCGGTCAAAGGCTGCATGCCGATAGAGCGGAAAACTCACCACTGTGGCCACCAAAAGGATACAGCCCAAAAGGAGGCAGAGCACCATCCACTTTTTATGCCATATTTTTTGTAAGGTTACTTTAAGCATACTTCCATCCCTTCCGACAAGCCCTGCACCACATAATAATAGGACTCATTAAAGCCTCCGGCCACAAAGCCCTGAGCCTTGACGCCGCCATTCTCATCCTTCACATAGACATAGGTCTTTCCGCCCACATCATTGACTGCATTTCTGGGCACCAGCAACACATCCTTCATCACCCGGATCTTCGCCTCCACCTTGTAGCGCCTGCGGACCCAGAATTCTCCGCTGAACATTCCCATCAGAATGTCCTCCACCGATTCCGGAGGCAATACGATCATGGCATCATCCCCTCGCAGTGTGGAGCTCACACCCAGTCTGGACATACTGCCCACCATGCATTCCACTGTTTTCTCCTGCTGCTGTTCATCCGTATAAGTGATCTGCACTCCGTTTCCATATTGAAGGAGCTGATTGGGATCCGCCACCAGCATATAGCAGCTGCTCTCATCAGCGATCTCCCAGAGATTGGCATCCCTGCCGATGATGGATTCCTTCTGGAAATCCGCCATCCGGATGAGCACGCCCGATTTTTCCGCCCGGATCTCCTTTGTGGCAAAATCCGCCTGCTGCTCTGCTATGCTCTTCTCGATCTCTCCGATCTGCTCCTGATAGCCCTTCAGCGTATTGATGTAATATTCTTCCTTCTCTTTCCCTTTATTTGACTCCTGAAAATCCGCAAGCCTCTCCTTCAGTCTGGTCAGCCTTGTCTCGTTTCGGGTGAGGGCCAGCGAATCCGGCTCCACTCTCACCTTTGCCACCACCTGTCCCTTATCCACATGCTGGAACTGATCAAAATACCCTTCCACAAAATACACCGTTCCATTTTTGATGGAATTCTTCTGCCAGGAGCTGCTGGAATAGGTTAACTCTGCCCTGTCCGAAAAACCGGAGCTGTAATCCCCCCTGCCGATCTTTACCGTCTGCGTTCCCCATGCGGTTACGGAAGAATTCAATACCCGGTCCCCCTCCTCCAGTCCGGAGAGAATTTCCATATAAACTCCATCGGCAAATCCGATCTGCACGGCCTGACGGAC